>CALZOU010000063.1 GCA_945827805.1 uncultured Lachnospiraceae bacterium
GTGTGGCGATTATTGTTAAGACACTGACAGATAACAAAAACCGTACAGCTGCCAATGTAAGAAGTGCTTTTAACAAGGGTAAAGGTTCCATGGGCGCGCAGGGCAGCGTTTCCTTTATGTTTGACGAGAAAGGACGCATCATTATCGATAAAGAAGATTTTGAGATGGATGCGGATGACCTGATGATGCTGGCTCTGGATGCCGGAGCGGAAGATTTCTCTGATGAGGAGGATTGCTTTGAGATCATTACTTCTCCGGAGGATTTTTCTGCTGTACGTGAAACTCTGGAAAAAGAGGGGATCGAGATGGCTGAGGCTGATATTACTCAGATCCCGCAGAATTATGTTGAGGTAACGGACGAAGAGAATGTTAAGTGTCTGCAGAGAATTCTGGATCTTCTGGAGGACGATGACGACGTTCAGGATGTTTATCACAACTGGGATGAATAAGATTTTTTACTTGTTTTGAATATGAAATGAAAGAGGAAGACCTGTTTACGGCGTGTTGGGCGGCGATAAACGGGTCTTTCTCTTTTTGGGGGACGGACGCTGCAAAATGGGGATGGGGTACAGGGTGTAATTTGGATGTGGGACGCTGTGCCGCTGCGCTGCAGCTGACTTTGGTGTATTTTTTTCTTGCGGTTGCACATACTGTGGGAAAAAGGAGATGTATGCAATGGCGGATAATGAGAAAGTGAAAAGTGAGAATATCGAGACATTGAAGGGGAGAATTTTCCTGTTGTCGATTACGGGTGAGGTGGAAGGCCATGAAGCTCTGAGTGAACGGGCGAAGACGACGAAGTATGAGCATATTTTGCCGAAGCTGGCTATGGTGGAGGATGATGATGAAGTTGATGGATTGCTTATCCTTCTAAATACGGTAGGGGGAGATGTGGAGGCTGGGCTTGCCATAGCGGAGATGATTGCTTCTTTGAGTAAACCCACGGTGTCGCTGGTATTGGGCGGCGGACATTCTATTGGGGTGCCTCTGGCGGTGTCGGCGGATTATTCTTTTATTGTTCCAAGTGCCACGATGGTGATCCATCCGGTGCGCTCCAGCGGTATGTTTATCGGGGTTATGCAGTCCTACAGGAATCTGGTAAAAACACAGGATCGGATCACATCTTTTGTTTCCGCACATTCGGATATTACGGTGGAGCGTCTGGAGCATCTGATGCTGGATACGGCTACGCTTGTGAAGGATGTGGGGACTATGCTGGAAGGTGAGGAGGCTGTCAGGGAAGGACTGATCGATGAAGTCGGAGGAATTAAAGAGGCTTTGCAGAAGCTGTATGAGTTGATAGAACAGCACAAAAAAACGAAAGAACTTTATTCGCTCTCAAAATAGTGCTTGTTGATCAAAAGATAATCGTATTCATAAAAGCGTACAGGAAACGGACTCGTAGTAGCGGGTCCGTTTTTTGAAAATGGCTGTAATTAAATATCCAAATACCAACCTAAAAGGCTAAGAAATTGGGCATGAAACACAGAAATGAGGAGAAAAGTCCAAAGAACACCACAAAGGGCGAAGAAATTGGACGAGAAATACATAAACAAGCAGAAAAGTCCAAAGAGTATCACAAATGGCAAAGAATTTGGACGAAAAATACATAGATAAGCAGAAAAGATCCAAAGAATACCACGAAGAATCTAAAAATTGGATGAGAAACGCAGAAATGAGAGAAAAAGTCCAAAAGACATCTCGAAAGGGCAAAAAAAGAGCCGGGAGATTCGACAAAATATATGTTGCTCTGTCCAGAATATTACCGGTATTCCCGCTGTAAAAAGTAAGAAAAAGCTATATGCGCCCATTCGTTCACAGAAAAATGATTGTCGTAACCATAAATCTATGTTATAATCTTAACTCGATTTGAAGGTAATTATCAAAAAGCAGTTTTACAACGGATAAGGAATTAATATATATGCTTATAATCAAAGCACTTTTCATCGGGATCGTGCAGGGGCTTACCGCGTTTCTGCCGGTGAGCAGCTCGGGGCACAGTATGCTTTTGTACACCCTGCTGGATATGAAGACCATGTCCCCGGTTGCCTTTATGGCGGCGGGGCATCTGGGCAGTCTGGCAGCGATCATTTTTTTTATGAAAAAAGAGCTTCTGCATATTCTTGCGGAGGTAGTTCGGATACCGGGATTAATAAAGAAAAATCTCTCTGATCGTTTTGAACAGATCAGAAGAGGTTCCGTTGATCCGTACAAACCTGTATTTACGTCTAATTACGGAAAAATCACCTTTCTTTGTCTGGCAGGAAATATTCCGACGATTGTTGTCGGTGTGTTTGTTCATGATCTGACGGAACGTTTGTCAGAAAACATTCTGGCTGTGGGTATGGGATTTCTGATCTCCGCTGTTTTCCTTCTTGTGGCAGCCTTTTTGCCAAACGGGAAGAAGGTTCCTCAGGATCTGCTTCTCTGGCAGATGCTTTTGGTCGGGGTGAGCCAGGGTGTGACAGTATTTCCGGGCGTGTCGCGTTTTGCGGTGACACTGGCTGTGTTTTTGCTGCTGGGACAGACAAGGAAATCCTCGATCATCTGCTCGATGCTTATGTCTGTGCCGGTTCTGGCAGGAGCATTTTGCTATACGGTGGGAGACCTTTTTGTGAAAGGTTTTTCCTTAGAAATATTTGGGGTCGTAGTGGTCTGTGCCATTGCTTCTGCTCTGATTGGCTGCCTGGTGATTCGCGGCTGCTTGCATCTGGTGCAGAAGTGTAAACTGACAGTTTTTTCTGTGTACTGTTTTCTGCTGGCTCTTGGCTGCATCGGATGCCATCTGTATTTGGCCTGATATTTGACAGGAAGGATAGTTTCAGGAGGTTTTTGTGGCAACAAAGAAAAATGTAAATAAGAAGACAACTGCAAAAAAAACAACAGCAAACAAATCAGGCGCTGCCAGAACCAAGGCTCCGGTCAGTGAACCGAAGCAGTCCCGTTTTATGCGGGAAATACTGCACTGGATCACGATAGCCGTATGCCTGATCCTGTTTTTAAGTCTGTTTGGTATCTGCGGGATCGTTGGTTCTTTTATCGCTTCGGTGCTGTTTGGGTGTTTCGGGCTGATGGCTTATGTGTTTCCTTTCCTTTTATATTTTCTGATCCGTACGGGGCTGGAACACAGAGTTATGGGGCAGAAGCTCAGAGTGGATCTGAGTCTCACGGTACTGTTTCTGTGTCTTACTGCTCTGGCGGAGATGCTGTTTTCCGGCGATAATCCGGTAAAGTTTTCCTATGCTTACCGGGCGGCTTCGGCAGATCATTTCTGTGGGGGCGTAGTGGGGCTGGCTCTTGTGCGGTGGATTTCTTATCTTCTGGGTGAGACAGGAGCGCTGATCGTGTATATTGTGGCCATGATCATCAGTGGTGTGCTTCTGACCCAGAAATCATTGATGCATCCTCTGCAGGATAAAAGCAGATCGATGGTGGCCCGGGCCAGACAACAGGCCAGACAGGCTTCTTCGCGGAGAACAGCAACGGAATATACCGGAATCAATTTCGCGGCAACGGATCTGAAGCATCCAGGTATGGAAGTAAGGCCTCAGACAGAAGAAAACGTCAGAGAAGAATGCAAAGAGGAAATCATAGAGGAGCAGTTTCCGAAAGAAAAAGTACCGCGCAGAACTAAAAAGGCGCAGCCTCTGGCAGAGACAGTCATCGAAGAAGAGGTACCAAAAGAAAGTACGTTCCATATTGTGCGGGCAGAGGAAGAAAGTCGTCCAGTGTCCGGCGAGGAACTGATGGCTCAGGAGCAGGAGAAAAATACGCCGGAGCAGAAACCGAAAAAAATGACACCGAAGGAAAAGTTGCAGCAGGAGCAGCAGATCCTTTCGGAGATCAGAAAATCGGAGAGTCAGGAAAAAGAATATGCATATCCGCCGCTCAAACTGTTGACAAAAGGCGGCAAAAAATCCAGTGGTGCCAGCGACAAGATGCTGTACGAGACGGCAAAGAAGCTGGAGGATACGCTGAACAGCTTTGGCGTCAAAGTAACGGTGACCAATGCCAGCTGCGGCCCTACAGTTACACGTTATGAACTGCAGCCGGAACAGGGGGTAAAAGTCAGCCGGATCGTTAATCTGGCAGACGATATCAAGCTGAATCTGGCGGTGGCGGATATCCGTATAGAAGCACCCATCCCCGGCAAAGCCGCTGTAGGTATCGAGGTGCCAAACCCCACCAACAGCGCTGTTTATCTCGGTGATCTTCTGGATTCTGCGCAGTTTAAAAATTCAGAATCCAGGCTTTCCTTTGCCGTGGGTAAGGATATTGCCGGCCAGCCGGTCATTGCGGATATCGCTAAAATGCCCCATCTTTTGATCGCAGGTGCAACCGGATCCGGTAAGTCTGTGTGTATCAATACGCTTATTATGAGTATTCTGTATAAGGCGAAACCGGACGAGGTCAAGCTGATCATGATCGACCCCAAGGTGGTGGAGTTAAGTGTGTATAACGGCATCCCCCATCTTCTGATCCCGGTAGTGACGGATCCGAAAAAGGCCGCCGGAGCTTTGAACTGGGCTGTGACGGAAATGACGGATCGTTACAATAAATTTGCGCAATATGGTGTGCGCGACATGAAGGGGTACAATAAAAAGATAGAAGCCCTGGAAGATATTGAGGATGAGAAAAAGCCTGCCAAAATGCCGCAGATCGTAGTGATCGTGGACGAGCTGGCTGACCTGATGATGGTGGCTTCCAGTGAAGTGGAGGATGCGATCTGCCGACTGGCACAGCTGGCCCGTGCGGCAGGTATTCACCTGATCATCGCTACACAGCGTCCTTCTGTAAATGTTATCACCGGTCTGATCAAGGCAAATATGCCGTCAAGAGTAGCCTTTGCCGTTAGTTCCGGTGTGGATTCCCGGACCATTCTGGATATGAACGGGGCGGAGAAACTGCTGGGAAAAGGAGATATGCTTTTTTATCCCCAGGGTTATCCGAAGCCTGCCAGATTACAGGGAAGCTTTGTTTCGGATAAAGAGGTTGGCGCTGTAGTGGATTTCCTCAAAAACGGACAGGACCCTGTACAGTATGATGAATCCATCACAGAAAAAATCAGCGCTGCGTCTTCAGGAACAGAGATTAACTCCAACAAAAGTGAACGGGATATGCTTTTTGCGGAGGCAGGGCGTTTTATTATTGAAAAAGATAAAGCATCCATCGGCATGCTGCAGCGCATGTTTAAGATAGGCTTTAACCGGGCGGCCCGTATCATGGATCAGCTCTGTGAGGCCGGTGTAGTCAGTGGTGAAGAAGGAACAAAACCGAGAAAGATCCTTCTTTCTATGGAAGAGTTTGAACAGTTGCTGGAGCAGCTGGAATAAACCAATCGTATCTGTGAGATTCGATGCAGAGAAGAAAGGTATGAAATATGAATTGTAAATATTGTGGTTATAAACTGGGTGATGATGCGGCTTTCTGTCCCAGCTGCGGACGTGAGGTGCGGCTGGTGGCTGACTATCAGGAATTTGGTGATATTCTGACAGAGGAACAGCCTCAGAGAGCACAGCCGGAAAAAAAGGCACCGGTTCCGGGGCGTGGAGATGATATCTCCAGAGAGATCAAAAGACAGCGCGCCCAGCAGAAGCAAAAGAAAAAACAGCAGACAAGGATCGCCATCGGTGTGATTGCCGTGATCGCGGTGATCGGCATTTCGATTGGATGGCGGATGCATAAAAAATATCAGGAAGAACATTCCTTTGCTTATCAGCTGTCACAGGCAGAAAGTGAGTTTTCCAATGGAAGATATGATGATGCCTATGAGGCGATCCAGAAGGCCATTGAACTGGAGCCGGAAGCTTCTGATGCCTGGCTGTTAAAAGCGGACATTCTGTATGCGCAGAAAGAATACGATAAAGCAGAATCAGTGTTAAAAAAGATCATCAGCATGAATCCGGATGATCAGACAGCCTATGGTATGCTGGTCCGGGTATATGAGACGACGCGGCAGACGGATAAGATCGCGGATCTTTTCGCCGGCTGTACGAATCTGGATATACGGGAAAAATATACGGCATATATCTGTGATGTTCCCCAGGCTGACCCGGAAGGCGGAAGCTTTACGGACCGTGTATCTGTTGCGATCTCTGCGGAATCTGACGCAAAGGTATACTATACGACAGATGGCTCTGCTCCCGGAAAAGACAGCATATTGTATACAGACCCCATTGAATTGCCGGAAGGATCTACACGGCTCAGGGCTATCGCAATCAATGATAAGGGGATTGAGAGCGATATGGTGGATTTCACTTATTCTGTCCTGTATCCTGTTCCGGAAACACCGAAGATTGCGCCAAGCTCAGGTACATTTACAACGGGAATGGATACTTCGATCCAGGTAGTTGTCCCGGATGGCTGTAAGGTGTATTATGCCTTTGACCAGAAACCTACAGAAAAGACAGGCACATTATATAAAGGGCCTGTGGATATGCCTGTGGGAGAACATACATTTTATGCCATTGCCGTGAATGATTACGGAAAGAGCAGCTATGCTGCCAGCGAGACTTATGTCAATAAGGAGTCACAGGATATAACAGATGATTCTGAAAACAGCGTTGAACAGTAAAAAAAGCAATACTTTTGCTGTCAACTGCTTTAGAATATGGTATTATTAAACATAACATACAAAATACAAGACAGGAGGAAGTTATGTACAAGATTTTAAAGAAAGAAGTACTTGCGGAGAACATTTACTCCATGGTTGTGGAGGCACCCCGTGTTGCCAAACACTGCGAACCTGGTCAGTTTATCATTGCCAAGGTGGATGAGACTGCTGAGCGTATCCCGCTGACGATCTGTGATTATGACCGTGCAGCCGGTACCATCCGTATCGTGTTCATGCCCATCGGTGCTTCAACACTGAAAATGAAAGACTTACAGGAAGGAGATGCCTTCGAGGATTTCGTTGGACCGCTGGGAAGACCGTCCGATCTGATCGAAGAGCCCATCGAGGAGCTGAAAAACAAAAAGATCCTGTTCATCGCCGGTGGTGTAGGAACAGCTCCGGTATATCCGCAGGTAAAATGGCTGCATGAGCATGGTGTTGAAGCTGATGCCATCATCGGTGCCAAGACAAAGGATCTTGTTATCCTGGAAAAAGAATTCAAAGAAGTATGTAATCTGTACGTAACAACAGATGACGGTTCCTACGGACGCACAGGTATGGTTACCAAGTGTCTGGAGGATCTGGTAAAAGAAGGTAAGCATTATGATCACTGCGTAGCCATCGGTCCGATGATCATGATGAAATTTGTCTGCAAGCTGACAAAAGAGCTGGGAATTCCCACGATCGTTTCCATGAACCCGATCATGGTAGACGGTACCGGTATGTGCGGTGCATGCCGTGTTATGGTAGGTGATGAAGTAAAATTTGCCTGCGTTGACGGTCCGGAGTTTGACGGACATCTGATCGATTTTGACCAGGCTATGCAGAGACAGGCTATGTACAGAACCGAGGAAGGCCGTGCAAAACTGGCATTTCTTGAGGGAGAAACCCATCACGGCGGATGCGGACATTGCGGAGGTGACAAATAATGGCAGATGTATTAAAGAGAGTACCGGTAAGAGAACAGGATCCGGCAGTCAGAGCACATAATTTTGATGAAGTATGTTTAGGTTACAATAAAGAAGAAGCTATGGAAGAAGCCAGCCGCTGTCTGCACTGCAAAAATGCCAAGTGTGTACAGGGATGCCCTGTTTCCATCAATATCCCGGATTTCGTTGCCGCTGTAAAAGAGGGCGAATTCGAGAAAGCATATCAGGTGATCGGACAGTCCAGCGCCCTTCCGGCAGTCTGCGGCCGTGTATGTCCCCAGGAGAACCAGTGCGAGGGTAAATGTATCCGCGGTATCAAAGGTGAACCGGTATCCATCGGTAAGCTGGAGCGTTTCGTAGCCGACTGGGCAAAAGAAAACGGTATCAAACCGGAGACTGCCAAAGTGAAAAACGGCAAGAAGGTTGCTGTGATCGGTGCCGGTCCGGCAGGACTTACCTGTGCCGGTGATCTGGCCAAGCTGGGCTACGAAGTAAAGATCTTCGAGGCGCTGCACAAAGCCGGCGGTGTTCTGGCTTACGGTATTCCGGAATTCCGTCTGCCCAAGAGCAAAGTAGTTGACGCTGAGGTAGAGAACGTTAAATCTCTCGGTGTTGAGATCGAGACAAATGTTATTATCGGTAAATCCATCACTGTAGACGAGCTGCTGACAGAAGAGGGTTACGATGCCGTATTTATCGGTTCCGGTGCAGGTCTTCCGATGTTCATGGGTATCCCGGGAGAGACAGCCAACGGTGTTATGTCCGCCAATGAGTTCCTGACCAGAAACAACCTGATGAAAGCATATCTGGACGAATACGATACACCGATCCGCAAAGGCCAGAAAGTAGCCGTTGTCGGCGGTGGTAATGTTGCCATGGATGCTGCCCGTACAGCTCTTCGTCTTGGTGCAGAGGTTCATGTTATTTACAGAAGAAGTGAAGCAGAGCTTCCGGCCCGTGCAGAAGAAGTACATCATGCTAAAGAAGAGGGTATCATCTTTGATCTGCTGACCAATCCGAAGGAAATTCTTGTGGATGAGAATGGCTGGGTCAAAGGTATCCGCTGCATCCGTATGGAGCTTGGCGAGCCGGATGCATCCGGCAGAAGACGTCCGGTAGAGGTTCCGGGATCTGTATTTGATATCGACGTAGATACCGTTATCATGTCTCTGGGAACCAGTCCGAACCCGCTGATCTCTTCCACTACATACGGTCTGGATGTAAATAAGAGAAAATGTATCATTGCCGATGAAGAGACCGGTAAGACCACAAAAGACGGCGTATATGCCGGCGGTGATGCCGTTACAGGCGCAGCAACCGTTATCCTGGCCATGGGTGCCGGTAAAGCGGCTGCAAAAGGTATCCACGAATATCTTTCCAATAAATAATATAGTAACCAGCTTCCGGTGAGGAAATGAGGCCATCATGAAAATAACCATTCTCTGTGTAGGAAAAATCAAAGAAAAATACTTGCAGATGGGTATTGCGGAATACACAAAGAGGCTTGGCAAATACGGTAAGCTGGAGATCCTGGAAGTGCCGGATGAAAAAACACCGGACCGGGCTTCAGAGGCAGAAGAGGACATGATCCGCAAAACAGAGGGCGACAGGCTGTTAAAGCATATCCGGCCGGATGATTTTGTGGTGACCATGGCCATAGACGGCAAAATGCTGGATTCTGTCTCCCTGTCCCGCCAGATAGAGACCTGGGGTGTACAGGGGATCAGCCACATAGTGTTTGTGATCGGCGGTTCTCTCGGACTTTCCGGGGAGGTACTTTCCAGAGGAAATTATTCCCTGAGTTTTTCAAAGCTCACATTTCCTCATCAGCTGATGCGGCTGATCCTTCTGGAGCAGATCTACAGGAGCTTTCGCATCATGCGAGGTGAACCCTACCATAAATAAGTCAAGGAGGATTACATATGCTGGAATTCAGATATGATACACAGCTTCTCATCGAGGGCGAAAACCTGGATGAAGATGAGATCAATGATTATATTACGGAGCATTTTGCAGGAGACTGCCTGCTGGCTGTTGGCGATGAGGATCTGATCAAGATCCATTTCCATACGAATGAGCCCTGGAAGCTTTTGGAATACGCAGCAGGCCTCGGTGAAATCTACGATATTGTAGTCGAAGATATGGACAGACAGTCCAGAGGATTGCAGGGCTGATAACATCTGATGCGCAAAGCGGGAGGAAAAGGACAGCATGATTTACGACGAAATAGAAGAATACATAGCCGAATACCCGATCTATCAGTATGCGTTCATCGATTCCAAAAAAATCGAGTTTTCGGACCGTGTCCGCACGATCTGTAAAAAGGAATGTGAAAGATACGGGCACTCCTGGTCCTGCCCGCCGGCCGTAGGCAGTGTCAAAAGCTGTCAGACCATCTGCCGTACATATCCGAAGGCATTGCTGTTTTCTACTGTGGCAGAGGTGGAGGATTACTCTAATATGGACAGACTTCTGGAGACGAAGGAGGATCATGAGCTGATCACCCGCCAGATCACAAGATATCTGCGGGAGAATGACGTGATCTGTTATCCCTTGAGCTCAGATTCCTGTTCAATCTGTGAGAAGTGCGCCTATCCCAAGGCGTGCAGGCACCCTGAGGCGGTGCTTCCCTGCATCGAAAGCCATGGCATCGTGATCATGAATGCTATCGAAAAATGCCATATGGATTTCTTTCTCGGGGAAAATATGGTGCTTTGGTTTACGCTGATTTTTCTGAAAAATGTATATGACTTCTGATACCCGCATATATTGTGGGTAAGTGAAAGTAAAGGATGGATTGCATGACTGACAAACGCAGAAAGCGGATGACAGACACGCAGCCATCCTTTTCTTATTTTGCCAAGGGTCATCCGATCATAACCATGCATGGCCGGGAAATGGTGTATATTGAGAACTTCCATCGACTATTTCGTCTGTCTGCGACGGAAATCTGTCTGTCCTCGGCATTGGGACCTATCAGTATTCGGGGAAAGTCATTGTGTATCACCAGTTTTTCGCCCATGGAGATACAAATTCGCGGCTGTATCAGTTCAATAAGCTTTGGTGGGGAGGGAAGCTGATGAGTGTAAAGGAGCGGCTGAAAAAGTATGGTCAAGTGGCCTGTCAGATATCCGGGGAAGAACCGCTTCGTTTTTTGAATCTCTGTCGAAGCCAGAATATCCGTCTGTATGGGGTGCAAAAAAAGGACGAAGGGTATATCTGTGCCATGTCGGTCAGAGATTTTTTTCAGATACGTCATCTCAGACATCTGGCCGGTGTACATATTCAGGTGATCCGTCGCAGAGGTCTGCCCTTTCTCTTGCAGAAGGTTGAAAAAAGAAGTGTTTTTGTACTGGGTATTCTATTATGCGGTGCATTGCTTGGTATCTGTTATGGATTTATCTGGGACATACGTATCACCGGAAACCGTGAGATTACCAACGAAAGTATACTGCGCTATCTGAGATCTGTACAGATCAGCTGTGGTACCGTTAAGAAAGCTGTGGATCCCCACAGTGTTGCGGCAGATCTTCGCAATGCGTTTCCTTCGTTCAGCTGGGTATCTGTAGAAAAAACGGGAACGATCCTTCAGATTCAGGTGGAAGAGGCAAAAAAAAATATGGCTGTACGCGAGACAACAAACGAGGGGAGCCTGTATGCGGATAAAGAGGGAGAAATCGTTTCTGTGATCACCCGCAGCGGTGTATGTAAAGTTGAGAAGGGAGAATACGTTTACCCCGGTGATCTTCTGATCAGTGGAGAAATCGCCGTCATGGATGACGGAGGTAATGTGATACGCTATGCATATTGTGAAGCTGATGCGGATATCGTATTGAATACTGCCTATGTATATTATGACAGACTTGCATATACTTATCAGAAAAGAGAATATGAAAAACCCCGTCTGGCAGCTGTGCAGCTTGGGATAGGAGATAAACAGCTGAAAATCGGAGAAAAGTATATATCCGGGGAGTATCATGTCAATGCGTATCAGTTCAGGCTGTCGGAAGCTTTTGTGCTTCCCGTCATCCTTACGGTGTATGAGGCTCTATCCTACACAGAAAATCCAGCAGTATATTCCCATGAAGAGGCAGTACAGCTTTTGCAGGAACATTTTTCCGAATATTATGAACAATTAAGAAAAAAGGTAATGCGTATCACTGCGAATGATGTTAAAATAATCCTATATAAAGATTGTGCTGTAGCCTATGGCATCGTGTATACACAGGAAAAGACAGGATCCCTGGCGCAGACAGAAAAAAGCGTTTTAGAAACAGAAAGGAACGACTCATAGACTATTGATGTACGAGGAATGGATGGAGATACCTGCCGAGCATGCCTCCAATGTGTTTGGAGAGTTTGACAGTTATCTCAAAAAGATCGAAAAAACTTTACAGGTGGAGACCGTGGAACGAAATGGTGAGCTTAAGATCACCGGCAGTAAGGAAAGGGTAGACAGAGCAGTGCTTATTCTTAAGCAGCTTCTGGAGCTTTCCCGACGCAAAAATGTGATCCATGAGCAGAACGTGGATTATCTGCTTTCGCTGACAGAGCCGGAAAAGACCGAGGCTTATGTGGAAATGGATAAATCCTGTATCTGCCATACGATTCAGGGAAAACCGGTAAAACCGAAAACCTTCGGTCAGAAAAAATATGTGGAGGCAATTCAGAAAAACAAGATCGTTTTTGGTATAGGACCGGCGGGTACCGGCAAAACCTACCTTGCCATGGCCATGGCGATCACCGCCTTTCGAAACGATGAGGTCAGCCGTATTATTCTGACCCGACCGGCGATAGAGGCAGGTGAAAAGCTTGGTTTTCTTCCCGGAGATCTCCAGAGTAAGATCGATCCGTATCTGCGGCCGCTGTACGATGCCCTGTACCAGATCATGGGACCGGATCAGTTCCAGAAAAATATGGAAAAAGGACTGATCGAAGTGGCTCCTTTGGCCTATATGCGCGGACGTACACTGGATAATGCCTTTATTATCCTCGATGAAGCACAGAATACTACACCGGCACAGATGAAAATGTTTCTGACCAGGATCGGTTTTGATTCAAAAGTGATCGTAACCGGTGACTCGACGCAGAAAGACCTTCCGGCAGATCAGAAATCCGGTCTTGAGGTGGCAAAAGAGGTGCTGAGAAACATTGAAGACATTGCCTTTTGCGAGCTGACCGGCGCTGATGTGGTACGTCATCCTCTGGTACAGAAGATCGTTGAAGCCTATGACGCGTACGAAAAGAAACACACAGGCACGCAAAAAAGAAACGAAGCCAGAAAGGGAAAAAGATGACGCTGGATTTTGAAAAAGAATATGAATACAGCTTCCCCTTTGACGAGGAAGAACTGGCGATGACGGTGATATGTGGCGTACTGGATCAGGAAGACTGCCCTTACGCTGTCTCTTATACACATCTGACGCTGCCGACGATACTCCTTGTGTA
>CALZOU010000064.1 GCA_945827805.1 uncultured Lachnospiraceae bacterium
CTACACAAGGAGTATCGTCGGCAGCGTCAGATGTGTATAAGAGACAGGGCTTTTGTAGTACATGTCGGCAGCGTTAGGCGATCCGGTGATCAAAGCGGTCCGCTGTAAAGCTACCAGTTCTTTGATGGTGGTGTCTCTTGGAAGGTTGATCTCAACCGTTTGTACGTCACTCATTTTTTACCTCCTTATACTGTGACAATGACGGCGTTTAGTCCGCCGTCGGTTTCGTCGATTCGAAAAGCCATAGGTTTTGCCTGGTTGACCAGGGATTTGATGGCCGTGTCTACTCTTTCCAGGGCTGTTTCTGTGTCCTGCTGCCGCTTTGTGTCATTTTCCACCCTTGTCTCTTCTGCGGATTCCCTGAGATTCTCAGCCTGCTTCCTTGCGTTTTCGGCTTCAGTTCTTTCCGATTCTGCCTGCGTTCTGGATGATTCCGCCTGCGCTCTGGATGTTTCCGCCTGTGATCTCTTGTTTTCAGCTTCTGCTCTTTTGGCTTCGGCTTCGGTTCTCTTGGTCTCGGCTGTTTTCCTGGCGCTCTCATTTTCCGCTCTCTGGGTTTCTGCAGATGCTCTGAGGGTTTCTGCCTGTGCCCTCAAGCTCTCGGCCTGAGACCGCTTAGCCTCTTCTGCGTTAGCTTCTGAGATAGCGCTGCTCACATCCTCAACCGCTTTATCTGTCCGTTTTTTGGTTTCCTCCGCCGCGGCATTTGCCGTATTTACGGCTTCAATTGCTGCTTCATCTGCTTTTCGGGCAGCTTTAAGGGCTGTTTCAGAAGCTATGACCATTCCGTTGCTTGCGTCTTTTGCGTTTTCGATCTGCTGCCCAAGGCTTTCGTTCTCCAGGACGGCAGTATTGATCGTGCTGTCCAGGGTTTTCCTGATGGACTCCGCTTCTTTCGACCGCTCTTTTAAAATCTCCGTAAGCTGTTCATATTCCTCGCTGTGGGTGTACTTAAGGGTCTCCAGCCATTCCGCCTCTGTCCCCTCAAATCCGTTTCTCACGGCAACCTCATAGGCCGATGCCCCGACAACAGCGCCTATATCGGCTGTCATGCCGGAGCAATCGATGTCTACGTATCTCAGGTTCTGCGGCTGCTCTCCGGAGAGTGGCGTGCGGTCGTCACGTTTGGAGACGTAATCAGCCGCACGGATGCCCGGCAGGATGGTTCCGGTGCTATCGGTAAACTTAAGCTCCGCGAAAACTCTGCCTTCCGGGAATCTCATGCTCTCGGCCTGGGTGATTGGGGCAATGATACCGTCTTCGGATATAGTGACGTCGTCTTTTCCCCAGTACTTTAGACATATCCCCTCTTTTGTGTAGAGGGATATTGAGATGTCGTTTATGGAGTCTAAGGATATTGGTATGTTGGAAAAGTATATGGGCAGGTTACTTCCTTGTGTTATCATAGGCTACCTCCATTACTCGATGTATTTAAGTATCGGTGCCAGTTTAGCCGGGGCGATGGTCAGGCTGGACAGAACTGACTTCGGAATCTTCTTAATATCACCGATCTCTACCTCGTTTTCTTCAAGTGACAGCATTTCCTTTGTATAAGCAGCGCTGTCTTTCAGTTTGTAGCCGTCACCCACCTTGATCGGGCTGCCTTTGTCGTCTCTTTCCAGATGTTTCTCTGTAATCTCGTTTCTCTTCCTTATGGCAACCTCAGCCGGTACCCGTAAAGTCTCGATGTTTCCGGCAACGGTAAGGGCCGCCTCGAAGGGCAGCTCTTTTTCGCCAAGTGTTTTAAACGCTTCATACTCGTTTAACAGTTCTGATACCTTCATGTTGTCCTCCTTATTCAGCTACTGACAGCAACATCGTTTCAAACTCTTTCTCGTCCGCTTCCATCTGTTCCTTGTTGGATGCGTACAGCGCAGGATTCTCGATGCTCCTGCTGATCGTGTACCTCCCGTCAGCTCTGAGGTTTCCGGACAGTGTCATGACAACAACGTCATTCTCTTTGCCGCCAGTTGTTACCGTGATATTGCTGGTTGCATTTGCGTTTAAAGATTTATTTGCTAACATATGTGCCTCCTTAATTTAATGTTATTTACGATACTGTTCCTATGTTTCCCAACCGCATTTTTATATTTTCAATTTCTGTCTGTTGCATCTGGCAAAGTTTGATGAGCTGCGGCACAAATTTTGAATAATCAAGCGAATCGGGTCTTCCGTATTCGTCATAGCTCAATGCAAATTTGTCGATAGCATCAACTTCCTCGGCTATCATCCCGAGTTGATCTTTTTCACAGCCCATAACTGTATAGTCATATGACACAGGCCTCATACTCAGAAGAAGATTTGCTCGATCTTCGGTCATATCTACTATGTTTGTTTTATATCTTTTAGACGACTGTACGGCAAACTGTTTAGCTTTTAATACGGCCCACTCACTCCAGTTTTCGTTTACACATTGAATAGTTCCGTAACTGGACATGATATCGACAGGCGCGTTATTGGATGATCTAAGTGATAAAGCTCCATTTGTTCCATTATTTACGAATATCGAACCGTAATGAGTGCCGTTGTGTTTCAGGTCCATCCATCCGCCTTGAATATCTAATCCGCCAGCTGTGGATATATCCCCGCCGTTAATGGTTAAAGGGCCGTGTATAGTCACATCCCCAGTCATATCTATAAATTGAGATGTCGATATACCTATACCGCTTCTCGCATGTATATATACATTGCCAGAATTAGAGGAAATATCCACAGTATGCCCGCTGATCGACGCCGAGTCTTTAGTGGCTGTAATCCAACCACCCCAGCCTTCACCATCGTCTATTCCGACGCTCAGTCCAGATGAGCTTACGCCGAATATTGCAGTAGCTACCGAATCAATTGCTTGATTCATAGAAAAACTCGTAGCCGTAATATTCCCGGTTATAGCGGCGTTGGTCGCAACGAGCGATCCGTCATGGCCAACCCTAAAGACGCCATTTGACCCATTGCTTGCTGTCCCACCTGCAAAAAACGCATATGCTATGCCTTCGCGTCCTATGCCGCAGTACTTGCCACCTGACTGTGCGCGTATGACGCCGTCAAGGAGCTCCCATCCGCCGATAAGGGCTGATATGGCCGAGAGGTCTATTACGTTTAGCTTGTCTGCACTCACAGCTTTTGCTGCTATCTTGTCTGCCGTTACAGCGCCAGCCAGGATATGGTTTGCGGTGATGGCTCCGGCAGCTATCTCATTTGCTGTGATGGCTCCGGCCACGATCCTGTCCGCTGTGATGGATCTGGGTGTCAGGATCTCGCCGTTTAGTGTGTCTACGTTTTGTGCCTGCAGCGCACCGGTGATGTTGTTTAAAGCATAGACTATGCTGTTTGCGGTGCCTCTGATCTCCAGACGCTCCACAGATAGCGTACCGGCTGTGATCTTGTTGGCAGTAAGCTCGACTATCTTGGCATCAGTTATGGATCCATCGGCGATCTGCACGGTACCTACAACACCCTCGCCGATCATGGCAGAATCGATCCAGCCGGTGCCGATGTTGGCTTTATCGAGACGGGCGTACTGGGCTTCTACGGTGTTGGCTGTTACATAGCCAAACTTGGCCACCTCGGCTTCGAGGTGTATGGTTTTAACCGTTTCGGCATCGAGTTTTTTGATAGTGGCATTAACCACTTCAAGATCAGATATTTTTGCTGTCTCTGCATATAGTTTCTGTATGGTCGCATTAGTGGCTTCAAGCTGATCTGTTTTGACGTAAGCCTGCTTATTCTGTCGCTCAGTTTCTTCTGCTGCATATTCATCATCAAGAGCCTGCTGATCTGCGTCAGATGTCGCTTCCGGTGCTATGATTTCCGTTTGAAGACCCCCGTTAAATGTTTGGGTAATCTCACCAGCACAAATTATAAATTGCGTTTCTCCATTGCCATCGGTAAAAGATATGGCATCTGAAGGTTCGATCAGTGGATTTCCAAATAGTGTCAGTGTTCCAGGCGAATATTGGACAGATATAATATCCGTTTTAAGAATATTAAACTGTTCTTCTGTTGTCGTGTGTCCACGGTATTTCACTTCGCTGTTTCCAGTTCCGTCAGTAGACAGGCTTTTTGCAGCAATATAATTTCCATCGTCGCCTGTATATCCTTCCGCGAGAACGCAGGTAAGACGTGATATGGAAAAGTTTTGTTTTACATCTTCCATCATTACATTGGCTTCCATGCCAGTAGTATCTGACGATGGGTATCCGTGGCAGATTACAAACTCACCCGCAACAGATTCATAAGCATATCCCATGAGTGACTCTGCCATCTGAGCTAAATATGCTCTGACGGTGGGCTGTTCTGTGATCCGTTTCACTTTCATTCCGGAAACAATGCTCTGAATCTGGTTTTCTGTCAGCGATGATCCCTTGATGGTAACTGTTTTTCCTGTCAAAGTCTGGATTTTGGCGATCATATCAGAAAATGATACCGTTTCTTCTGTTGCGCTCCATGCTACAACAGGATCATTAAGATATAGGTATCCATATGCGGTTACCGTATACAGATCTCCGCTTTTTACGCTTCCGTTCGCATAAAGATCTGCAACTACACAATTATCTATTCCGTCAACACTGTCAAATTTTTCATCATTTACATACAACCTGATCTGAATCTTTTCGTTTTTCACGACATTAAGCTGTTCAGTCGTAACTATGCAAGCCTCCGGAATATATACAGTGCCAAAGTTAAATCTTTCCGCACCCATACCGCCTGTTTTCAAAACATACGTTTTGATTTCCGCTGTTCCGGAGGCATTAACCAGAAATGCTTTCAGGTAGCGCACGTTTCCACCTATTTTGCTTTTAAAAGCACTGCTGCAAGATATCATTGCCTTCCTCCTCTACTGTTGGATCACGCTGCACGTCACTGTTTTATACCAGTGTCCAAGTCCGTCTCCCAGTTCTCCACGGTCTTCGGCACTGATGGTTCCGCGGTATACCGTTATTTTTACGAGTTCCCCGCAATCCGGAAGATAAAAATCAAAAAAACCGGCCTTAAGACATGTTTTAATAGTCTTAAGGTCGGCATCCCGGATGCATTCCCAGGTGATATCCACTGTTGTTTTTTCCGCTATTACGTCGCCTACCATTTTCCCAGTGGATGTCCTTCCTGTATTGCTGGACCAGATGATCTCATTGTCTACTTTCAAAGTTGAAGGACTCGGAAGCTTTGTCTTTGTGCTTCCCGCATATATATCTATGTATGACATCCAATCACCTCTATCAAATATTTACCGGTTTCTTGCCCGTCCTCACACGGATGGCGTTGATTATATTCAATATCTTCCTGGTAAGTAAATCACCGTCCAGATAAATGTCCGTATCCTTTGCCAGAAGCTGAATAAGAAGCTGCACGATCTGTTCAAGCAGTTCGATCACTCTCTGGTTGTTATTGGATCCAGCTGCTTCTCTGGCCATCGCTTGGAGTTTATTTTCCGGAGCTACAATCTCTCCCTGGTGCCGATTATCACCGATCATGGCGAGCTGTGGCGTGTTCTTTTTAACAAAGGCGCCTTCGGCCAGATGTGGGATTTTTACCTTCTTAAGTATCGGAATCTTTGCAAACTTTCGATTGATCTTGTCAATGATGTTTTTATTTACTAAATTCTTGATATCAGCGACTTTTGCTTCAAAGTTCATTCTTAACGTTGCGGACTTGTCTTTCCACATCTTTACAGCCGCATCCCATGCGGCTTTAACCTTTGAAGCTGTAGTCTCGGCCTTCATACTAAGCTTGGCAGCTTTGTCTTTCCACTGTGCTATACGGTCATTCCACCACTGCTTGATCGTTCCTGCGGCGGTTTCTGCCTTTGCGTTAAGATTTGCGGTCTTGTCTTTCCACCAGGCACACGTATCGTTCCACCAGCTTTTGACGGTTGTGCCTGTGGTCTCAGCTTTTGCAGAAAGGCCAGCCGCTTTATCTTTCCACCAGTCGCATACACCGTGCCACCAACTCTTGACTTCATCTGCCTTCGTTTCTGCTTTTGCTTTAAGGGTTGCTGTCTTTTCCGATATGCCCTCGGTCAGGTCATCCCACTTTTTCTTAAGATCCTCTTTTTTGTCCTGGAACCAGGCTACAATTTTTGCTTTGACCTCTCCGATAGCGTCACTGACAGCTGTGGCCACACCGGACAGATCCGGGAGATTGTCGGTGAGTTTTTTCAGAGTCTCATTAAAACTGTCTCTGATCCCACCGAACCACTCTTTGACACCCTCGATTCGTCCTTTGAAAAATTCCTTGATTTTCTTTGGAATTTCTTTAACCTTGGATATGATCTTGTCGACATTTTGGATGACATTTTCTTTTATGGATTTAAATGTTTTTGACAGGCTCTTCCAGAGCTTCTTTGCAAAAGCCTTAACCTTGTCCCAGTTTTTATACAGCAGTATTCCGGCTGCAACTACAGCTCCTATCGCCACTACAGCAATTCCGAGCGGAGACGTCAGGAAAGAGATAACGCCTGAAAATTTTGTAAAAACGCCCGATACCTTGGTAAAGATTTTTCCCATCGGCATCACAGATCTGATCACGCCCTGGATAAGTGACGGTATCTTTGATGCCTGGAATGCGGCGAATGCAGCTGTCAAACCGCCTACGATTGCCTGGAATATGTCCGGATGATTTTCAATCCAGTTCGCCAGTCCATCTAACCCTTTGATCAGAAGATCCAGGAATTTTGTTACTGCTTTCCCTGAGATTTTTGCCAGCTTACTGAGAAAATTATCCCATATCCACTTTCCGATCGGCTTCAATGCCTTTATCACAGCGCCCAGCACGCGAAACGCCGCCGAGAGGATATCCACGAGTCGTGGCGCAAGCTCAGATATCGTCCACTTTCCAAAGGGTTTTAAAACTTTTTCCCATATTCCCTTGAAAACGGAACCGACCTCTTTTGAAAGGTTCGAAAACGATGCTTTTAGCCTTCCAAGACTTTCTGCCAACGGAGTGAGCACCTTTAAAAGTCCGGAATATTTACCCGATACATCATCGACCTGTGTTCCGGATCCAGATACTGCTTCCGGAAGTCCGCTTCCCGCGGAGGTTCCTGTGTCTTTCCCAGATCCGCTGGATGGTTTCTTGCTTGATGCGCTTTCTTTCTCAGACAGCTTAATGATCTGGTCAAAGCCTTCCAGTGTACGCTTCAGACTCTTCGCCGCTTTGTCGGCAATCTTTGCTGATTTTGCAGCATTCCCCATGCCTTTCCCGATTCCGGATGCGGCTGTGGATGCAGCGTCAATTCCATCCCCCATCTCGTTGGCCGATTTTGCCACAGTATCCATACCTGATGCAGTCTTTCCCATGAGCACAGAGGTAAACTCAGAAAAGGCTTTTGCGGCCACCTGCAGACGGCTGATCACTCTGTTGATCAACTTTAGGACAGGGCTAAACACATTGATCAGGCCCTGTCCTATGGATGCTCTAAGTGAATCAAACTGCAGAGACAGGATCCTTACCTGGTTCGCCCAGGAATCTGATGTGCGCGCGAAGTCTCCGGTTGCGTTGGCCAGCTGGTCCTGTACAAAGGCATACCGAAGAGATACCTTCTCTGCCTCTGTCATCTTCTGTGTGGTCTTTCCGAATCCTTTGGCCAAAGCGTACTGGTCAAGGGCCGATTGCGTCATCACCACGCCCAGCTCTTTCAGAGATTCCGTCTCACCGGTAAAAACAGATTTCAGCTTTGTATAGGCCTCGTCCTGTGAGATGTTATAAAACGATGCGACATCGCCTGCCAATCCGGTAAGTGTGGTGGCCATGTCTGCTGCTGCCTTTTCGGAAAAACCAAAGGCTTCGGCCATGGAGCCGAGAGTTCCGGCATACCTTTTGGCCATTGTCTCGGACAGACCGAACTTTGATGCCGCGTTCTGGGCAAATTCGTTTATTCTTTTGTTGATGGTCGGAAAAGTAACATCGACCACGTTCTGTACTTCTGTGAGATCTGATCCCAGATTTATACAGGCTTTCCCGAAATCAACTAACTTTTTCACACCAAAAGCAGATGCCAGGGCCATGCCGGCTTTCTTTGCCGTGCGCTGCAGCCCGTTCATCTGCTTGTTGAATCCATTTTCATTTACGACCAGATCAAGGCCAATCTGGCCTATGGTGGTTTCTGCCATATGTTTTCACCTGCCCCTGTAAGAGGACATCGACACATAGGCACTACCTGTCCTGATTAATTCTTATTTCAAACACTTTTTTGCACTGCCTGGCCTGGCATTTGATGAAAACTCCACGACACTGTGCGTCACGGGTGTACTGTACTTTCTGCACATGGCCGCAGTGCGGACATATCAGCTTTACTTTCTCAATTGGTACCACCTCCGATGCCGGCCATATCCATAAATGCTTTTTTCATAGCTTCTACGAAATCGTTACACGTTTTCTGGTCTTTCTGATGGGCGATCCTGTTTCTCCACTCACTTCTGATCCTGTGCATCTCCGGAGTAAAGCTTTTCAGCATCTCTTTATCTTCCTCTGCACGTATGGATACGATGCGCCCCAGGGCTGTATCCGGTCCGATGCCGGAAAGCAGAGCGCTGAATTCTCTCCATTTCATATCTTTAAGATTGGAATACAGCCGGATGCCGTACTGATCAGCGAACGAAGAAACGATCAATTCCCAGTCATCGGTAAGATCGTAGAAGCTGTCAGAGGGGACTGTTCATCGTCGTTATACTCTCCGGTGGCCAGGTCCATGGCGGTTTCAATGACCTTGGTGTAGTTTTTCATGTTCAACTTAAGGCTGTTCAGATTCTTTCGGCCTTCTTCGGTAAACAGCATGTCTGCCATTTTTTCCAGTGTTCCGGCGTTAACGTCACTGCTGTCAGCCGCCAGTCCCATGAGTTTCAGCACGTTCTGGGCATCGTCATTTACTTCGATCTCGACATCGTTTACTACAATGACCGGGGATCCTTCGAAATCCAGTTTTTCTGTAAGATTTACTCTTTTGCTCATATCATTCTCCTTTAAAAAGCGGCAGAGGATATTCCCCTGCCGTAATTATCATGCTGCCGGTGTTACTTCCGGTTTTCCGTTCGACATGATCTCGAATTCCAGCGGTGCTACAGCTGTGGAATCTCCTGATCCGGCATTTGTTACATTGATAACAGCCGAAGTGAATTTAACAGTTGTGCCATCCGGGAATGTCCACTGTACAGTTCTCTCCGCGTCACGGCCATTCTTAAAGGCAAGCCCGGCCACAGCATCATTCCCTGCGTCTCCGACGTTTCTCTTTGCCGTTACGGAAATAGTGATCGACTTGGCCGTCATCAGTCTTCTTGTCCAGCCTTCCGTGTTGAATGGTGTCCATTCCTCTACACCATTATCAAAAGACACGCTGAAGCTTTCGCAGTCTGCTATATCTTTCATGGCTGCTGTGGATCCGGACGCAGCTGTATCGATCTGGAACTGGTTTTCATAACACGGATATACGCCTGTTTTAGGTGTTGACATTATGTATCCTTCCTTTCCTGATAATATAAAGTGAGCCAGATCACACGTTCATATACCCCTGCGTCATCCGTGCCTACATCTGCAGGCTCCGGCATGTCCAGAATAATATAGTCAACATGCTTTCCGGCTATTTCCAGGTTCTCTGTGGCGGCTATAGTGTCATACAGCCGCTGCGCAGTTCTCTCCGTCTCACCGGAATATTTAGACCAGTGGATCAGGATAGATATCTGCTTTGATCTTGTTTTGGTATTTTTAAGGCCGCCTATGGCTATTTCTGCCTTGCCATAAGAAGGCCTCTGGTAGATACCGATGCTTTTTTCTTTTTTGTTGTCAAGTTTTCCGGTATAGAAGTTTTCTCCTATGCCGAGAGTCTTGATCCAGTCTTTGATGTCTGATAGCAAAAGCATATTACACCCCCGTCAGTCTTTTGTAGAGCTGCGCATAGGCTTTCTGACAGTCCTTTTCCCTGCTGCCGCCTGGGAGCCAGTCATCGTACCACTTGCCTCCGGCATTCGGGTTCTCGTGCTTCTGGAAGTGATACTCAGGATGGTAGTACATCCGTCTTGCGTACGGAGTATTATGTACAATCGTGACTTTTCCCTCTTTGCTTTTTGAATCGTCAACGAACGTGCTTTCATTCTGCAGATTACCGGTATCAAACGGCATCACCTGCGCCTGTACCACCTCTGTATGCAGGTACTCTGCCGTCTGCTCCAGGGCGGTGATCTGGGCCGCTTCCAGCTGTCGGATAGCGCCCCAGTCAAATTTTACTGTTGATTTTACCTGCATCAGATCACATCCAATCTCGTGTAATTCACGGATCCATCCGGGTTTCTGGCTTTCATGCCCTGCAGGATCCGGCGCTCAACACCGAACACCGTGAGCGTACCTCCGGTGATGGCCGGGACGTCCGGAGCAATATCGCCCGGGAACAGGGCTGTTCCGGATATCTGTATCAGCTTCTGTTCCTTTGTCAGCGTTCGTCTGGACGTATCCTGGTAGTTACATGTCAGTTCTTCCTCAAGCAATATTACCGGACCTCCGTCTTCCGTCATCTCTTCTGATTCGATACGCACGCTGACAGCGGTTTTACAGTCCTTTTTGCGCACAAGGCACGGATACTTCATACACTCACCTCCATCAGATTAACCGGCATGTGAGGCCCGTCTGCGACAGCATGCTGTACAGTGCTGCCGGCATGGCCACGCCTTTTTCGAGACGGATATTCCATCCGCTGGACATCTGCATGGATACCCCGTTTATGCTGTAGCTTGACAGCACAGACGAGATCATATCCGCATTCTCCGTTTCGAAATCAGCCAGCTCACAGGTTACCCGTTTAAGGATATCCTGCTGGAATGGCGTTAAACGGTCAAATCCCCTGGCGACGATCCGGTTAAATGTCAGAGTATCGATATGCCGGCTGGCTTTTTCCAGGGCCATCTCGATATCGCTCGGCTCTTTGATGGCCATACCATGATGCATATCGATGTAATATGTGTAGGTTGCATATGTTTCTAACATCATTTTGCCTTTCTCGTGGTCTTACCTTCCGAAAAGCTACTTTCCGCAGGCTCACTCAGAGCATCCAGCCTGGCTTTCAGATCGTCTCTTTCTTTTACCACAGCCATATAGGCTTCATACGGCACGGTTTTCCCGCGCCCGTATGCAACCACATTTCCGGAATCATCCATGATGTCGTATCCGTCATCCTGATAGCGTTTTTTTAACGCATCATCGATGGTGTATACTTTATTCCCTTTTACAGCTTTCATGCACTACACCTCCTTAAGCCTGGACATTCATGGAACATCCTTCTACTTTCTTCTCCAGAAGGAAGAGATCCCCGAAGCTTCTGTTCTGGTACAGGTATCCGTCTGCTGTTCTGGAATCCGTTCCAGGTGTGAACAGCTTGATATAGCTGTATTTGTCACGGCATACAACGCAGGTCGGATGGATAAGAATCCAGTTGATCTGCTTAGCGTCTTCTGCTGCCACACATCCGTCAGTAAAGTTATATTTTGTCTTCATTCTTGCGGACGGTACCATCTTGATCGTAACATCATCAATGCTGTGCACTTTTCTGTTGATGGTCGAAGGTGTGTTTACTGTGATGATGCGACTGATTCCTTCTGCCTCTTTGACAATCGCTCTCATTGTTGGTGTGACGTAAAGGATTCTACCCTCTTCCGGAACACCGGCATCATCCATGATGGCCATCTCGGCATCGAACACTTTCAGGAATGTCGCCGCGTCTACCACGGTGTTGTCGATTCTTCCGGAGTATTTCGTCAGCTCCGCATGGAGTTTGGAGAATCTGTAGGAATCTTTCTCCGGGATCGCCTGCTCTGTTTCGAAAGTGTTCTGGATGTTTGCCACGGATAAAGTGAGGTTTGTCTCTTCGATGTCCAGCGGGTCAACGAAAAACTCAATGTCGCGATCGTGGCTCAGCTTTTTCGGCTCCCAGTCATTGGACAGCGTTCCGGAATTAAATCCCGGGGTTCTCGTGTGGTCCTTATAACCGGATACGGTCATTCTCGGGAGTTTGATTGTCTGCGCGTTCAGGAATTTTACCTGTGGGTTGCTCTGTGTCAGGGCTACAGAGCACATTTCTTTTGTGTACTTCTGCTGCAGAAGGTCTGTAAAAGCCTCTGCGTAATCATATACTGCCATATTCTTCTCCTTTTACAGTCCGAAGGCCTTTTTTAAGGCTTCGTCGTTATTGGTTCCCTGGCTTCCGTTTCCGGAAGCTCCCACCTGAAGAAATCCTGACTGTGACGCAGGCTGCGGTTTCAGCGCCGGCACATCTTCTAGGACTTTGTTCAGGGCATTTTTCAGAGATTCTTCGCTGATCTTACCATCCTGATCTACAGCAGAGCTGAAGTCTGCCATTTTGAGGATATACGGGATCGTCTTAGCGTCAATCCCCAGGGCTACAGCCTGCAGGATAGCGGCATTCTTCACAGCCTCATCCTGTGCCTGTTTCTGGTAAGCTGCCATCTGTGTCTGCATAGTGGACACATCCGGTGTGTTCTGCGCCTTTTGAGCCTTAAAAGCAGCGATGGCCTGTTTCATCTCATCCTCTGACAGTCCCTGCTGCTTAAAGTAGGCTTTTAAGGCCGTGTCTTCTTTAGCGGCCAGCGTACCGTCAAGCATCTTCTGGATCTTGTCATAATCAATGGCCGGCTGGTTCATTCCTGCCTGACCGCCATTGCTGCCTTCACCAGATCCGCCGTTATTTCCTCCAGCCTGTCCTGATCCGCCGGATCCTGCACCATCAGGACTTGCAAAAATCTGCAGATTCATCGGTATTTTGCATCGAAATCTCTTATACCTGTCTCTTATACACATATCCGAGAACACGAGACCGTACTAGATATCGTATGCCGTATTCTGCTTGAAAAAAAAACTGGGGGGGGGCGGGGGGGGGGGGGTGG
>CALZOU010000065.1 GCA_945827805.1 uncultured Lachnospiraceae bacterium
GAGAGAGACCCTCCTGGCCCCGACTCATCTGTCTACGATTGTATGGGGAGCGGAGAAACGTTACGTTGTGAACTCAATACACGTATATGCCACACTAAATAACAGCCAGTTAGGCCAATAATCTCTTAAAAAAAATATGACGCAGAATAAAACCTCATGATAATTTGCACAGCCAATACCGTTACAATTACAACCACAACTTTCCACAGCCAACAATATTCTTCCAAGGACAGGCAGAAAATGACCGGAGGGGTATGTATATTTTCCGGCAAACAGATCAAAGCGCGCCCTTAGCGGAGGCGAAATCCAATGCCTACCCCAAAATGGTTCACTGGACCATTTGGGGGATGCATGGCAACGCAGACTTGCACGCGAGCTCGCTTATGCGAGCGTGCTAGTCGGAGTTGGCATTTAGTTCGCCGCAGCGTTGCGCTTGTTTGCCGGAAAATATACACACCCCTCCGGTCATTTTCTGCCGTCCGTCATCACGACAAACGACACATCACATCTTATCGAGAATCTCCGTCAAAATCTTATTGATCATCGCCGGATTGGCCTTTCCCTGGGTAGCCTTCATCGTCTGCCCCACAAGGAATCCCACAGCCTTCTTCTTACCGGCCTTATAATCAGCCACCGACTGGGGATTAGCCGCCACGATCTCTTCAATGGTAGAAGTCAGCGCATCCGAATCATTATCCATCTTCAGACCATGCTCCTCCACATAAGCCTGCGGATCCACATCCTCATCAAAGACATGCTCAAACACTTCCTTAGCCACAGAACTGTTGATGGTACCCTCCTCCGTCATCTGAATAAGCGCTGCCAGATGCTCCGGAGAGAACCGGATCTTATCCGCATCCATCTCCCGGTCTTTTAACAGACGCATGGTCTCCACCATAAGCCAGTTGGACACCTTTTTCGGATTATGACAAATAGCCGTCGTTGCCTCAAAAATATCCGCCAGCTTCTTTGTTCCTGTCAGAATATCCGCATCATAGGCCGGAAGAGAAAATTCTTCGATATAACGAGCCATCTTCTCATCTCTGAATTCCGGCTGATGAGACTTTATGTCCTCGATCATCTCATCGGAAATGATCACCGGCACCAGATCCGGATCCGGGAAATAGCGGTAATCCTGGGCATCCTCCTTGGAACGCATAGCATAGGAATATTCCTTGGTATCATCCCACCGTCTTGTCTCCTGAATTACCGGCTTTCCGGCCTCGATCAGATCGATCTGACGAGCCTTTTCACCCTCAATGGCACGGGCAATGGCCTTAAAGGAGTTCAGGTTCTTCATCTCCGTACGGGTACCGAATTCTTTTGTTCCCACCTCGCGTACAGACAGGTTCACATCCGCACGCATGGAACCCTCCTGCAGCTTGCAGTCCGAGGCACCCAGATACTGAATAATCAGCCGAAGCTTGTCAAGGTAGGCAATGACCTCCTCTGCACTGCGCATATCCGGTTCGGAAACAATCTCGATCAGCGGCACACCGCTTCGGTTAAAGTCAACTAAAGAGCAATCTTCCCAGTCATCATGTATCAGCTTACCGGCATCCTCCTCCATATGGATCTCGTGGATGCCCACAGTCTTTTTGCCGCCCTCCGGTGTCTCAATCTCCACACCGCCGTCATGGCAGATGGGCAGATACAACTGAGAAATCTGATAGTTCTGAGGATTATCCGGATAAAAATAATTCTTCCGGTCAAATTTACAGTACTGGTTGATCTGGCAGTTGGTGGCCAGACCTACGGCCAGCGCCAGTTCAACGACACGTTTGTTAAGCACCGGCAGAGAACCGGGCATACCGGTACATACGGGACAGGTATGGGTATTGGGTGCCCCTCCGAAAGCAGTGGAGCAGCCGCAGAAAATTTTCGTTCTGGTCGCCAGCTCTACGTGTACCTCCAGGCCGATGACCGTTTCATACTGTTTGCTCATTTACTCCACCCCTTTCATATCCGGCATCATCATCTCACGACTCTGCTCAAAGGCATAGCCTGCGCGGATAATATTGTTTTCTTTAAAGCAGTCTCCGATCAGCTGCAGACCGATAGGCAGTCCCTTGCTGTCCATACCGCATGGAACTGTCATTCCCGGAAGTCCGGCCAGATTTACAGAGATCGTATAGATGTCGCCCAGATACATCTGGATCGGATCACTCAAGGATTCACCCAACTTCGGCGCTGTATAGGGCGACGCCGGTCCCAGGATCACATCGTATTTTGCAAAAGCATCGTCAAAGGCCTTTTTGATCAGTGCCTTGGTGCGCAGTGCTTTCAGATAATAAGCATCGTAATAGCCGGAGCTTAAAACAAAGCTTCCCAGCATAATACGCCGTTTTACCTCCGGCCCAAAGCCCTCGGAACGGCTCTTTTTGTACATATTGTGAAGGCCCTCGTACTCTTCTGAACGGTAGCCATACTTCACACCGTCAAAACGGGACAGATTGGAACTGGCCTCAGCAGAAGCAATGACATAGTAGGCAGGAATAGCGTATTCCACCAGACTCAGATCGAATTCTTCCACAACAGCACCCTTTGCTTCCAGCACCTTCGCAGCCGCAAGAATCGCTTCTTTAACCTCTGGATCCAGACCTTCGCCCAGGTAATCTCTCGGAATACCGATACGCATACCCTTTACATCATCCACAAGCGCATCTGTAAAATTTGTTTCCCTTTCCACTGAAGTAGAATCCTTCAGATCATGAGAAGCAATAATCTCCAGGATCGTAGCGCAGTCTGTCACATCCTTGGCCACCGGGCCGATCTGATCCAGAGAAGAACCGTAGGCGATCAGGCCGTAACGGGATACGGTACCGTAGGTGGGTTTAATACCCGTCACACCGCAGAAAGAGCTGGGCTGACGGATTGATCCGCCGGTATCGCTTCCCAGCGCGTAAAAGCACTCTCCCGCTGCCACTGCCGCACAGGAGCCGCCGGAAGAACCTCCCGGCACATGTTCCGGATTCCAGGGATTTCTCGTCACACCATAAGCGGAAGTCTCTGTGGTACTTCCCATGGCAAATTCGTCCATATTTGTCTTACCGATGATCACGGCACCGGCTGCTTCCAGATTTTTCACAGCCTCTGCCGTAAATGTGGGCACAAAATTGTACAGA
Source organism: uncultured Lachnospiraceae bacterium (assembly GCA_945827805.1). Classification (GTDB taxonomy): domain Bacteria; phylum Bacillota; class Clostridia; order Lachnospirales; family Lachnospiraceae; genus UBA11957. The sequence goes on from CALZOU010000065.1 coordinate 3,126, forward strand.
ATCTTAGAACTGCAGGTGGTCAGCATACCCTCCGTACACATATTATCCTTAATGGCCACCGGCACACCGGCCAGAGGCCCGGTAAGCTCGCCGTCATCTATTTTTTTCTGGATCTCGGCCGCTTTCTTTAACGCACCTTCCCGATCCACGGTAACGTAGGCATGTACCGTATTTTCCACACTGTCAATGCGGTCCAGTACAGCCTGGGTGGCCTCCACCGCCGTCAATTCCTTATCTTTGATCTTTCTGCCGAGTTCCACGGCAGTACATTTTAATATATCCATCTGTTTCCTCCAAGCTGTCCGATTATTCTACTGTCTTCGGTACCTGATACTGTCCGTCCCTCTCCTCGGGGGCATTGGCCAGCATATTTTCCCGGTCATCTCCGTTGGTCACCACATCCTCGCGAAACACATTATGCACCGGAAATACGTGGGACATAGGTTCCACGCCGCTGGTATCCAGCTCGTTCAGCTTATCAATATAATCCAGCATTCGTCCCATATCGGACTTTGCTGCCTCTTTTTCCTCCGCAGACAATTCCAGCTTGGCCAGAATGCCTACGTACTCAATGGTCTCATCACTGATGATATTTGCCATCGTCTTTACTCCTCTCTTTGCTTCTGCTTATCTGCACCACATGATCTGCGGTCCTAATTCTGATAATAACCATCCAGAGGCTTTGTCAGCGGCATAAACTCTGCCATAGCCTCATCGGAACCATACTTTTGTATGTAAACGATATCTCCCTCTTTCAGCACCAGCCCCATATACTGCGTGGATTCGGGACTGTATTTTGCACAGGAGAGGGAGAAATATTCATCAAAGGTTCCTGTCTGAGTACGAATACTGAGAACCGACGTTCCTTCGCCTTCATAACGCACCGTATATCGCCCCGGAGCAATATCTTCACCTACAATGTATTCTGTTTCCTCTTCTTCCTCCGCTGAAACCGCCACATAAGCACCTGAGTCGCCCTCCCAGGCATGCATGGTATCGTTCTGCGCATCTGTACAGTCACAATAGATCACAGCTCCGGCATCGATCCGCAGTCTGCCTCCATCATATAAACGAATACCTTCCACAGATTCCTTTTCGTCCAGATAATAGTCTCCATACAGACCATACTCCGGCTGATCAATCATTACTGCGGCGGAAGTATCCTCCTCCATATTGGTAAAAGTATATGTACCGGCAGGAATATCCACACCGGCAATATAAGATCCGTATGACAAAAGTTCAAAACCAACTGTGTAATCTGTCTCCGGCATTTCCGGAAGATCCTCATCATACTCCGGCGCTATGTTTACGTCCTCACTGTACACATACTCCGTGCTGTCAGAGGAATCCTCCAACAGTTCACCGATAAATCCGGCCAAAACAGAAATCACAGAAATCACCATCACTACCGTAGCCAACTTACCTCCTTTGGCAGATGACTTTTTTCCGGTACTCTTGTCCTGCGCTTTCTGAGCATTTGCTTTTTTTTCAGAAAAAGCCCTTTCAAATGCCCACTCATCTTTTCTCTGAGTATTCGGCTTTGCGGATGCTTTGCCGTTCAATATGGTTTTTTCTTTCTTTTTCTTATCCTTCTGCGGTTCATTTTTTCCCCGCAGAGTATCCTCATACGTATCATTGATTTTTCGGGCATTCCGGTCATAATCGTCACAATTTTCGTTGAGATGGTATCTGTTCTTTCTGCGGGTATAATCCATGCCGCAATCCACGCAGCGGCCATTGACGATCTTTCCGTCACACAGTTCACATCTGCCTGCCATAGTATTCTCCTTCATTGGTAAGCTGTCTGTTATGTTACACTGTATCTGATTCTTTTATATTCTTTACAAAAAAATCTCTCCTGAGAATACTTCCTCTGCCGGACCGGTCATGTAAACATCACCACTCTCCTCATCCCAGAGGATCTGCAGATCGCCGCCGCGCAAATGCACTGTCACCTCCCGGTCTGTATAACCGTTCAGGATACAGGCCACAGCCACCGCACAGGCTCCTGTGCCGCAGGCCCAGGTTTCCCCGGCTCCTCTCTCCCAGACACGCATTTGCACATTTTTTCTGTCCATGACCCGGATAAACTCTGTATTTACCCGATCCGGGAAACAGGCATGATGTTCAAATAAGGGGCCGACCTTTTCCAGCGGAAAACTGTCCACATCCTCCACGCAGACTACCGCATGGGGATTTCCCATGGAAACACAGGTCATGTGATATTCTGTACCATCCACGGTGATGGGTTCGTCGATCACCTGCTCTTTTTCTGCCACCACAGGGATCTGCCCGGCATTAAGCCCCGGTTTTCCCATATTGACCTTTACGAAAGACACTTTATTGTCCTCTCCTACGGTCAGATCCAGCGTTTTGATGCCGCTTCCCGTGGCCACTGTGATCTGCAGCTTATCCACAATGCCGTGATCATAGGCATATTTTGCCACACAGCGGATACCGTTGCCGCACATAGCGCCCCGGGAGCCGTCAGCATTGTACATATCCATCTCACAATCCGCCACTTCCGACGGCTTGATCAGAATCAGTCCGTCAGAACCGATACCGAAGTGACGGTCGCTGACCCGTATGGCCGCGCTGTTTGGATCCTCTACCTTTTCTTCAAAGCAATTGACATACACATAGTCATTGCCGATACCCTGCATTTTTGTAAACTTCATTATTATGCCTCCTGCATGATACGGATCAGCATCTGTGCCGTCTCCACCATGGAGTTGCCGCTGTCCATACTGCTTTTCTGCACATAACGGTGAGCCTCCTCCTCCGTCATGTGATTAGTTTCCATCAAAATCTGTTTGGCTTTTTCTATCCATTCTCTGCCCTCCTGATCCCTCTTTCTGGGGATCTGGCGGCGTTTTCTCTTGCTTCTTGCCAGTTTTTCTTCTATAAATGATACGCTTCTTAAGAGTTCCTGCACTTTCAAAGGCATGGATACCGCCAGAACACCATCCTCCTCACGGCCGCTTAAAAATTTCGGCGATGCCACCAGAAGCATTTCAAATTCCCTCGGCATCTCCGCCCGCAGATGATGATACACCATATCCGGAAATTTGTAGCCCGATATGACGATGCCATCGTTCATACCGTCCAGACATTCCAGCACCTGACTGCCGCTCGTACAGATATAGTTCACAGAAAAACCATGGCGCACCAGCAGATTCTTTATACATTTCGCATCCTCCTGCCGGGGAAACGCTACGATAATATTACCCACACTCACGCCTCCAATCTGTATTTTTTCTCAAATCAAAAGCGTGCGGGTTAACAATTGTAAAGATAATGGTCGATTTCCCACTGGCTGATCTGCCGGCAGTATTCGCCCCACTCCTTTTTCTTTGCTTTCAGATAGCATCTGCTGAATTCTTCTCCCAGCGTATCCAGCACAACCTGATCTGCTTCCATAGCCTGAATAGCCTCTCCCATATTCACAGGCAGCCTTTCAATATCCTGCTCTGCCGCAGTGGTGATATCCAACTTATACAGATTTCCTGTGGCTTCCTCCGGCGGCAGGATCCTGTTTTTGATACCATCCAGACCGGCAGCCAGACAAAGAGCCAATGCCACATACGGATTTGCGGCCGGATCCGGGCTGCGAAGCTCGATCCGGGTATTTCCCTTGCCTGCAGGAATACGGATCAGCGGGCTTCTGTTTTTTGCCCCCCAGGTCAGATATACCGGTGCCTCGTATCCCGGAGTCAGGCGCTTATAGGAATTTACCAGCGGATTTAACACAAGAGACATTCCCTTAATGTGCTTCAGAAGGCCGCCGATAAAATAATATGCCTCCTGGCTCAGATGATAGGGATCCTCATCATCCATAAAAATATTTTTTCCGTCTTTTCGCAGAGACATATTCAGGTGCATACCGGAACCGTCAATGCCGTCAATCGGTTTCGGCATGAATGTGGCATGCATACCGTGACGTTTAGCTATGGTTCGGATGGCCAGCTTGTAGGTCATCAGACTATCGGCTGCCTTCAGCGCCTCTCCATATTTAAAATCAATCTCATGCTGTCCGGGGGCTGCTTCATGATGGGTAGCTTCTACCTCGTAACCCATTTCTTCCAGCGTAAGAACCATATCCCGTCGGAAATTTTCTCCCGTGTCCATGGGACCCACATCAAAATAACCGGCTTTTTCGTAAGTACGTACCTCAGGAGCACCGTGCTCATCCGTCTCAAACAGGAAAAATTCCAGCTCCGGTCCCACATCAAAGGTATAGCCCATGTCTGCGGCCTGTTTGCATACCTTCTTTAATATATAGCGGGAGTCTCCGGTAAACGGTGTGTCGTCCGAACGATACACATCGCACAGAAGGCGGGCCACTTTTCCCGACTGGGGTCTCCAGGGGAACACCGCAAAGGTATCCAGATCCGGATACAGATACATATCGGATTCATCCACGCGGACAAATCCCTGCACGGAGGATCCGTCAAACATACATTCATTATTGAGTGCTTTTTCCAGCTGCGGCACCGTGATCGCTATATTTTTCAATGTGCCGTACATATCGGTAAACTGAAGACGGATAAACTCCACGTCATCCTCTTCTACCATCTGAAAGATATCTTCTTTGGTATATTTCTTCATATTATTCCTCCCTGGGATCCTTTGTTTCTGCCAAAAGCAAACAATCTCCCTATTTTGTCTATGATAGCAGTGGGAATTTTATTTGTCAACGTGACGAAGTGGTGTGTTGAAAATCTGAAGTGAAGAAAGCTTTTTTCTCGACAATACTGCCTGTTTTCTTACAATATAATACACTTATTCGCAATCAGACTAAGCGATCACAGAAAATCGCCTCTGATTATCACACATCTTTTTAACATAAGACACCAGCGATCACCTATGATTATCACACTTCTCCCCAACATAAGACGTCATATAAAAAGCTGCTGCTGCGCATTTTTCATCTCTGCGTAGCAACAGCTTATATCCTGTCCGGCACCAGCACAATGGATAGCACGAATAGCATTGACAGAATCTTCTATATTTTATTCTTATACGGGTCTATTCCTATCGCAAAAACATTCGGATCATCGCGTCATACACTTTCGTATACGGCTGATACCGCATGGGCAGATCCAGGAAAGTCTTCTTATCTACAATACTCTTCTTGTGAGAAAAGGTATCAAAACCGTATTTTCCATGGTAATGGCCCATACCACTGGGACCTACGCCTCCAAAGGGCAGTGCGGAAGTAGCCAGATGGATCACCACATCATTGATGCAGCCGCCGCCAAACTGCACTTTGGAGGTAAACCGGCGGATGGCCGCCCGATCCTCAGAGAAATAGTATGCGGCCAGCGGATGCATTTTGGAATTCAGCAGGTCGATGAGTTCCTCCTGCGAATGATAGGTCAGGATCGGCAGTACCGGTCCGAAGATCTCCTCCTGCATCACCGCATCGTCCCAGGTCACATTGTCCATCAGTGTGGGGGCGATGCGCTGGGTACTTTCCTGTACATCTCCGCCGAAGATGACTTTGTTCTCATCCATCAGCTTTACGATGCGTTCAAAGTGCTTGGCATTGATGATTTTTCCATAGTCCGGATTGCATAAGGGATGTTCGCCAAACTGGCGGATGATCTCCCGTTTCAGATGAACGATCAGATCCTCTTTCACACTCTCCTGACAATAAATATAATCCGGTGCCACACAGGTCTGGCCACAGTTTAAAAATTTACCGAACACAATACGGCGAGCTGCCAGACGGATATTGGCAGAAGCATCCACCACGCAGGGGCTCTTACCGCCCAGTTCCAGAGAAACCGGCGTCAGATGCTCCGCACTCTTTCTTAGCACTTCCTTACCTACTGCCTGGCTTCCGGTAAAGAAAATATAGTCAAATTCCTGTTCCAGCAGGCAGGCATTTTCTGCCCGGCCTCCATCCACCACAGCCACGTATTCCTGTTTAAAGCAGTCCGCAATCATCCGTTTAATCACTGCTGTCGTGGCCGGGGAATAGGCACTGGGTTTGATCACGCAGGTGTTGCCTGCCGCGATCGCGTCTACCAGCGGTTCTATGGTCAAAAGGAAGGGATAGTTCCAGGGACTCATGATCAGTACCGTACCGTAGGGAGACGGTTTTACAAAGCTGCGGGATACGTACTGAGCCAGCGGCGTAGGTTTTCTTTTTTCTGCCGCATAACAGTGGATATGCTTCAGCATATGGCTGATTTCTGACAGGGTCAGTCCTACTTCACACATATAGCTTTCCTGACGGCTTTTACCCAGATCACTCTTTAATGCCGCACAGATTTCGTCCTCGTACATGCGGATCGCCCGCTGAAGACGACGAAGCTTGCGGATACGCTGTTCCACCGGCAGCGTAGCGCCAGAAGCAAAAAAGCTTTTTTGTTTTTCCAGAATGCTCTGGATCTCTTCTTTATGCATACTCCTGTTCCTCCATCACCATATAATACAATTCTTCCAGTTGTTTTGCTGTCATCAGCTTCGGCACCGGATATAGGGGATTGGCTTCCTTTTCGGCTTTTCTGGCCAGTGCCGGAATATCCTTTTTCTGAATATCGGGAATAGTATCTCCAATGTTCAGATCTCGTTTCATCTGCCGCACAGCTTCAATGAACTTCCTGGCGCCCTGCTCGTCGCTCTCCCGCCAGTCGGAAATTCCTACAGCTACTGCCAACGCATGCAGCGGACGAAAGGCTGTCTGTCCATAAGCCTCCAATACGAAAGGAAGCAGCACCGCATTGGCCAGTCCATGAGGGGTATTGTATTTTCCGCCCAGAGAATGTGCTACCGCATGAACATATCCCACGTAAGAACGGGTAAAGGCATTTCCCGCCAGATACGCAGCGCGAAGCATCTGTTTTCTGGCTTTCATGTTGTTTCCATCCGCATAGGCATCCCGGATGTTGGCAAAGATCAGGCGCACGGCATTTACCGCATCCTGTCTCGTCTCTTTTGTCGTGGATCTGCCGATATACGCCTCCACCGCATGGGTCAGAGCATCCATACCGGTCGTAGCCGTCAGTGTGGGCGGCAGAGAACGGGTCACCTCCGGATCCAGTACCGCATAGCGGGGGATCAGCGGGAAATCATTGATAGGATATTTATGCCGGGTCTTAGAGTCTACGATCACAGAAGCCAGTGTGGTCTCACTTCCCGTACCAGAAGTCGTGGGCACAGCGATCAACAGCGGCAGCGGACGCAGAACCTTTAAAATTCCTTCCATTTTATCCAGCTGTTTGTCCGGACGGGCCACTCTGGCGCCGATGGCCTTTGCACAGTCCATGGAAGAACCGCCTCCAAAACCGATCAGGGCTTCACATTTTTCTTCCAGATACCAGGCAAGAGCCTCCTCCACATTGTCGGTGGTGGGGTTTGCCACCGTCTTGTCATATACAATACATCGAATTTCCCTATCCTGCAAAAGCTCTTCCAGACGAGCCGTCAACCCGCAGGAGCGAATCATCTGGTCTGTTACCAGCATAACACATCCTATGCCCTTTTCCACCAGAAGATTGGACAGTTCTTCCACATTTCCCAGAATCTCCGGTTTTCTGTATGGGAGCACCGGCAGCGCCGCATGAAAGACCTGCTGAAATATACGGCAATATGCCGTTTTTACTATATTCATTATACCTACCTCTGCATTCACTGTTATTTCGTATCTTGATCAACATAATACTTGATTTTCAAACATTTCGATTATAAAATCATCAATTTCTACTGTCAATATGCTTACACGTGCATTCTTTGTAAAATCCTTACTTTTCATCGCTTCTGTGTGCCATATTTTTGAATCAAACGTCTTAGTTCTCATCACATTTAAGCATTATAGATGCAAAGCTGGTGGACAGTTTCTCTTTTACTCGTCCATTCCCTCTCTTATGACAATAGCTTTATCCATGGGATTAATGAAAGTAAGTTTCCCGTAAAATTTGTAAAATCGCTGGAATTTCATTGCCAATATGATATACTATGGACAATCGTATCTGTTCATTCCCTGTACAGATACAATATAAATTGCGATAAGTAAGATAAAGGAGAATCATTTTGGATACGTCGGCTATATTACAGGCCATTTGTTTAGTGCTTTTACTGGTGGGCTCCGCATTTTTTTCTTCTGCGGAAACAGCCCTCACTACCGTCAACAGGATACAGATTCAACTTCTGGCAGAGGAGGATAACAAAAAGGCAAAAAGGGTGGAAATGATCCTGGATCAGTCCTCCAAGATGCTTTCCGCCATTTTGATTGGCAACAACATCGTCAATATTTCCGCTTCCGCCCTGGCTACCACGCTGACGATCTCTGTATTCGGAAATGCGTATGTAGGTCTGGCTACCGGTATACTGACTCTGCTGGTACTGGTGCTCGGTGAGATCACACCAAAGTCACTGGCTTCCATCTTTTCACTGCAGCTGTCTCTGGCCTATTCCGGTTTTATCTGGATGCTGATGCGCATTCTGACACCGGTCATCTTTGTGGTCGAAGCTATCCGTACCGGTATTCTTAAGCTTATGGGAGTGGATCCCAATGCCAAAGGAAACCGGATCACAGAAGATGAATTGAAGACGCTGGTGGATGTGGGCCTGGAAGAAGGGGCGATCGAAAACGATGAATTTGAGATGATCACCAATGTATTCAGTCTCGATGATTCCCTTGCAAAGGATATCATGATCCCGCGAATCGATATGTCTTTTCTCCATGTGGATGCCACCTACGATGAGGTTATTGAGCTCTATCGGGAAACCAGCTATACCCGTTTTCCGATTTACAGTGAGACGCGGGATACGATTATTGGTACAATTAATGTAAAAGATCTGCTGCTCTATCCCAAGGATGAGCCTTTCCATATCCGCAAGCTTCTGCGGGAGCCCCATTTTACCTTTGAACACAAGGAAGTGGGTACGCTTTTGATGGAAATGCAGGAGGGCGGCATCAGTCTCGTCATTGTTCTGGACGAGTACGGTGCCACATCCGGTATGATCACTATGGAGGATATTCTGGAAGAGATTGTCGGAGAAATCCGTGATGAATATGACAAGGATGAGACGGATGCCATTATTGAAATGAAACCCGGCCGGGAATATCTGATCGACGGTTCCACCAATCTGACGGATGTCAACGATACACTGAAAATCGATCTGGAATCAGAAGAATACGATTCGATCGGCGGCTATATCATTGAAAAACTGGACCGTCTGCCAAGGAGCGGCGAAACGATCCAGCTGGATAATGGTATTAAGATGATTACAGAACTGGTAAAACGCAACCGGGTGGAGAAGGTGCATGTGTTCCTTCCGGAGAAAGATAGTGAGGAATAGGCAGGTTCATTCTGGTTTATTACATCAAAACATGAAAACGCTGTTTTCGGATGTGTTCTCTCATCCGAAAACAGCGTTTTTGCAAAATATCCCTTTGTTAGCAAGGAATTATTCCACCATTTCTTGAATAGATTTCTCTGACATTTCCGCGACTCTGGAAATCTGCTTTATGGAGTAGCCGTTTTTATACATTCTGAGAATCATTTGTTCTACCCCCTGCTTGATGCCCTGTTCTAGTCCTCTTTGCTCACCACGTTTTTCTGCTCGATCCAACACCTCACACATCGTACGCACTCCTTCCTGTCCTTCATTGTTATATCCCGTCTTTCTGCGAAAGACACCAATGCGTCATGAAACGAGTGCACTGACCTTTCGCTATCTAATCTGTTTTCCTTCTGATATTATCTTCTTATA
>CALZOU010000066.1 GCA_945827805.1 uncultured Lachnospiraceae bacterium
ATATAGTGCTGTTACAAATTTACACTTACACATTGGAGAGATACTATGACAACAAACCAGAGATTTTTTCCGGATATTCATTCCGGACTGACAGCAGAACAGGTCAAACAGCGAAATCTGGAAGGGTGTGTCAACACACCTGTGGAGCCCCCTTCCAAGTCCATCGAGGATATTATCAAGTCCAATGTATTTACTTATTTTAACCTGGTGTTTGCCGTACTGGCTGTACTGCTGATCATTGCAGGATCTTTTCGAGATCTGACATTTCTTCCGGTGATCATTTCCAATACGGTCATCGGTATCATACAGGAGATCCGCTCCAAACAGGTGCTGGATAAGCTTACCATGCTGAACGCGCCAAAATCCACCGTCATGCGGGACGGTAATCTGCGAACGATCCCGTCATCCGAACTTGTGCTGGATGATATGGTGATCTTTTCTGCGGGCAACCAGATCCCGGCGGATGCCACTGTAATGGACGGCCAGATTCAGGTCAATGAATCGCTGATCACCGGTGAAGCCGATGAGATCACCAAAACTGCGGGCGATACTCTTTTATCGGGCAGCTTCGTCATCAGTGGCAAATGTTACGCACGGCTGGATAAAGTCGGTGAGGACTCCTATATCTCTCAGCTGACACTGGAAGCCAAGCGCCACAAGCCCAAAGAACCTACGGAAATGATCCGTTCTCTGAACAAACTGGTGCTGATCGCCGGTATTCTGATCATCCCCATCGGTATTACGCTGTTTTCTCAGCAGTTTTTCTTTGAAAAATCCGGTTTCCGCAACAGCGTAACTTCTATGGTAGCTGCAGTGATCGGCATGATTCCCGAGGGACTGTTCCTTCTGGCCAGTGTGGCTCTTGTCGTCAGTGTCATGCGACTGGCTCAGAAAAAAGTCCTGGTCCATGACATGAAATGTATCGAGACACTGGCCCGTGTTGATGTGCTCTGTGTGGACAAGACAGGAACCATTACAGAAAATGAGATGGCTGTGGACGAAGTTATTACTCTGAAGGAAGATGTCGATCTCAGTGAATGTAAGGCACGGATCACAGATTTCGTCTCCTGTATGGAAGCAGACAACAGCACCATGAAAACACTGAAACGTCAGTTTAAATCATCCGCTGTCCTGAAACCGCAGAGCGTGGTGCCCTTCTCTTCTGCTTACAAATACAGTGCCGTAACGTATTCTGAGGATTCTACTTACGTTCTGGGTGCTCCGGAATTTGTTCTTCGGGAAGCTTATGAGGAATATGAAGAATGCATTACCGGCTACAGCAGCAAGGGATACCGTGTACTTATTTTCGGAACATACGCTGAGGATCCAAAAGGTGAAGCGCTTTGTAAAGAATTTACCCCTCTGTGCCTGATCCTTTTATCCAACAAAATCCGTGCAGAGGCACCGGACACCTTCCGTTACTTTGCCGAACAGGGCGTGGCGATCAAGGTCATCTCCGGTGATAACCCGGTTACCGTATCCGAAGTGGCTGCAAAGGCGGGTATTCAGGATGCCGGTCATTATGTGGATGCCCGCACCCTTACATCCGATGAGGAAATCAGCCGCGCAGTGTGTGAATATACCGTATTTGGCCGTGTCACTCCGGATCAGAAGAGGAAATTTGTCAAGGCTTTACAGGCTGCGGGACATACCGTAGCCATGACAGGTGACGGTGTCAACGACGTTCTGGCTTTGAAGGATGCCGACTGCAGTATTGCCATGGCCTCCGGATCTGACGCAGCTGCCCAGACATCAGACCTGGTTTTACTGGATTCCAGGTTTTCCAGCATGCCTTCTGTAGTTGCGGAAGGACGACGGGTGGTCAACAATATTACCCGTTCCGCCAGCCTGTTTCTGGTAAAGAACATATTCTCGCTGCTTTTGTCGATCTTTTCTATCTGCTTCATGCTGGATTATCCGATGGAACCGTCTCAGGTATCTCTGATCAGTATGTTTACCATCGGTATCCCCGGATTTTTCCTTGCCATGCAGCCCAATACGAACCGGATTGAAGGACGGTTTATCACCAATGTTGTGCTGGCCGCTCTGCCTGCCGGTATAACCGATACCCTTATGGTAGGTGCTCTGGTCATTTTTGGAAAGGTATTCGGTGTGAATTCAACGGATATATCTACCGCCTCCACACTGCTTCTGGCTATTGTGGGACTGATGATTCTGTATCGTATCTGCAAGCCGCTAAATCTTCTGCGTACCGCTGTTCTGACCGGCTGCGCGGCAGGAATGCTGATCTGTATCTTCTTCGTCAGCGATCTGTTTGCCATTACCAATATTTCTGTAAAATGCGCTATGCTGCTGGTTGTCTTTGCCATTGCCACAGAGCCTGTGATGCGATATGGCAGTACGATCATTGAGTTTATCAGTAATCTTTGCAGTAAGGTCTATCATAAGATAAAAAAAGAGTCTCCGGTTATAGAATAACCTGTCTGCAGCACTAACGCCCGTGAAATAACTTCACGGGCGTTCTCTATGTATGTTCTTATCCACTGACAAACACCCGCGAACCATATGTTCGCGGGTGCATTTTTACTTATGTATTTATTCAATATCCTGCAGTTTGGAAGCTCTTGCCTCGATCTCTTTATCCTGGATATCCTTTGGAGCCTGCTCATAGCGTGCGAACTCATACTCGAAATCGCCGCTGCCGCCGGTCATGGAACGAAGTACGGTGGAATAACCGTAGATCTCCAGCTGCGGAACATCAGCCTCGATGATGGTGTTACCCTTGTGATCCGGAGTCATGCCCAGAACACGGCCTCTTCTCTTATTCAGATCACCCATAACATCACCGGTGTATTTATCGGCAACTTTAACTTTCATATTAACGATGGGCTCGAGAAGCACCGGAGAAGCCTCCATAAAGCCTTTCTTGAAGGCCATCTTGGTAGCCTGTTTGAATGCCATCTCAGAGGAGTCAACCGGATGATAGGAACCATCATACAGTACGGCGCTCACACCAACTACCGGATATGCAGCCAGCGGACCGGACTCAACAGATTCCTGAAGTCCTTTTTCAACTGCCGGGAAGTAGTTCTTCGGAACGGCACCGCCGACAACTTCCTGTGAGAATTCGAATGCTTCATCCTGATTTCCGGACGGAGCGAAACGCATCTTAACATGTCCGTACTGACCATGTCCGCCGGACTGTTTCTTATACTTGGCATCTACGTCGGAATTCTTGCGGATAGTCTCACGGAAAGCAACTTTCGGTTTAACCATTTCCACATCTACTTTATATCTTTCTTTTAACTTACTGAGTACGATATCCAGCTGCTGATCGCCGATACCATAGATCAGAGTCTGACGGTTAGCAGAGTCATTTACCAGACTAAGCGTCTGATCCTCAGCTGCCAGCTTGGCCAGTGCCTGTGCTGCCTTATCCACTTCGTTCTTATTCGGAACTTTGTATCTCATGCAGGTATACGGTGCAGAGATCGACGGTTTAGCGTACAGCACCTGTTTAGCCTTAGCACACAGGGTATCGCCGGTTTTTGCTTCCAGCTTGGCCAGTGCACCGATATCACCTGCAAACAGCTCCGGAACCTCGATGGGCTTGCCGCCTTCGAGAACATACAGTTTACCGATACGCTCTTCTTTCTCCTGAACGGCATTGTACAGAGTATCGTTGGTCTTTAATACACCGGAGCAGACCTTGATCATAGAATATTTACCGATGAACGGATCCATGATGGTCTTGAATACCAGTGCAGATTTTCCTTTGGAGAAATCATAGTCTGCATGGAACAGCTCACCTGTATCCTTCAGCATACCGGTACGCTCTTTCTTTGTCGGATCCGGCAGGAAGTCAACGATATCGTCCAGAAGATTGGTCACACCGTACAGAATGTTCGGAGCACCCATACTAACGGGAACGATAGAACCGTCTGCAATATTCATGGAAGCTGCCATCATGATCTCATCCACTGAGAACTCATCTCCGCCAAAGTAACGATCCATAAACTCTTCGCTGGTCTCGGCTACGGATTCCATCAGGATCTCTTTGTACTTTTCATAATATTCTTCACAGTAATCCGGGATCGGGCATTCCTCGTGAACGTCCTTTGCCAGGAACTTACGTCCTTTACCCTTAACTACGTTGACATAACCGATAAACTCTTCATTACCGCGGATCGGCATGTGGAACGGAGCGATCTTCTTTCCATACAGTTCTGTCAGATCCTCAACGGTCTTACGGAAGCTGACATTATCAATATCCATACCGGTAACAAACATCATGCGGGGAAGATTGTATTTCTCGCAAAGATCCCATGCCTTCTGTGTACCGACCTGCACACCGGCTTTACCGTTAACAACGATAATAGCAGCGTCAGCAGCAGCAACAGCCTCTTCTACTTCACCGACAAAATCGAAAAATCCCGGAGTATCCAGAATATTGATCTTACATCCGTGCCATTCGATGGGAACCAGGGATGTAGAAATGGAAAATCCGCGTTTAATCTCCTCTTTATCGTAATCACTGACCGTATTTCCGTCAGAAACCTTGCCCAGACGGCTGGTGATACCGGAGATATATGCCATAGCCTCCGTCAAAGTTGTCTTTCCTGCGCCGCCATGTCCAAGAAGAACTACGTTCCTAATCCGGTCTGATCTGTAAATGTCCATAGTGTAACCCTCCCAAAATTCAATATAGACATATTTTACTAATTTTTTTCGAATATATCAAGCAATATATTCAATTTGTACAATATTATTAGAATAATTAATAAATGGCTATTATTTATTACCATATGTTCTTTTATACTTTAACGTATAAAACGATTGACTTTTATTTGGCTCTGTTTTACAATGCTTAGAGTGTATTTTTTCACGAAATTAATAAAAAAACTTGAATAATAATTTGCTGCGAGGATAATAAAATGGAAAATTTAACAGTAGGCTTTATTGGTTTCGGCCTCATCGGCGGATCTATCGCCAAAGCTCTGCGAAAATCTCACCCTGACTGCCGCATCATGGCATACTCCCGCTCTAAGGAGCCTCTGGAGGAAGCCAAGCAGGACGGAGTTATTGATATCATCTGTACAAAAGAAGATCCCTTTTTCGGCGCCTGTGACTATATCTTCATGTGCGCACCAGTGGAAAGCAATATCGCTTATCTGGATTTTCTGAAAGAAAATATGCGTCCCAACTGCATCCTTACCGACGTTGGCAGTGTAAAAACACCGATCCATGAGGCTATTTCTGCCAAAGGTATGGATGCCTGCTTTATCGGCGGACATCCCATGGCCGGTTCCGAAAAGACAGGCTATGCCAATGCCTCAGATCTGCTTCTGGAGAACTCCTACTATATACTTACTCCCGGAGAAGGTGTGCCGGAGGAACGCCTTACAGCCTTTACTGAGCTTGTAAAAAGCATCGGCGGCATTCCTCTGACCATGACAGCCCATGATCATGACTATACAACGGCTGTGATCTCCCATCTGCCCCATGTGATCGCCGCCACTCTGGTAAATGCCGTAAAAAAACTGGATGACCCGGAACAGCATATGAAAATGATCGCCGCCGGCGGTTTCAAGGATATTACCCGTATTGCTTCCTCTTCACCGGAAATGTGGCAGAGCATCTGCCAGGAAAATTCCGCTAATATCGTGGAAGTCATCGATGACTACATCGAAATGCTTCAGGAAGCAAAGGCAAAGGTCATGGAGCCGGACGGTACAGGTGTATACGACATGTTTGAAGAATCCAGAGACTACCGCAATTCCTTCGGAGATCTTTCCGCAGGACCGATCAAGAAAAAATTTGCCTTTACCTGCGATCTGTACGATGAGCCGGGCGGCATCGCTACTATTACGATCATGCTGGGCATGCGCGGCCTGAGTATCAAGAATATCGGTATCATTCATAACCGTTCTTTCGCAGAAGGAGCTCTGGAGATCGAATTCTATACCGAAGATGCCATGCAGCAGGCGATTGAACTTCTTCGCGGAAGAAATTATACGATTTATGTCAGAGACTGATATCGGAGGAATCTAATATGCAATTTACATCCTGCGCAAAACCATTAAAAGGAACCATCGCCGTTCCCGGCGACAAATCCATCTCCCACCGTTCTGTTATGTTCGGTGCGCTGTCTGACGGTGTTACAGAAGTTACTCACTTTCTGAAAAGCGCGGACTGTCTGTCCACCATCGCCTGTTTTCGGGAAATGGGCATTCAAATAGAAGAAAAGGATGATGTGCTCTACATTCACGGTAAAGGTCTGCATGGGCTGACTGCGCCGACAAAAACACTGGATACCGGCAACAGTGGTACGACAACACGTTTGATCTCCGGCATATTGGCAGGACAGTCTTTTACCAGCCATCTTACCGGTGACGCTTCCATTCAGAAACGACCGATGGGGCGCATCATCAAACCACTGACCATGATGGGAGCAGATATTAAAAGTGATCTGGACAACAGATGTGCGCCGCTGACGATTCAGGGGCATTCGCTTAAAGCCATCCATTATGATTCTCCGGTGGCTTCTGCGCAGGTCAAGTCCTGCATACTTCTGGCCGGTCTTTACGCTGATGGTCCTGTTTCCGTTACAGAACCTGCATTGTCTAGAAATCATTCCGAACTGATGCTGGCTTCTTTTGGAGCCAAAGTCGAATCTGAGGGAAATACAGCCACAATCTGGCCCGATCCCAAACTTCACGGACAAAAAGTTTACGTCCCCGGAGACATCTCTTCTGCTGCCTACTTTATCTGTGCGGCACTTATGGTTCCGGGTTCTGAAGTGTTGTTAAAAAATGTTGGTATCAATCCTACACGTGATGGTATACTCCGTGTTGTCAAAGCCATGGGCGCTGATATCGAATATACGAATATCACTGAGCAGGCGGGTGAAAAAACAGCAGACCTTCTGGTGCGCTATACAGGCGCACTGCATGGCACTGTGATCGAAGGTGATGTGATACCTACCTTGATCGATGAGATCCCTGTAATCGCTGTTCTGGCGGCCACAGCGGAGGGTGAGACTGTTATCCGTAACGCTGAGGAACTGAAAGTCAAAGAATCTGACCGTCTGGCCATCATGGTCGAATCCCTGTCAGCCATGGGTGTAGATGTCACCGGAACTGACGACGGTATGATCATCCGAGGCGGAAAGCCTTTACAGGGAGCTGTTATTGACAGTCATCTGGATCACCGCATCGCCATGTCCTTCGCCGTGGCTTCGCTGGTGGCAGAGGGAACTACAACGATCAAGGACGCGGAGTGTGTGAATATTTCGTATCCGGAGTTTTACGGAGATCTGGAAAGTCTGATGTGATAATCTTAATCTAAAAAGCCGTTAAAAATCAGAAGCATCTTGTTTCTGATTTTTAACGGCTTTATTTGTTTTAAATAATGGAGCATATGAGATTCGAACTCACGGCCTCCACAATGCGAATGTGGCGCGCTCCCAGCTGCGCTAATGCCCCAAAAAATGGAAGCAATGGGGCTCGAACCCATGACCTCTCGCGTGTGAGGCGAACGCTCATCCCAGCTGAGCTATGCTTCCATAAGAGCTATTTTAGCACTTTCAAAAGAAAATTCAATAGCAATCCAGGAAAAAATCGCCATTACCCTATTTTAATATAACCGCCATCCGTAGCCATGCCGCAGTAATAATACTCCTTTGGCTCCTCTGTACAGGAAAACATATAGGCCATAAGATCCTCCAGATCTGCCAGCTTGAATCTCTGCGGTCCTTCATACCAGCTGCGGTTGGCAGAATCGTTAACCAGTACCTTTCCATCTCTGGTCAATCCGATCAGAATCATAGTGTGAAAAGAATTGGTCCAGCGATTGTTGATCTCACCTGTATAATAATTTTTCCGGCCCACCTCAATTACCACCGGATTTCCGGTCTGCAGGTGAGATAAAATATCTTTTCTGGCTTCAACATCTGTAAAACGATGGACATATTCAGCTTTAACACCCATGTGCTGTAATGCCTGTGTGATGCCGTACAGGGTAATGGGATTCTGGAATTTCATGGGCATCTTTCGATAATTGTTTGTCCAGTTTTTCTGACCGACCACCTGTTTTTCCAGACCTTCGATAATCGTATCCGGTGTGGCGTCCTTCTGATTTTCGTCATAGATACGGGCAAGCGTGGTCAGCGTGCATACCGCACAGCCATGATGTCTGCAGAAGATGCTGTATTCTCCATACAAATCCGCCCACTGATAAAAAGAACGGTAGGTAAGGCGACGACCCTCTGTATTGACCACTGTATATTCCGCAAAAGCTTCGTTCTTTGGCAGCTCATTTGCCGTCACCAAAAGGTCTCCCGTCAGGAGAAAATCTTTTTTCAAGCCTTCTCTTTTTTGATCCTTTTCCTTCAGTTTTCTGACCGTTCTGCGAATCAGCCAGCGTAATTCATAACATGATGCCATTTTTGTCACCTTCCTGTATCTGTCACGTTGCAAACAGGCTATCACAGACTGTTCAGTCCGCCCGCCTGTATTGTTCTGTCAAACCGGATGCACTATACGACTCGTATGCTTTTGACGCAAAATCATTCTATAAACATCGCATCCCCAAAGGAAAAGAACCTGTACCGTTCCTGCACCGCCGCCTCGTAGGCTTTAAAAATATGCTCTTTTCCTGCAAAAGCGGATACCAGCATCAATAATGTGGATTCCGGCAGATGGAAATTGGTGATCAGTCCATCCATAATCTTGAACGTATAGCCGGGATAAATAAAAATGTCTGTCCAGCCGCTTCCCGCTTTCACCATACCATTTTCATCCGCTGCGGATTCAACGGTACGGCAGCTGGTAGTTCCCACACAGATTACCCGTCCGCCGTTTGCGTGAGTACAGTTGATCAGTTCTGCCTGATCCTCCTCTATGCAGTAAAATTCAGAATGCATATGATGTTCTTTGACATTATCCACCTTCACCGGACGGAAAGTGCCGAGTCCCACATGCAGCGTTACGTGGGCAATATTTACCCCCATGGCTTTTATTTCTTCCAGCAGTTCTTCCGTAAAATGCAGTCCTGCCGTCGGTGCGGCAGCGGAACCGTTATTTTTCGCATATACAGTCTGATAACGGTTTTTGTCCTCTAACTTATGGGTAATGTATGGCGGCAGAGGCATCTCTCCCAGCTGATCCAGAATTTCCTCAAAAATCCCATCATATTCAAAACGAATCAGTCGATTGCCGTCCTCCACGACCTCCAGTACCTCGGCATTCAAAAGCCCATCACCAAAGGTAACCCTGGCTCCCGGTTTCATCTTTTTTCCCGGTTTTACCAGAGTCTCCCACACACAGTCGCTTTTTCTTTTCAATAACAGCACTTCGATCGCTGCCCCCGTATCCGGTTTGTGGCCGATCAGACGGGCCGGAAGTACACGGGTATCGTTGATCACCAGCGTGTCTCCGGCATGCAGATATTTCTTAATGTCACGGAAATGCTCATGGGTAAACTCCCCTGTTTCTCTGTCCAGATGCAGAAGCCTGGAGGAAGCTCTGTCTTTCAGCGGATCCTGCGCGATCAGCTCCTGAGGCAGATCATAATAAAAATCAGCGGTTTTCATTACTGTTTCATCTTGCATAACTGTTTTTCCACTCTTTTCTGTCATAATAAATATGGTCTAAATCTACAAACTCAAATTTCCCATTGATGTAATCCACAGTTGAGATACTTAAATTAGGCGGAACGCATCCTCTCCAGAACTTCTCCGGTACTCTCTCAGTTCCCATCATATACAAAAGCGCCCGTGAGGAGCAGCCGTGACAGGATAGCATTACATTTTTGTCCATCAGATCCTCTCTGGCCGTCAGATCCCTTATAAAAGACTCTATACGGTCACAGAGCTGTGCAAAAGTCTCTCCCCCCTCCGGAGCCTTAAATTCAAAAGGCCTGTCATAGAATGTATCCAGAAAGTCATCGGATACCTCTGCTTCATGTTTTGCACATCTTTTTCCTTCAAAACTGCCAAAACTTATCTCCATCAGACGGGCATCGTCGATGATTGGTACATTTCGGCCCGCAAGTACCAGCTCAGCGGTGTTTCTGGCCCGTTTCAGAGGGCTGGTAAAGCAGATATCTACCGGAAGATCCTTTGTATTTGCCGCGGTCACATGAGCCAGACGAATGCCGTTCTCGTTCAGATCGATATCCTGCTGTCCCTGCAGTCGGGCGCAAGTGTTCCATTCTGTCTCACCATGCCGCAATATTAAGATTCTCATATATTTTCCTTCTTTCAATATAAATACAGGCTGCCGCCATAATAGGCAGCAGCCTGTGGCCCAATCGGGTTCACTATAACATAATTACTGGCGCAAAACAATACCCATGCTTTCCAGACCATTCAGAATCTTTTTCATCACACCGGTAATATCATCCTCAGAAAGGGTGCGATCCGGTGCACGGAAGGTTACAGAATAAGCTACGGACTTGAATCCGCGGTCAATCTGATTTCCTTCATAAACATCAAACAGCTGCAGGCTCTCAAGAAGCTTGCCGCCTCTGGTCTCGATCATCTTTTCGATATCGCCCACCATGATCTCTTTCGGTACGACCATACTCAGATCACGGCTGACAGCCGGGAATTTGGCCACGCCTTTGTATTTATAATCAAAGGAGCACATCGGCACAATAGACGGCATATCCAGTACGGCCACATAAGCTCTGGTACCGATCTCGTAATTCTTAGCAACCTGCGGATGCAACTCGCCAAGGAAACCAATCTCTACGCCATCATAAATGATCTTTGCCTGACGGCCCGGATGCAGATACGGAATACCAGCCTTCGGATCGTATACAGCTTTTTTCTTCATACCGACTCTTTCCATGAAGTTCTCGATGGTTCCCTTCATCGTGAAGAAATCACCGGCATCATACATACACAGTGTCAGCTGTTTTCTCTCATCTGGCAGTTCTGTCAGCGGCAGACTCTTTGGCAGATATACATTGCCAAGCTCATACAGCTTAACGCTCTTATTTCTGTGATTGTAGTTATTTCCCAGAGAAACAAGAAGACCATTGACAGAAACCGTACGCATGATACTGAAATCCTCTCCCAGCGGATTGAGGATCTGGATCGCCTGTCTTTCCGGCGCATCCGGCGCATACAGTAGCTTGTCAAATACCTTCGGGCTCTCGAAGGAGTAGCAGTAACCCTGAGAAAATCCGTCCATCTCAGCCACATCTCTGGCGATCTGCTCGATGCGCTCACCGAAGGATACACCACCGGCAGTGGTAGCCTTTGGCAATGTGGTGGGGATATTGTCATATCCAAAGAAACGGGCAACTTCCTCAGCGATATCTGCCGTTCTGAAAATATCCTGACGGAAGGTGGGAACCACGATCATGTTTGTCTCAGGATCCAGTTTAAGCTCTACACGGTTCAGATATTCCAGCATCTGCTCTGCGGTAAGATTCGTACCCAGCAGTGCATTGATCTTCTCCGGCTCAAAAGCAACTTTTCTCTCCTCTACCGGGTTCGGATAGATGTCAACGCAGCCACCCACAACTTCACCGGCGCCCAGCTCTTCCATCAGCTGGCAGGCACGGTCGATGGCAGCTCTGGCATTTTCCGGATCCAGACCCTTCTCAAACTTACCGGATGCGTCTGTACGCATACCCACACGTTTGGAAGAAAGACGGATATTGGTACCGTCAAAGCAGGCAGCCTCAAAAAGTACCGTCTGTACCTGATCGGTGATCATGGAATTCTGTCCGCCCATGATACCGGCGATACCTACCGGGCCTTCCTCATCGTTGATCATCAGCACATCATGATCCAGTTTTCTGGTCTGACCGTCCAGCGTCACGAATTCATCGCCGTCCTGGGCACATTTTACAATAATGTGCTGACCCTTGATGGTGGCCAGATCATAGGCATGCATGGGCTGACCATACTCCTCCATCACATAGTTAGTGATATCTACCAGGTTGTTGATCGGACGGATACCTACGGAAACAAGACACTCCTGCATCCATTTCGGAGAAGGACCGATCTTGACATTTTTAACGACTCTTGCGCAGTAACGGGGACAGAGCTCTGTATTTTCAACGGTTACTTTTACGTAATCCTCTGCTTTTTCATCGTTTCCGGTAACTTTTACTTCCGGAGCGTAGAACGGTTTATTAAAGGTAGCAGCTGCCTCACGGGCAATACCGATAACGCTGTAGCAGTCCACGCGGTTGGAAGTAACCTCATACTCTACAACGGTATCATGCAGACCAAGAAGCTCGATAGCGTCTGCACCAACCTCTACGTCATCACCGAACACGTAGATACCGTATTCCGGTGCCTCCGGATGCATGTAACGGTCAGAACCCAACTCCTCGATGGAACACATCATGCCGCAGGATTCCACACCGCGAAGTTTACCTTTCTTAATCTTGATACCACCGGCTGTCATTTTTCCGTCGTGATTTCCTGCTACACGGCCACCGTCAAGAACTACTGGAACCTTTTGTCCCACTTCTACGTTGGGAGCTCCGGTAACAATCTGTACAGTCTCACTACCCACATTTACCTGGCATACCACCAGCTTATTTGCGTCCGGATGGGGCTCGATCTTTTCGATTTGTCCAACCACGATCTTGTCCAGATCCGCATCCAGTCTCACATAACCCTCGGCCTTTGTTCCGGACAGGGTCATGGCATCTACATATTCCTGATCTGTTGCCGTCAGATCCGGCACATATTTTTTAATCCATGAAATTGAAGTCTGCATCTTTTTCTCCTCCTAGAACTGTTTCAAGAACCGATAATCATTTTCGTACAGAAGACGCATATCATCGATCTCATATTTCAGCAGCGCGATACGCTCCAGACCCACACCGAAAGCGAAACCGGTGTATTCCTCCGG
>CALZOU010000067.1 GCA_945827805.1 uncultured Lachnospiraceae bacterium
GATCTACACAAGGAGTATCGGCGGCAGCGTCAGATGTGTATAAGAGACAGGTCCAGGGAAACAGTTTGGCGGAAAAATATCACAGGACAAAAATGAAGAAAGAAGTGATATTACAGAGATTAAAAGAAAACGGATGCAGAATAACGAAACAGCGAAAAATGCTATTGGATATTATTTTACAGGAGGAATGTACCTGCTGTAAGGAAATATATTATAAAGCGACAACATTGGACTCGTCGATAGGCGCAGCTACTGTTTACCGTATGGTCAATCTACTGGAAGAGATTGGAGCAATCAATCGGAAGAATATGTATCGTATTTCCTGTGGTATGAATTGTAATAGAGAGAATACGTGTGTTATTGAGTTAGATGATCAGACTATTTTTCGATTGTCCTCCGGTGAGTGGTATAAAATTATTTCAGAAGGACTTCAGTGCTGTGGATATGTGGGTACACAGAAAGTTGTAAGTGTTGTTGTAGAATCATGTGGCAAGGAATGAACCCTCGTCAGACAGGTAAGGTAAAAATCAGAATGTAGTCTGCTTTAGGCCAGAAGAGAGGCAGATCAGTACATTAACCTGCCGTCCAACCATAATAATTTGCTAAACAGTTGCAAAAAGTTCACGAAAAAATCATTCACAACATCACATCACCTCTTGCTATATACAAAAATGCGTGTTATAGTACAAATAGAACAAATGGATGTCATGCAGGAGGTGATTTGCATGGAAACGAAGAGAGATTACTATGAAGTGCTGGGGGTTGACAGAAACGCAGATGCGGCCACGATAAAAAAGGCATACAGGAAGCTTGCCAAGAAATATCATCCGGATGCCAACAACAATGATCCCAATGCGGAAAAACTATTTAAGGAAGTCACAGAAGCGTATTCGGTACTGAGTGATCCGGAGAAAAAGAAAATGTACGATCAGTTCGGACATGCGGCATTTGACCAGAGCGGCCAATCGGGCGGCTACCAGAACGCTTATCAGGGCTTTCATGGAAATGGCGGCAATTATCAGGAATTCCATTTTGAAGGCGATATGGGGGACATGGGTGATATTTTCGGCAGCATGTTCAATGATATGTTCCGGGGAGGCAGCAGCGGATTTGACGGTTTCAGAGACAGGGGACAAAGCAGTTTTCACGGCTTTTCCGGCGGAAACCGTGGCAGATACTATAGCGGCGGCAGAAGGACCGGTTCACAGTTTACGGATGGCGGAGGCTTCTGGCAAAATAAAGATACCTACAGTAACCGCGGAGAAGATCTTCATGCGGAAGTAAAGATCGGTTTTGACGATGCGATATACGGCTGTGATAAGATGTTTTCTCTGCAGGATGAACGGGGTGTCCGCCAGTCTTTGCAGGTGCATATTCCGGCAGGGATTGACAATGGTCAGTCCATTCGCCTGAGAGGAAAAGGTATGCAGGGACAGAACGGTGAGTATGGCGATCTGTTGTTAAAAATCAATGTGGAAAACAAAGAAGGTATAAAGCGTAAAGGCATGGATATCTATACTACGGTGAATATCCCTTATACAACAGCAGTATTTGGGGGAGAAGCTCGTGTCCATACCCTTTATGGCGATGTGATATGCAAGATCAAACCCGGGACTCAGTCCGGGAGCAAAATCCGGCTGAAGGGGAAAGGTGTGGTATCCATGAAAGATTCTGCTGTCCACGGTGATCATTATGTGACTGTACAGATCGAAGTACCTACCCATCTGAATCCTAAAGCCAGACAGAAACTGATGGAATATAAAGAGGCCTGCTGACGAATCGTATCTGTGAAGGTACTGAACAGATACGAATTCTATTGTTTACCGGTAAAGTTTGATATCAGGAGGAAAAGTGTTATTATGGTTCCTTAATATTTCTTCATAAACATTTTGTGGTTTTTTCCTTGTAAAAGAGGTATAGTCATCTATGAAATCAAGGAAGGAAACTTCCGGAAAAGAGGTTAACATTATGATGAAAAAATATGTAATGATGCTGGGTGTTATGATAATGAGTGTATCTGTGGTTACAGGATGCGCTAATAAAAACGATCAGAAAAGCGCAGTAGAGCAGACAACATCCTCTGCAGTGCAGTCTCAGACAGCAGCTGATGTCGAAGCCAGCAGCAGTACAGACGCAGAACAGAAAACAGTCAGCGGTACTATAGAGTCAATCGAAGATTTTCAGTTCGTGATTTATGATGAAGACGATAACTACTATCAGTTTTCTTTCGAGGAAACACCGAAAGGACTGGATAAAGTTAAGGTAGGGGATACTGTGATGGTTACTTATACAGGAACTGTATCCGAAGTGGATCCGTTCCTGGGAGAAGTGATCTCTGTAGAACCCTGCAGATAAAAAATCAGACATATGGAGAACACAAAGCGGAAGCCCGGTACATCGATCGGACTTCCGCTTTGCTGATATAATGCACAAAATATAGCATATCCTGCATTTTCCTGTTGACACAAGTACGAAATCGGACTAAAGTAGTATGAGTACGAAATCGGACAAAAAGGAGAGTGTTTACTATGCGGGAAGAAACCGGGCCGTACCTCAGCCCGAACTTAAGAGAATTTAACCATATCAACAAAGAATATAACGATATATACCATGAGGCTATTGTACGCATGGGGCTCAGTGAAAGTGCTTTTGACATCCTGTATTCCGTGTGCGAACTGGGGGACGGCTGTCTGCAGCGGGATATCTGTAAAGTGTGCTATATTCCGAAACAGACAGTAAATTCCGCTGTCCGGAAGCTGGAAAAGGAGGGATATCTGGTACTGCACAAAGGACATGGAAGGCAGATGCATATTTCCATGACTGAGATGGGAAAAGAAAAACTGAAACAATGGATCTATCCTATGATCCGTTCGGAAAATGAGGCTTTTCAGGCGCTGACCGAGGAAGAGACGATCCAGCTGTTGAACTTGCACAGAAAATATGTGACTGCCCTGCGAAAAAGTATGTCTGATGGTATGCAAAAGGAGTAAACGAAAGTATGAAAATACAGTTGTCAGATCATTTCACGTACCGAAAGCTTTTCCGCTTTGTACTTCCGTCCATCGTGATGATGATCTTTACCTCGATCTATACCGTGGTGGACGGACTGTTTGTATCAAATTATGTAGGAAAAACAGCTTTTGCCGCCATAAATCTGTGTATGCCTCTTCTGATGGCAGTATCTGCGCTGGGATTTATGATCGGAACCGGAGGAAGCGCTATCGTTGCCCGGACACTTGGAGAAGGTCACAAGGAGAAAGCCAATTCCAGTTTTTCCCTGCTGGTATATGCCATGATCCTTGGAGGTCTGGTGATGTCTCTGGTTTGTTTCATTGCCATTCCTTCTGTCTGCAGAGCTTTTGGCGCTGAAGGG
This sequence comes from uncultured Lachnospiraceae bacterium, assembly GCA_945827805.1. Classification (GTDB taxonomy): domain Bacteria; phylum Bacillota; class Clostridia; order Lachnospirales; family Lachnospiraceae; genus UBA11957. The sequence goes on from CALZOU010000067.1 coordinate 3,374, forward strand.
GAATTACTGGAAAATGCGGTGATGTATGGGCGTATTTCCTCCATCTCTCTGACGGCATTCATGCTGCAGAATGTGTTTCAGAGCTTTTTTGTGACAGCGGAAAAGCCCCAGCTGGGACTGGCGGTCATTGTGGCAGCCGGGGTTGCCAATATGATTTTGGATTATCTGTTTATCGCCGTACTGGGATTTGGTCTTATCGGAGCAGCGATGGCCACAGTCACCGGAGAATTTATCGGTGGTATTTATCCCCTGTTTTATTTTGCCCGCAAAAATTCCAGCCGGCTTCGTCTGGGAAAAACATCTTTCAACGGAAAGGTGCTTTTGCAGGCCTGCGTCAACGGATCCTCAGAGCTGATGACGAATCTTTCCTCTTCGCTGGTGAATTCACTGTTTAATCTGCAGCTGATGAAATTCAGCGGCGAGAATGGTGTGGCGGCCTTTGGTACAATCATGTACGCAAATTTTATTTTTAACGCCATATATTTTGGCTACTCCATCGGGAGTGCACCCATTGTCAGTTACCATTATGGTGCCGATAATCACGCTGAATTAAAGAATATGTTCAAAAAAAGCCTGTCCTTTGTGGGATGCTGGGGTGTTTTTCTGTTTTGCATGGCCCAGATTATTGCATCTCCCATGGCATCCGTGTTTGTGGGATACGACGCAGAGCTTTGTGCCATGACCAGCCATGGTTTTCGGCTGTATTCCCGGGCATTTCTCTTTAGTGGTCTGAATATTTTCGGTTCTGCCTTCTTTACCGCACTGAATAACGGTCTGTTGTCCGCAGCGATTTCTTTTATGCGGACGCTTGTCTTCCAGATGGCAGCGGTTCTCGTCCTGCCCATGCTGTTAGGACTGGATGGTATCTGGAACGCAGTGGCGGTGGCCGAGATATTGACGATGTTTGTTACCGTTACATTGCTGGTTAGACAAAGAAAACGCTATCATTACCTGTAAGGGTTTGTATTAATAGACTGATGTAAGAAGAAAAGAAAGCTGATGATAGGTATTTGCCATAGAGTGAACGGTTGGCTCCGCTTGTCATTTTGAAGAAAAAACCGCTTTTTCATCCGAAAATTCTGTGCAAACTGCTGTTGAAATCTGAAAACTTGCGTGCTATATTACACATAGAACAAAGAAACGACCGGCAACGGTCACACACTTAACAAAACCTCTTGTCGAAGGCTGCTAAGAATCAGATTTTTGGAGGAAAAGGTAAATGAATACTTTAAAAGCTGAAAAACGAAGCATGGACATCAAAGCGAAAAAGCTGAGAAGAGAGGGATACGTCGTAGGCAACGTGTTCGGACGGGAAATCGAGGGATCCATCCCTGTAAAGATGGACAAACTCGAAGTTGAGAAGTTTTTGAAAAAGAATCACAAAGGTACGCAGATCATGCTGGATGTGGAAGGTACACAGTATGACGTCCTGATCAAGGATGTTATGTTTAATCCCATTGCAAACCGCGTGGATGAGATTGATTTTCAGGCACTGGTAAGCACTGAGATGGTACACTCCGTAGCAGAGATCATTACAGTCAATCATGAAAAGATTGCTGAGGGCGCTTTGCAGCAGACACTGGAAGAAGTGGCTTACAAAGCTTTACCGGCTTATCTGATTGATGAGGTCAAGGTAGATGTGGGACATATGAAGATCGGAGATACGATTCACGTCAGAGATCTTTCCATTGCTTCTGATGAAAATATCAAGATCACCACAGATCTGGATGCTATCGTGGCTACAGTTGCAGCTATTCATAATGTTGTGCCGGAAGAAACTACAGCGGATGAGACAACAGAAAAAACGGAGTAACTGTTCAGAACAGGCCGAATCACTTGCTGATGAGGCCGTATGAACATGATTCAGGTGTGAGCAAACCCCTTCGGCGCAGCCGATTTTCATGGGTTTGCGAATTGTATCTGTGAAGGTACTGAACAGATACAAAACGGAATAGAATTTGCATATTTCTATATATGTGTTTTACAGAGCAGTCCCGGGACATGTTATCCCGGGACTGTTTTATATATACAATAATTGTTTATTACAATAATTGATGGAATGAAAAATTGTCACTTTTTTGGGAAAATAGGATTTCTTTAAGTGATTTCATTGCAGGACTTTCGAGGGAGAAGCTTAATTGTTATAATATATGTAACTATTTTAGCCGGGACAGCAATTATTTTCTGAAGATAGGGATTCCGGATATAGTAAATGATAATAATGGAGCATCAAAAAATGGTGAAAGTTCTGATCGTAGATGATGAATATATTATGCGTCAGGGTCTGAAATACATGATCGACTGGGAAAAAGAAGGTTTTGAGATTGTCGGTGAAGCTGCCAATGGTCTGGAGGCTCTCAGCCTTATCCAAAAAGAAAATCCTCACATTGTTATCTGTGATATTGTTATGCCGATGATGGATGGCGTGGATTTTTCCATGATGATCCATCGGATGTATCCGGATATACAGATCATTATTCTCAGCGGTTACGATAATTTCGAATATGTAAAACAGACACTGATGAATGGAGCTATGGATTATATACTTAAACCTACGCTGAATCAGGAAGAATTAAAAACAATCATCCATAAAGCGGCAGAGAAAATTCCGGGAAATCTGTTGGAAGATTATTCCGGATACATCAGTTATGACCATGTATTGGAACGGTATATTCTTGGACATGACAAAGAACTGGATACTTCTCTCTTTCAGGAATGTTTTACAGGCTCGGAATACTGTCTTTTCGCATTAAAGACCAGAGATTCGGGAAGCGATCGTCAGAATCTGTCCAATATTCTGTATAAAAAGATAGAGAGGGAACTTAAGGAAGATAAACTGTTCCAAAAACGCCTGCTGTTTTTGCGGGAAGAAGTGATATGTGCGGTGTTTTCTCTTCATTCCTTTCAGCACAATAAACTGCATGAGTTTCTGGAAGGCCTGTCGGAACAGTTATCGTACATCTGCCCGGATCTTTTTTGTATTTGCAGTCGCTTTTTTCAGGATTTGAAAGACATTAATGTGGTATATGCACAGGATGTTTCTGCTAATTTAGAAAGAGCTTTTTATTATCAAAACAGAAAGCTTCTGATCCTGAACGGTCAGGAAACGGCGGCAGATCAGTCGGCAAAGCTGAAGTTTGATTTCTTTCGGTATAATTACCATTTGGATAATGGACAATTTCGAAATGCACTGCATATACTGGAAGACTATAATGAAAATGGTCTGCAGCTTCAGGTGGATATATACAGACTGAAAAATCAGACAAAAAATATGATATATTACTACCTGGATTGTCTGAAGACAGATGATAAGAAGAAAGAAGACTGTTGGTATAGCATTCTCAAAGAAATAAATGAGGCAGAGTATGAGACGGCTTACCGGGAATGCCTGAAAAACATATGGCAGAAGCTGATCGAGCTTTCAGACACTGTGGCATCACCAAATGATGAACGGATGGTTAAAATATTGGAATATATTGACCAGAATTTCAATGAAGATCTTTCTCTGGAAAAACTGGCAGTACGTTTCAGCTTTAATTATCATTATCTGTCTTCCATTTTCAGTCAGCAGATGAAAGAAGGTTTCAGCGAATATCTGAACCGTATTCGAATCTCCAGAGCATGTGAGCTTTTAAAGGATACACGATATTCCATAGCGGAAATCAGTGAAATGGTCGGTTATTCAGAACACAGTTACTTCAGCCGTGTATTCCGCAAAATTACAGGAAAGACGCCCTCTGTATGGAGGCGAAGACAGGAAAATGAAAAATAAAAAGAGCTATAATCTTCTGAACACCTTTTCCGGACGTATTTCCGGCATGGTTCTGTTAACTGCGTTGATTATCAGTGTTTCCATAAGCGCAGTAGTTCTCAAAATGTCGCAGAATATTTTTATGGATACATACGGACAATCCCAGGAAAAAGTTTTCAGCCAGATTGAGGAAGAACTGAACATTCTGAATGATGATATGCAAAAAGTTATGGAAGAAATTGACTCCAGCTGGGCTTTTCGCATGTATCTTACAGGCGCGTCACAGATGGATAATGTAGAGCAGTATCGCAATATGTATCAGATGGAACAGGATCTGACCGTAAGCAGCAGCTCTGACCTCAAATTACTGAATATCATGGTGCTTGGTATGCAGGGCCAGGATTATCTGTCCCGCACAGAAACGATCTATATGACAAAGGATGAGATTCTGGACAGTCCGGCAGCTGCAGCCGCCATGGATGAGCCGGAGAGAATGCACTATACCTTTGCCAAAGGCGGATATACCCAGACAAATAAAGATATAGATGTGATCATCGTTTCCAAAGCACTGTATTACCGGCAGAGCCGCCAGATCTATGGCATTGTATTCATTACACTAAACATGGAAGATCTGCAGAAATATTATGATTATTTTGTGACAGATAACAGCAGCTTTTATATGGTTGATACAGAGGATACCGTGGTATGCTCCAGCAGACGAGGTACTGTGGGAAAAACAATGGAGGATTCGTGGTACATCAAGGCAAAAAATGCAGGTGCAACGCAGTGTACGATCAGGGAAAAAGGACAGTATCTGACCGTAATGTGCAGAGAGCTTCCCTATCAGCAAAAGAAAATATATGGTGTTGTGGACAATCGTCTGGCCCTGACACAGCTGTATAACATGCCCTTACTGATCTCTATTTGTCTGGCCATAGGATGCCTTATTCTTGCCGTCAGTTTCTTTTTTGCCAGGGAAACGATCAGGCCATTGTCTACGCTGGTACAGAAAATGTCCGGTATTAAAGGAGGACATTTTCAGGAGTATATGCCGGTGGAGGGAACTCTTGAGGTGCAGGAACTGGCAAAAACCTACAACTATATGCTGGATGATATAGAAAAATATATTGCGGAACTAATGCATACACAGCAGGAAAAAAGAAAATCTGAGATCAAAGCGCTGCAGATGCAGATCAATCCGCATTTTATATATAATACTCTGGCAAGCATAAAATTGCTGGTATATCAGAATGATACGGAAAAAACGATAACCACAATTGATGCTTTTATCAGTTTGCTGCGCAATACGATCAACAATACAGATGAATTGGTAACGATTTCCCGGGAAATCGAGAATCTTCGCAATTATATGCAGATCATACAGGCCAGATACGGAGATGCCGTACAGATGGAATTTTATATTTCCAGAACGTGTCAAAACTGTGAGATCCCCAAGCTGATTTTGCAGCCTTTTGTAGAGAACGCATTTTTTCATGGCTATCCCTCCGGGCAGAAGGGAACGATTCAGATTTATATAGAAAAACAGGAAGATATGTTGAAAATTCGTATTATGGATGATGGAGTCGGCCTGCATGCAGATGCGGATAATAAGGTCAGCCTGCCGGTACAGAGAAAAGAGCATTTTTCCGGCATTGGTATTCATAATATCCGGGAAAGACTTCAGCTGATGTACGCAGAGAAGCAAAGTCTGTCCATTGAAAACGGACGATTCGGCGGCACTGTGGTGACAATTCAGCTTCCTGCACGAACAAAGGAGTAACTACATGTTAAAGCATATGCGATATACGGCAGTATTGTTGGCAGTAATGATGTGTCTGACAGGATGTGGGGATACAGCGGAGAGAACAACGGATGTAAAAAGAAACAGTATTATTGTATGGACCTGGGATGAATCATTTAACGTAAAAGCAGTAAGAATGGCAGCCGGTAAATATAATCTTACCCATCCTGATACAGAGATCATTGTCGAAGTCAAGGAAAACGAAAAGGTAATGGAGGATGTGAAAAATATTCTGATTGCCAGAGACTATCAAAGACTGCCGGATATTATTATGATAGAAGATTACGATGCACAGGACATGCTTTCCCTTTATGCGGACGATTTTGTGGATCTGACTGACAAGATTCCGTCTGACAGATTTGTAGAATATAAAACAGAAGTCTGTTCCAGGGATAACACGCTGTATGGAATTCCCTTTGACAGTGGGGTTGCGGCTCTTTTTTATCGTTGTGATATTCTTGAGAAAGCGGGCTTTACGGAACAGGATATGCAGAATCTTACCTGGGAAGAATATATTGCGATTGGAAAGCAGGTGAAAGAAAAAACAGGCACTGCCATGCTTACACTGGATCCCACAGACCTGCCGCTGGTTCGCCTGATCATGCAGAGCGAAGGAAAATGGTATGTGGACAGCGACGGCACAACGGTTACGATAAAGGATAATTCTGTGCTGAAGTATTCTCTGCAGATCATGAGACAGATGCTTGAGGATAATATCGGTATCAGTGCCAATGGATGGAATGATTTTATTACAGCATTTCAAAAAAATCAGGTGGCCACTGTAGTGAGTGGAGGGTGGATTATTTCCAGTCTGAAAGAAAACCAGGAGCAAAGCGGGAAGTGGAGGGTTGCCAGAATCCCTTCCGCGTCAGGGGAAAAGGACAGTGCGGTTTCCAATGTGGGCGGCAGTGCATGGTATATATTGAAAAAGTCTGCCATGTGTGAACAGGCAACGGATTTCGCTGTTTCTACTTTTGGATTGGATGATGAGCTGATGAATGAGCTGGTGGAGGCAATAGGTATTATTCCTACCACTACACAGATGGCAGAGTATGATAACCTTCGAAAGGAAGATCCATTCTTTGGAGGAACTCAGGTTTCTGGCTTTCTGGCAGAAATGTGTGATGAAATGCCTGTGATCAATTATGGAAGAAAGACTTATGAGATAGAGGATATCATTGAACAGGAATTTCAGGGATATCTGGTAAATAATGATCTGGAAAATACTTTGGAAAAAGCACAGATGAAGGCAGAGGCAGTGGCAAAGGAATAATTTGTCACTGCCTTAATTTTTTAACAAAAACAAAAAATAATAGCATTGTTTAAGGATTTTCCCAATTTTTTAAAAATATCTGTCAAGTAATTCCTACAGCCTTTCCGGTGTCGGCTGATAAACTGAAGGTACCGTATCTGCGAAGGTACTGAACAGATACGAGGTACCAAAAAAAGGAGGAAAATAACATGAAAAAGAAAGTTTTAGCTGCAATGCTGGCATCCTTGATGGCAGTATCCATGACTGCCTGCGGAGGTTCTTCCAGCCAGGAAAACGCGGCAGCACCGTCTGATTCAGCACAGAGTCAGGCAGGCACTGAAGCAAACGCTGCTTCTGCAGACGGCCCGATCGCATTGACATTATGGGGAGCTGAAGAGGATCAGACATTGCTTGGAGAGTTGGTTGAAGGTTTCAAGGCAGCTTATCCGGATCAGACATTTGATATCCAGATCGGTGTTGAATCCGAATCAACAGCAAAAGATACGATCCTGACAGATGTAGAAGCCGCAGCTGATGTATATGCTTTTGCAAGCGACCAGTTAAATGATCTTGTGAAGGCAGGAGCACTGCTCAATCTTGAGGAATATGCTGATGCCCTTACTGTGGCAGGAAAAACACTTGACGATGTTAAGAGCGCAAACTCTGCAGGATCCATTGAAGCAGCCACAATGGACGGAAGTCTGTACGCGTTCCCGCGTTCGGGAGACAACGGATATTTCCTGTATTATGATTCATCTGTATTATCGGATGAAGATGTAGCTTCCTGGGATAATCTTCTCGCAGCAGCAAATAAAGCAGGAAAGAAAGTAGGTATGACACTGGCATCCGGATGGTATAATGCGTCTTTCTTTTATGGCGCAGGATTTACAACAGGCCTCAATGATGACCAGACCACTTCTATTGACTGGAACAAAACAAGCGCAGATGGCTATACTGGTGTAGATGTAGTAAAGAGCATGCTGAATATTGCAGCTGACCCGGCCTTCATGGCTATTGCTGATGGTGATATCTCCAATCAGCTTGCTTCGGGCGCTCTCGTTGCCTGTGTATCCGGTACATGGGACTCCATCACTGCGCAGGAAGTATTCGGTGACGGCTATGCAGCGACCAAACTTCCTACATTTACCGTAGGTGATAAACAGGTGCAGCAGGGATCAGTAGCCGGATTTAAGTTTGTAGGTGTAAACGGTTACGCAGAAAATGCCGGATGGGCAGTCCTTCTGGCAGATTATATCTCCAATCAGGATTCACAGCAGAAGTTTTTTGATCAGCGTGAGTGTGGTCCTACCAATGTGAATCTGATTGATTCCGATGCAGTGAAAGCCAATGTGGCAATCGCGGCGCTGGCTGAACAGTCCGCATACAGCAAAACTCAGCTGGTAGGCGGCAAATACTGGGATCCTACACAGACCTTTGGTGAATTGATCGCTCAGGGTACCTTGTCCGCAGATGATGATGCCGCAATTCAGAATGCCCTGGATACGCTGGTAGAAGGTGTTACTGCTCCGGTAGAATAAACGCTGCCAAAGAAGAGAGAGGAGCCTGTTATGGCAGATAAAAAAAATAAGAATGTTTTGAGCAGCATCGGGAAATTTTTTGCGGAATTTGCTGAAGCAATTGTCCATGGAGACATTTTTGTCAAACTGTCTCTTGTGTGGATGGGAGCAGGCTACGCCAAGCGCAAGCAATACATTAAGGCATTGCTTATGACTGTTCTGGAGATAGCCGTTATTGCGTTTACCGTGTCGTTTGCCATGAAATATGTGCCGAAATTTGGTACATTGGGAACAGTCAAGATGGAAAAGGTCTTTAATGTTTCCACCATGAAAAGTGAGATCAATGACTACGATAACTCTTTCAAAATATTGCTGTTCTCACTGTTTAGTTTTGTTGTCTGGTTTGCGTTTGCCGTTGTATGGATCAAAAATGTGGTCAATGCTTATCGGCTGCAGAAGCTTTCAGAAGCAGGAAAACATATTGCGACATTCAGGGAGGATCTTCATTCTCTTGTTGAAGAGAGATTTCACATTACTCTGTTGACGCTGCCTGTGCTGGGTGTTGTGATTTTTACAGCCATCCCCATTCTTTTGCTGATTCTGGTTGCTTTTACTAACTATGATCAGCAGCATATGCCGCCATCGGCACTGTTCACCTGGACGGGGCTTACGAACTTTATTAATTTGTTTGGAGGCGGGGGCCTTACGGTCACCTTTGGATATGCTTTTGTTCGGGTTCTCGGATGGACTCTTGTGTGGGCTTTTTTTGCCACACTGACTACATATATCGGCGGTATTCTTTTGTCCTTGCTTTTGAACAGTAAAAAGACAAGGCTGACCAAAATGTGGCGTACATTGTTTATTGTAACTATTGCCGTTCCGCAGTTTGTATCCCTTCTTCTGGTTAGAAACTTCTTCTCGAACGGTGGTATTGTTAATACGATCTGCGCGAATATTGGTCTCACCGGATTTTTATGGGATATCGGTCTTGTATCTGTCTCTTATACACATCTCCGAGCCCACGAGACCGTACTAGATC
>CALZOU010000068.1 GCA_945827805.1 uncultured Lachnospiraceae bacterium
CGAAAAATTCCCCAGTCAGACATATTATCCGTATATAGATTTGCCGTCTTGTGCTCCTCATTTGTCGTAACCCAGGATCCCGTCGCTGCATCAATCACACTTAGTTCCATACCTTTTCCAAGAGAACTTCTGATCAGATACAGTTCCCGCATAACATCCATTCTACTAGCATCTGCAGACCCAAAAAAATCCAATATCTTATGATCTGCCTGCAGCATTTCTATAATACCCTCTCCATCCTGTATCAGCGTTGAAAGACGATAGCTGATCTGACGGGTATTCGCTGATGCCTGTTCTTCTATATTTTTGCACAGTGCTGCGTAAAAAACCATACTGATCGTCATCCCCAGCGCAATAAGGCTGATCATACTGTACAGAAAAAATGTTACAAACACACGGCTCCTGTAGCTCTTCTTCATCGTTTTTCCTGTAAGCATCTTATCTCCCATCGCCTCCCTTCCTGCTTTTATTGTACCAATATATTTACATCATGACCAGTATTCCATAGCCAGAAAATTAAACCCTAAATAAAAAGAACTACTGCATAAAACATTGTCTACACAGTAGTTCTTTATCAACCGTTATACAACGCTTCCTTTACCTTTAGTAATGATATTAAAGATAATCAGACATACTACTGTTGCCAGCGTCAGTATCGTTGACAAGGCTGCCGCCTGGCCAAAGGCATCATTGTTTACACAGTTAAATATAGCTACAGACATGGTAATAGTTTTTCCGGTATACAAAATCAGTGTTGCACTCAGTGTATTCATCATGCTGACCAGTGATAAAACCGCGCCAGAGATCAGTCCAGGCATCATCAGCGGAACGGTTGTCTTTACAAAAGTCTTCATCGGTGGAACACCAAGGCTGATAGACGCCTCTTCCACTGACGAATCGATCTGATAAAGAATACCCACACTTGATCTCATCGTATATGGCAGCTTTCGTATAACAAACGAGAGGATAATGATCCACATGGTGCCTGTAAGGATCAACGGCTTAACATTAAATGCAACTGTCAGACAGATACCTAAAACGGCACCTGGAATAACATAGGGAAACATCAGTAATAAATCTATTGCATCTGAACTGGCTCCTTTTCTACGTACGATCAGGTATGCACCTAAAAGACTCAAAACAATAACAAAAATTAAAGCTATAAATGCATAAACAAACGTATTCACAATGCTATTGGAAAGTTTTGCACCAATCTCACGATAACTGTCCAGACTAAATCCCGCCACAAAACGGGGACCTTTTGTTTTCATAAAAGATTGAATCGTTACAGTGATCTGCGGCAAAACAGACAAAAAAGACACAAAAAATACAGCCAGCGTTGCCAAGATCTTTTTCGGCACAGGCAGCTCCACTAATGCCGGAGGCCTGAGACTTGTCATATTGTAACTTCGTCTGTCCACGACCCGTTTCTGAACAAGCAAAACCACAAGCGCGATCAATATAATAACAACACTAAGTGCGCTGGCAAAACCGGTATCCGTTCCCACCTCATTAAGGAACTCTTTATAAATGACAACCGGCAATGTGGTATATCCTTCTCCAATTAGACGCGGTGTACCAAAATCTGCCAGAGCCGTCATAAATACCATCAGAGCTGCAGATAAGATTGTCGGCATGATCACCGGGAATGTGACCTTCATAACTCTTCGGATACCTGACACTCCCAGATTCTCACTGGCTTCTTCCAATGAAGAATCTATGGTCGTTAAAGCCCCCGACACATACAGATACACCATAGGATACAGCTTTAGCGTGAATACCAGAACAATTCCCTTGAAGCCATATATGGAACCTATGGAAATACCGATAGCATTCAGCCAGCCTGTGATCAATCCATTACGGCCCAGAAGTGTGATCCATGCATAAGCACCAATAAAAGGCGGAGAGAGCATGGAAAGAACGATCATTACATAAATTACTCTTTTCAGATACAGATTAAATCGGGATCCGATATATGCCAGCGGCACACCAAGGGCTGTAGCCAGTACGGTTACCACCAAACTGATCAGCAAACTGTGTCCAAGGGCTTCTCGATAATATTTTTTCTGGAAAAATTTTGCGTAATTCTCCAGAGTAAAACTATTCGTTCCCTGATTCTGAAAACTCTGAATAATCAGTTTAAAAAAAGGAAATACGATGAAGATCAGACAAAAAATGATGATCACCATGGTCATGGCTACCCAGAAGTCAAAGCTTCTTTTCGATGTTCCCTTTGTTTTTGCAGATGTTTTACTCATTGATTTCACCTCAAAACATTCCCTTATTTCATAATAGATCTCTGCGTTTCTGCATCAAAAACATTAATTCTGTCGTACATAAGCCGCAGACTGATCTTATCTCCCGCATTACGCTGATGAAGGATATTTTCTGTATATTCATTGATTTCAATGGTCTGTCCATTCTCCAGCGTAATCTCATAGTTCATGAAGTCCCCTAGAAATGTGGAAAATGCAATTGTGCCTTCGATATCACCTTTGCCTGCATCTTCAATTGCAGCATATTCAGGTCTTACCGCCAGCTTAACTTTTCCAGAAAATACGGGATCCACATTTAATGTAATCTCTTTTCCACCGGAAATCCTAACTTTACCATTATCTGCTTCACCATCAATAAAATTAGATGTGCCGATAAAATTAGCTACAAATTCATTCTCCGGATGGACATAGATGTTTTTGGGATTTCCCACCTGTTCTACTTTCCCATCATGAATAACTGCAATACGATCCGAGATCGCCAGAGCCTCCTCCTGGTCATGTGTAACATAGATTGTTGTAATATTCAGCTTTTTCTGAATCTTTCGGATCTCTGTTCGCATGGCCACACGAAGTTTTGCATCCAGATTACACAGAGGTTCATCCATCAAAAGGATATCCGGTGTAATAACAATAGCTCTTGCCAGAGCCACCCTCTGCTGCTGACCGCCGGAAAGCTGACTGGGCATACGATCCTTAAGTCCATCAATCTGCATCATCTTCATAGCATCCAACGCACGTTGTTTCAGTTCTTCACCTTTGACCTTTCGCGCTTTAAGGCCATATTGCACATTTTCCTCTACTGTCAAATGAGGGAAAATAGCATAATTCTGGAAAACCATACCTATGTTCCTTTTTGCCGCCGGTATATCATTAATCTTTTTGTCATTAAAGAAAATCTGTCCTTCATCGATATGATTAAATCCTGCAATCATTCGAAGCAATGTGGTTTTTCCACAACCGGAGGGACCCAGAAGCGTAAAAAACTCTCCTTCTTTAATGTCTAGGCAAATTTGATCACAGGCTTTAAAATTCCCGTATATTTTTGTTGCATTATCTATTTTTACACTCTGACTTGCCATGGCAAAAGTTCCTTTCTATTCAAAAAAGCTGCCGCAGACATATCTGCGTCTGATATGTCTGTCCCATTTTGGCACAACCATCATCGCATATCTGTCATGCGGCAGCCCCTGGATCAAGCGCAGATTATTTCTGCAGCCAAGACTTATTCTGTTACAAAATCAGTCCATTTTTCATTAAATTCTTCGGTGTGTGAAGATGTCCAGTTAATATCACCCTCAACAAAATTAATCTCATCCCACGGTTTGAAGGTATCCGGATCCTGCACATCTGTTCTTACGGAACGTCTGAAGATACCGCCTAACTGGCTCTGCACGTCTTTGCCGGAAAGATAATCAATAAATTTCTTGGCATTCTCCGGATTCGGACAATCTTTTACGATAGCCATACCAGAAGGACTGGCGGATGTTCCTTCTTCAGGATACACAATACCGAGTGTTGCACCAGAATCAATATATCGAAGTGCTGCTTCCTCGTAGGTGAGACCTACCATATATTCACCATCGGCAACACCCTTATAAACACCAGATGAAGATTCCAGAATCTTTCCATCCAGATTCTTAACCAGTTTCTGAACAAACTCATATCCTTTTCCATTGTCGGTACCGAAAGCCTGCATAATTGCCATCATACAAGCAAATGACGATGATGACGATGTAGGATCTGCGCAAGCGATCTGTCCTTTGTACTTTTCATCCAGAAGATCTGCCCAGCCTGTCGGTGCCTCATTCTCAGGTACAAGGTCTGTGTTATAAACCATAACCATGGGACCCATATCAAATCCGGTATAATATCCATCTGTATCAATGGCCTGCTCCTTCAAACTGTCTATCTCAGAAGAAGTATAGGGCTGAAGAAGATCTTCATTTGCACGATAAGTATCGATGACACCACCCCAGATAATATCTGCCTGCGGATTGGCCGCTTCAGCTTTTACACGAGCAAACAAAGATGATGTTCCGTCCTGTACCAGATTTACTTTAATACCTGTCTCATTACCAAATTCCTGAATGATCGGATCTGCCCAGTCTGTAGAATTGGAATAGTAGATCGTTAACTCTCCTGTACCTTCTGCCGGTGCTGCAGCCGATTTTTCTTCTGTGCCAGACTGCTCGTTTTCTGCCGGTGCTGATGATGCCGGTGTTGTCTCTTTATTTCCACATCCTGAAAACAGGCTGGCCACCATAGCTACTGTTAATATTGTTGCAACTGCTTTCCTTTTCATTTTTTTCCTCCTTTTTTGAAAAAATACGTTTTTGACATGCATATGTATTTATTTCTTCGGCATATCAACTAATTTGTGTTTACATTCTATTGTTTTTTTGTGCAATATTCAATGTGTATAAAAAGCAAAAAGGTGGAAAAAATCGGACTATTCCTACTGTCAAAGAGTGTGCTTTTATCACATTGATGGTTTGATTAATCTTTGCTAAAGTTAACTTATCTCATTGTTGTCTGTCCATCAGACGATTTTAAAAAGTAAACGAAAGCAGGTACATTATGGATACTTTCAGACTGGAGCAATTAGTAGATATTGTCAAACGAGCAGGGGATATTATTAGAAATGTTCACAATGTGGCCGATATCAAAGAAAAAGAAGGCCCGGCCAACTTTGTTACCAGATATGATTCTGCTGTGCAGGAATTTCTTGTCCAAGAATTTTCCCAAGCTTTACCTTCTGCACATTTTCTGGCAGAAGAAGATGGCCTGACTGCCACAGATCCTTACGATGGTTACGTATTTGTCATAGATCCTATTGACGGTACCACTAATTTTATCTGTGATTTCCACTGCAGCGGTATCTGTGCAGGATTGGCTTTAAACGGAGAAATGATTATGGGCGCTGTCTATAATCCTTTCCGAGAAGAGATGTTCTATGCAGAAAAAGGACGCGGTGCATTTTTGAATGGCAGACATCTTCAGATAAAAAATCTTCCCATAGAGAAGGGCGTCACAGATTGCGGTGCATGCGCTCCATATCCTTCACTACGTGATTTTTCCCTTGCTATCTGCCGAGATCTATCCTTCCATACTATGGACATCCGAGAACTGGGATCTGCGGCTATAGCATTGTGCTATGTGGCCTGCGGTCGTTTGATACTTTATGCTTCTCCCAAACTGTGTGCCTGGGATTATGCCGCTGCGCAGATCATTATTGAAGAAGCCGGTGGTGTTGTCTGTGGTTATGACGGAGAACCGCTGGATCTTCGAACCGGTGTGACAGTACTTGCCTCCACCCCCAAAGGAAAAGATGAGTTTCTTGCTCTCACCAAACACACTCGCGAGCACTATCGCTCACCGGGATTTCTTGTGAAAAATTTTTGATATTGGCATCAGAGTAACAGGGGAACAGGTAGACTCTCTCCCCTGTCACTTGATGCCTATTTTTTCTCCAGCCATTCCCAATATTTATACATAACTGCTCCCCCAGATTAGAAACATTACATGAGAACCCACATGGGAATGAGAGATGTATACCAGGCTTGGTTTTTGTATTTTGCAAATTCTGCGATACGATATAATTTACGAGAATGCCATAGGGGTGATGTCTTCTGGCTCTTTGTCTCTCCCAAGTATCTTATCATAAAAAGCAACAATACTTTTGTCAACTCAGAGAGCGCCATATTTTTCGGTCAATACAAAATTAACATCTGCTGTCAGACCTCCAATATCGCCTGTTCTGAACAATTACCCGGATTTTTCTTTCTATCCACCTATACTCTTCAAAATATCACGCAAAGTTCCGAATTTTCCTGATGAATCAATGAAAAAACTTGTGATTTTCCAATTTTCTTATATAATAATTACAGGTGACAAAAGAAAAAAGGGAGGATTACCTATGCCTAAAAGAACCGATATCCACAAAGTACTGATCATTGGCTCCGGACCTATTGTTATTGGACAGGCCTGTGAGTTTGATTACTCCGGTACCCAGGCCTGCAAGGCTCTTCGTAAGCTGGGCTATGAGATCGTTCTGGTCAATTCCAATCCGGCAACGATCATGACGGATCCGGAGACTGCCGATGTAACGTATATTGAACCATTAAATGTAGAGCGTCTGGAACAGATCATAGCTAAAGAACGTCCCGATGCCTTATTGCCGAACCTGGGCGGTCAGTCCGGTCTGAATCTCTGTTCTGAATTATATAAAGAAGGAATTCTTGACAAATATGGTGTAAAAGTCATCGGTGTTCAGGTGGATGCCATTGAACGCGGTGAGGACCGTATCGAATTTAAAAAAGCCATGGATGCCATCGGCATTGAAATGGCCCGAAGCGAAGTGGCCTACAGTGTGGAGGAAGCTCTGGAAATCGCAGATAAGCTGGGCTACCCGGTGGTACTTCGTCCGGCCTACACCATGGGCGGTGCCGGCGGCGGTCTGGTATACAACAGAGATGAGTTAAAAACCGTCTGCGCCAGAGGTCTGCAGGCCAGCCTTGTAGGCCAGGTTCTGGTTGAAGAATCTATTCTTGGCTGGGAAGAGCTGGAGCTTGAAGTTGTTCGTGACGCAGACAACAATATGATCACCGTTTGTTTTATTGAAAACATTGACCCCCTGGGTGTTCATACCGGTGACTCCTTCTGCTCAGCGCCTATGCTGACGATCTCCGAGGAGTGTCAGAAACGTCTGCAGGAGCAGGCTTACCGCATTGTAGAATCTGTACAGGTTATCGGCGGAACAAACGTCCAGTTTGCCCATGATCCGGTTTCTGACCGTATCATTGTTATAGAGATCAATCCCCGTACATCCCGTTCTTCCGCTCTGGCTTCCAAGGCTACCGGTTTCCCCATCGCCCTGGTTTCCGCTATGCTGGCAACAGGATTGACGCTGAAAGATATTCCCTGCGGCAAATACGGAACTCTGGATAAATATGTGCCGGATGGCGATTATGTGGTCATCAAATTCGCCCGCTGGGCTTTTGAAAAATTCAAAGGCGTGGAGGATAAGCTGGGCACCCAGATGCGCGCCGTCGGTGAAGTAATGAGTATCGGTAAGACCTACAAGGAAGCTTTCCAGAAAGCGATCCGCAGTCTTGAGACAGGTCGCTACGGTCTTGGCCATGCAAAGAATTTTGACACTATGACAAAGGAGCAGCTGTTAAAACTGCTGATCACACCTTCCAGTGAGCGTCATTTTGTTATGTATGAGGCACTGCGAAAAGGTGCTACCGTGGAAGAGATCCACGAACTGACCAAGGTAAAAACATGGTTTATCGAGCAGATGAAAGAACTGGTGGAGGAGGAAGAAGCGCTTCTGCAGAATAAAGGCACTCTGCCCTCAGACGAACAGCTCATCGCCGCAAAGAAGGATGGTTTCTCTGATAAATATCTGAGCCAGATCCTTGAAGTGCCCGAGGATGAGATTCGCAGCAAACGACTGAGCCTTGGTCTTGCGGAAGCCTGGGAAGGCGTTCATGTAAGCGGTACAGAAAACAGCGCTTACTATTATTCCACCTACAACGCAGAGGATAAGAATCCTGTATCCGAGGACAAACCGAAGATCATGATCCTTGGCGGCGGTCCCAACCGTATCGGTCAGGGTATCGAATTTGACTACTGCTGTGTTCATGCATCACTCGCATTGAAAAAGCTCGGTTTCGAGACCATTATCGTTAACTGTAATCCGGAAACAGTGTCTACAGACTACGATACCTCCGATAAGCTGTACTTTGAGCCGCTGACACTGGAGGATGTCTTAAGTATCTACAACAAAGAGAAACCTCTGGGTGTAATTGCTCAGTTTGGCGGTCAGACACCGCTGAATCTGGCTGCTGATCTGGAGAAAAACGGTGTCCGTATTCTGGGAACATCCCCCTCGGTTATTGATCTGGCTGAGGACCGCGATCTGTTCCGTGCCATGATGGAGAAGCTGGAGATCCCCATGCCCGAGTCCGGTATGGCCACGACCGTAGAAGAAGCTCTGGCCATCGCGGCTCAGATCGGATATCCTGTTATGGTTCGTCCGTCCTATGTCCTGGGCGGCCGCGGTATGGAAGTGGTTTACGATGACGAAAGCATGATCGGCTATATGCAGGCCGCTGTCGGTGTAACTCCGGATCGTCCGATCCTGATCGACCGTTTCCTGAATCATGCCATGGAATGTGAGGCCGATGCCATCAGCGACGGCACCAATGCCTTTGTTCCGGCAGTAATGGAGCATATTGAGCTGGCCGGTGTACATTCCGGTGACTCTGCCTGCATCATTCCGTCTGTACATATTTCTGCCGAAAATGTGGAGACCATCAAGGAATACACCAGAAAGATCGCCGAGGAAATGCATGTCAAAGGTCTGATGAACATGCAGTATGCCATCGAAAACGGTAAAGTCTATGTACTGGAGGCAAACCCGAGAGCATCCCGTACTGTACCGCTGGTATCTAAGGTCTGCAACATCCGCATGGTACCTATTGCTACAGATATTATTACCTCTGAGCTTACCGGACGTCCGTCACCGATCCCCACGCTGAAGGAGCAGGTGATTCCGAACTATGGTGTGAAGGAAGCCGTATTCCCCTTCAATATGTTCCATGAGGTAGACCCGATCCTCGGACCGGAGATGCGTTCCACCGGTGAAGTATTAGGTCTGTCCAGTTCCTACGGTGAAGCATTCTACAAAGCACAGGAAGCAACGCAGTCCAAGCTGCCGCTGGAGGGTACGGTACTGATTTCCGTAAACCGCAAGGATAAAGAAGAAGTTGTGGAAGTAGCCAGACTTTTCCATGAAGACGGATTCCATATCGTTGCCACGGGCGCTACTTATGAACTCATCCGTGAAGCAGGAATTCCCGCTGAGTATGTAAAGAAACGCTCTGAGGGACGCCCGAATACACTGGATCTGATCACCAACGGAAAAATTGATCTGATCGTCAATTCCCCGGTGGGCAAAGACAGTGTAAACGATGACAGCTATCTGAGAAAAGCAGCTATCAAGGGAAAAATCCCCTATATGACAACGATTGCTGCCGCCAGAGCCACTGCAAAAGGTATTCACTATGTGAAGACTCACGAGAGCGGAGAAGTGAAATCTCTGCAGGAGCTGCATAGTGAGATTCATGATAAATAAAAGCTGTCTGTCAAAAAACAATTTCTGACACAGTAATACTGTATTCATAATGCTACGATAGCCTGAACCTGACTTTACTTTTATCACGATCAGTTTCAGGCTATCGTTTTCAAATTTCGGATTGAGCCACTTTTTCCCGTCCCCAACGGATTATTATATTGTAAACTCTCCCCCGCTGTGCTATAGTAGGTAAGACAAGAGCAAACCCATCGCAAGGTGGGGACGCAAAGCTACAGGGGCTTTTAAGCCAGCCAGCTGCCGCATTTCCTGATCGTTCAGGTTCAGGTAATGGCGGCTTTTTTTATTGGAAACAGGGGACTGCAAATGGACATGCGCTTTCAGATTCTTACTTTTTTAAGAACCATAAACACGAAACCTCTGAAAGTCAGGGGTGATTCTTTTTTATCAAAACTGAACATCGGGATACTTCTGTCCTCAGCAATTCTGTTCCTTATGACCAGTATCTACTGCTTCTGGAATACGCAGGATGGGGACGGGCTTCTGTTTTTTGTACCGGCAATTTATTGCTTTGTCGGCGCGCTGCTGGGCAGACATATTTCCCGGAGAGATGCTCTGTCTGCGTTTTTTTGTACAGTGTTGGCTTTAATGTCCATAGCCACCATGATCTGGAGTTCGCATGGTGTCATAACCATCATGTGGGCCTTATTTTTGCCCGTCGTAACTATATGCATCTGTGGAATCAAATTCGGCATGCTCATCAGCGGAGCACTCGCTGTTTATTATATACTCTTTTTTTATTCCCCGTTTTTGCAGGCAGTCCTGACAGAATATCCGGCAGAGGTGCGATACGTTTTTCCGATCCTGTATGGCATTGTGTGTGCCATGAGTTTTGTATACAGCTATGTTCAGCACAAACAGCTGCTCAATAAACAGTACAACGAGAAAACTCTGGAAAAGGCTATAAAAACGGAGCACGACCAGCTGATAGCCATGACGACCCAGACCATTCTTTCCATCAGCAATGCAGTGGATGCCAGAGACGCCTATACAAAGCGTCACTCCTCCCGGGTGGCGGAATATTCAGTTCTGCTGGCTAAAGCATTGGGCTGGGATTCCCACAGGCTGGAACAGTTATACAGTATTGCACTGCTTCATGACATCGGAAAGATCGGCATCAGCGATTCGATTCTGAATAAACACGCCGCTCTCAGTCCGAAAGAAAGAGAAATCATCAAACAGCACACCGTGATCGGCGGCGAAATCCTGAAAGACCTGACGCTGCTCCCAAACGCTTCCATCGGTGCAGTCAGCCACCATGAGCGCTACGACGGAACCGGGTATCCCTATGGACTGAAAGGATCACAGATTCCTCTGGAGGCCCGAATCATCGGTATTGCGGATGCGTTCGATGCCATGAATTCTTCTCGTGTATACCGGACCAGAATTTCGCCCAGGAAGATAATGGAGGAGCTTCGTGCAGGAAGAGGAAGCCAGTTTGATCCCGATTTACTGGACAAATTTCTTCCGATCGCAGAGCAGCTTTTGCAAAAAGATCATATTTAATGGAGTGATATTGTGGCAACTATGACAGAAACACCGAAAATACCCGCTTATGAAAACGACAAAGACTCTACACATGGCACAACAGATCCGTTTGTGATCCATCCTGAACCCACTGTCGAATCCATTCTGTCAAAAGACGGTTTTTATGCAGGAAGTGCAACCCCTTATGTGGAAGCAATGATCCGGGAGGGTTCGTCCTCCAACATTCAGGTTTCCAGTATACTCATCTGCGGCAACGTTTCTCTGCTTTCAGAAACCGCTATTGAGAAAGTCACAGAAACCTGTCATGTGGTTGTTGCCGGGAAACAGAAACAAACCCTTTCTCCCGGGCGAAAAGCACATTATTACGAAACTGTACCTACAGAAGAAACATTTAGTCAGCTTTTTGACGCTTTCGACATTGACACGGTCTGGTATATCAGCGGATATGCTGACGGACAAAACGGCATGGACAATGAATTGAAATATCTGGAATGTGTCGTCAAAACCTGTTCCCTGAACGCAGTTTCCAAGCTCATCGTGGTATCTTCTGTGGAAAGCCTGAATTTTCACCACCAGTACGACATTATGGGACGGCTTTCCGGACGGGCTTACGCTTCCGCGGAGGCATTTGCTACTGCGCAGATGGAGGATTTTGTCCGCTACTACGCAAAAAGCTACGGGCTGAAAACGATTATTCTTCGTACGCCCTACATTGCATCCGAATGGAATAACTCCAATTTTCTTGGTCAGATTTTTGATCATATGCTCTGCGACAAAAAACTGGTGTTTCCCTTCTGCCCGGAAAATAAGGTTGATTTTCTCTCCGGCTCTGATCTGATTGAACTTCTCCTGGATGTCAGCGAAGAAAGCGCGGATGAAACCGCTACATACAGCGTGACCAGTGGTTATCATTATACGTGGCGGGATCTGGAGGAAGAGATTCAAAAGCTTGCTCCCGAAACCAGTATTGAATATGAGCAAAATATGAATTTCATATCCATTCAAAGCTACAGCATTGAATTAAAGAGAAAATATGGATTTATCCCGATGGATAATGTTCTGGACTCTTTTTCCGACGCTTTTGAGGCCTACAGGGAAAACATCCGGAAAGACTCATGGGCCAAAAAGCTGTTACAAAAACTTCGGGACTCACTGCTGACAAAAGCAGCCGGATATATAGAACTGATCGTATTTTTCCTGTTAACGGAATATCTGGTAAAGATAACGGAAACCACCGTGTATTTCAAATACGTGGATCTGCGCCTTTTCTACGTGGTCATCATGGGAACGATCTACGGTACGTCCATGGGTATTCTAGCAGGCATTCTGACAGGAATATCCCTGTTTTTCCAATTCAGGGAAATAGGCCTTAACGGAACCATGTTGTTTTACAATCTTGAAAACTGGCTTCCCTTCGTGATCTATCTGATAACAGGCTCCATTACCGGCTATATCAGCAATGTCCGGCGGCAGAAAACCTCATTTTTACAAAAAGAGTACGATCTTCTGCGCCAGAAATATCTGTTTCTGAACGACGTTTACCATGGAACCATCGAAAATAAAAGTGAGTACAAACGACAGATCCTGGGATACAAGGATTCCTTCGGCGTAATTTTTCAGGCAGTTCAGAAGCTGGACAGTGTACTCCCGCAGGAGATTTTTATGAACGGTATCCAGACTATGGAGGACATTCTTAAAAATCACTCCATTGCCATCTATACGATAGATGACTGGCAGAAATACGGCCTGTCTCTTATACACATCTGACGCTGCCGACGATACTCCTTGTGTA
>CALZOU010000069.1 GCA_945827805.1 uncultured Lachnospiraceae bacterium
AGATCTAGTACGGTCTCGTGGGCTCGGAGATGTGTATAAGAGACAGGTCGTGCAGAGGGCCGTACAGAGGGCCAGACAGAAATCATCGGTCAATTTTACCACAATGGGTTCAGCGCGGAAAAAATTGCAGAGATTACCGGAAAGCAGACGGAAGAAGTTTATGCAATTATCAGGCGGTATGACGGTGTTGTGGTGTAGTGGGTTTGCCATATTGTATGGAAGCTTATTATTAATGAGAAAACAATTGTTCAAGACAGGTCGGGGAGATGCATTTCCTCGGCCTGTTAAGTTTTCAAAACCATACTTTAAAAGTATCATAAACACAATAACATATGTATTTTACTATTATTGCTTTCGGTGATATAGTTAAATCATCAAAAGGGAAGACAAAATCCCAAATAAAAATAAGGAGGACAACGATATGTTAAAGAAATTAGAAATGTTCCTGGAAGAGTACTACAAAGAATGCGCACATAAATAAAGTGAACGTGATGGAATTTCCGGAAGTATATCTGGTGAGAGAGACAGGAGAATGGTTATGAAGAACGTATGGCAGAAGATTGAGCAGTTTCTGGAAGAGTATTATGACAGAAGAGCTTGAGAAGCACAATTGAATATGAGGTAGATATGATACGATATGTAAAGTAAAGCACCGGCTGGACCATGAAAAGATGTGGAGCCGGTGCTTTTTTGCACCATCATCCGGTTATTGATTCACGAAAAATATTCGTATATACTGAGAAAAAGACATATCCGACAACGGGAAAAGGAGAAACAAAATGAAAATAGCATGCCCCGCAAACATACGCTTACAGGATTACCTGCTGAGTCGGAAAGTTAAAGTAAAAACACCCTGCGGCTGCAGAGGAAACTGCGGCAGATGTTATATCAAAGTGATTGAAGGCGAGTTAAAGATCACCTCCGCAGATCAGCTGTGGCTGTCAAAGGATCAGCTGCAGCAGGGATATCGTCTGCTGTGTCAGGCTTTTACCACGGACGCCTGTGTGATCGAGATCGACGAGGATCGTCTCGCGTCCATATAATGCAGTCTACTCTGCGTAGGTTGAGCCTTTCTTTCGTTAATGTTATCCTGTTCTTCGAAAGGAGGAAGTCATCATGAATCAATATGTGACGGGTGCGGTCATCCGAAAACTTCGGGAACAGAAAAATATGACACAGGCGGAACTGGCAGAAGTCCTTCAGGTCAGTGACAAGGCAATATCCAAGTGGGAAACGGGGCATGGGTACCCGGACATCACCTTACTGGAACCTCTTGCCGTCGCATTGGGCATATCGGTGCTCGAGTTGCTTTCCGGAGAAGAAATTCAGAATACCAATCGCTGTGCAAATATGCTGCGTTCCCTGTGGTATGTCTGTCCTGTCTGTGGAAACGTGATCCACAGCACCGGCCAGGCTATGGTTTGCTGCTGCGGTATTGCGCTGCCGCCGATGGAAGCGGAGCCTGTGGACGATGCCCATGGCATCAGAACGGAGATTGTGGAAGATGAGTATTATGTGACCATGGATCATCCCATGACAAAGGAGCATTATATTTCTTTTCTGGCAGCAGTTTCCGATAATGGAGTGCAGCTGGTTAAGCTGTATCCTGAGGGCAACGCAGAGGCAAGATTTAAGAGAAGCAGAACAAAGTATCTGTATGCCTGC
Source organism: uncultured Lachnospiraceae bacterium (assembly GCA_945827805.1). GTDB lineage: Bacteria > Bacillota > Clostridia > Lachnospirales > Lachnospiraceae > UBA11957. The sequence continues at coordinate 1,666 of CALZOU010000069.1, forward strand.
TGCAACAGGCATGGACTGTTCAGAGTAAAAATATAGACATAGCCGAACAGAATGAAAGATTCAGAAGGAAACACATAAAAGAAATAAAAAGCACCGACTGGTACACGGATGATGTAGAGCCGGTGCTTTTCATATAATATGACTGTTCGCAGTATACGGTATTGTGCTATGTATATGATTTTTCCCCGACAGAGGCGGACGGAGTTCGTTAAGCCGCTTTTTCTGCCTTCTCTGTCAGTTTATGTATTCCCTGAACGGCAACAATGATACCCAGCAGCAAAAGCAGTACGGCGAAAATCAGCTGCAGCGTACTGCCCAGGCTGAGCCCTGCTGTAAACAGTGTAGTGCCCAGCTTATAGATCGTCATGGACAGGGCGGTAAAGGTTACGGCCATCATAAAGAACATGGGAAGCCACAGCATCACACCCTGACGTTTTGTCTTCTTTAAGAAGACGGCGCAGGCCACCAGTGCCAGTACGGACAACAGCTGGTTGGCGGAACCAAATAATGGCCAGATTTCTGCGTATCCGACTTTGGCCAGCAGATAAGACAGAACCAGTGTCAGAATAGTGGCAAAATATTTGTTGGTTACCACTTTGAGAACAGGACTCATATGTTCTTCGTCGGAATCATCCTCTGTAAAAAATTCCTGGAAGGACAGGCGGCCTACACGGGCTACGGAGTCCAGAGAGGTCAGCGCAAAAGCAGAGATCGCCAGATTGATCAATGTATAAACAAGGTCATGAGGAAGGCCGATCACAGTCAGGAAGTTTGCAATAGCACCTGCAAAGATCTGAGGCTGCGTGGTCAATCCCTGAGCAGCAGCTTCACCTTTGCCAAAGGAGGCAACAGCGATCAGTGCGATGACAGCCAGCATACTCTCCATCAACATGGCACCAAAAGAAACCGGTAGCATATTTTTTTCGTTTTTGATCTGTTTGGATGCCGTTCCTGAAGAAACCAGAGAGTGGAAACCGGAAACGGCACCGCAGGCGATGGTGACAAACAGGATGGGGAACAGATACTGTCCATCCACGTTGAAGCCTGTAAAAGCATCCAGGTTGCAGGCCGGATTTGCAACAAAGACACCAATGACAGCAGCCACGATCATAAAGATCAGAAGATAGCTGTTCAGATAGTCTCTGGGTTGGAGAAGTGCCCATACCGGAGCAACACAGGCTACCATAACATACAGAAAAATAATGATATGCCATACACTGCGGGGAAGATATACCGGGAAAGCAAGGCCCAGTGCAACGGCAGCCACCAGCATAACAATGGCAATGGCGGTGTTTACCCATTTGTTCATATGGGTATATTTAAGAAGCAGTCCCAGAGCAACAGCTTCCAGAATAAACAGCATGGAGGTGGTGGCTACTGCTCCGTTAGCGGCAACTGTGCTGACCACACCGGCATCATCGGTGACAAAACCGTTAAAGGTACCGGCAACCACGTCTGCGAAAGCGGCTACCACCAGAATGCAGAACAGCCAGCAGAACAGGAGAAACAGTTTTTTACCGGTCTTTCCGATATATTCCTCGATGATATAGCCTATGGTGCGGCCTTTATTTTTAACAGATGCATACATGGCAGCAAAATCCTGCACCGCCCCGAAAAATACACCGCCGATCAGGATCCATAAGAGTACCGGAAGCCATCCGAACATGGCAGCCTGAATGGGGCCGTTGATGGGGCCGGCTCCGGCAATGGATGCAAACTGATGACCAAAGACCACGTTGGTGTCTGCAGGTACATAGTCTACACCATCTTCCATTTCGTAGGCGGGTGTTTTAGCGGTGGGATCAATGCCCCACTTGTTCTGTAAGTAACGTCCATACAGGAGGTAGGCTCCTCCAAGTACTGCGATGGCGATGACCATCATCAAAATTCCGTTCATTAATTCTACCTCTTTTCTTAAATGCTATATATAAAAAACGCCCCTGCCGTTCCCGTTAAGGAACTGCAGAGGCGGAATTTTTATCCGTGGTACCACTCTGTTTGTCTGCGTAAAACATCAGGCCGCTTAGTACTGTCTATCAACAGCTTCTCTGATAACGTGGAGAGGACGTCACCGCTTACTATAGTTTCAGCGGGAGGCTCATGGGTGATGTCGTATGTGGGCATCTGCCGTTTCACACCGGCCAACGGCTCTCTGAAAGATGGCTCTACAGACGATGTATCCCATTCATTGCTTGTTTGCTTTCGTTTGTTTACGTAGTATGTTTTAACACCGGATAGGCAATTGCACAAGATTAATTGTATACATAATTAACGAAAAAATAGAATAAAAATTGTGCAATTTCACAATGATATGTAAATGTGTAAAATATCTATCTGCGCCGGCAACTCTGTGTACAGCTGCCGCAGTCACATCCACAGCTGCTTTTTCCGGCCTTTTTATTTCTGCGCAAAATGCTGATGGCCAGTATGGCTATGCCGAAAACGGCCACAGCTACAATAATATCTGCAAAATTCATAAAATCCTCCATTAACTATAGCCATATCATCACAAGGCTGTTACATTCCTATCGCCATACAGATCAGTCGTACAACTAAGGCGATAACCCAGGCTACAAAGCACTGCCAGATCACCACGCCGAAAGCCCATTTGCCCCCCAGTTCCCGCTTGATCGAAGCGATAGCCGCAACACAGGGGGTGTACAGCAGTGAAAATATCAGCATAGTGGCGGCAGACACTGTGGAAAGAGCAGTATAGATACTGTCTCCAAAAAGAATACCCATGGTGGATACCACGCTTTCTTTTGCCATAAATCCACTGATCAGGGAAGTAACGATGCGCCAGTCATCCAGACCCAGCGGCGCAAACAGCGGCACCAGCCAGCCGGAGATCATGGCCATCAGACTCTCTGAGGAATCGCTGACCAGTTTCAGGTGGATATCAAAGCTTTGCAGGAACCACACAATGATGGTGGCAATCAGAATCACACTGAAGGCTTTGCTCAGGAAATCCTTGGCTTTTTCCCACAGAAGCTGGGCTACATTTTTGACACCGGGCATACGGTAATTGGGCAGCTCCATGACAAAGGGAACGGCTTCACCTTTAAACAGTGTTTTTTTGAACAGCATTGCCACTAAAATACCTACTGCAATACTCAGCACATACAGTCCGGTCATAATAAACCCGCCTTTGCCCGGGAAAAATGCGCTGACAAAGAAGGCATAGATGGGCAGCTTTGCCGTACAGCTCATAAACGGGGTGAGCAGGATGGTCATCCGTCGGTCACGTTTGCTGGGCAGTGTTCTCGTGGCCATAACTGCCGGAACGGTACAGCCAAAACCGATCAGCATAGGAACGATGCTTCGCCCGGAGAGACCGATCTTTCTGAGCAGCTTATCCATAAAGAAGGCCACCCGGGCCACATAGCCGCTGTCTTCCATGATGGACAGGAAGAAAAACAGGGTGACAACGATGGGCAGAAAGCTTAAAACACTTCCCACACCGCCGAAGATACCGTCGATGACCAGTCCGTGCAATGCATGGCTGACGTGTACTTCTGTCATCCAGGCATCTACAGTGCCGGTCAGTGCATCAATACCGGATTCCAGCAGCCCCTGCAAAAAGACACCGATTACGTTAAAAGTGAGGAAGAATACAGCACCCATAATAGCGATAAAGCAGGGAATGGCGGTCCATTTTCCGGTCAGGATCCGGTCGATCTTTTCGGAGCGGATCCTCTCTTTGCTTTCTGTGGGCTTTTTGACGGTTCTCTCGCAGACGTATTCGATAAAGTCAAAACGCATGTCGGCGATGGCGGCGCTGCGGTCCATGCCGCCTTCTTTTTCCATCTGTACAACGATATGCCGGATCATGGCCATTTCATTCTGATCCAGCTGCAGCTGCTCCAGAATCAGGGAATCACCTTCGATGACCTTAGTGGCGCAGAATCGAAGGGGCAGTCCGGCCCGCTCTGTGTGGTCTTCGATAATGGATTCCACAGCGTGGATCGCCCGGTGGATGGCTCCGCCGTGATCATCTTTGCTGCAAAAATCCTGTTTCTGAGGCCGCTCCTGATATCTGGCAATATGTATGGCATGGTCGATCAGCTCCCTGACACCTTCGTTTTTGGCGGCGGAAATGGGAATAACCGGAACACCCAAAAGGGACTCCATACCGTTGATGTCAATGGCACCGTTATTGTTGGTGACTTCATCCATCATGTTGAGCGCCACGACCATGGGAATATGCATTTCCAGAAGCTGCATGGTCAGATACAGATTTCGCTCAATGTTGGTGGCGTCTACGATATTGATGATGGCCTTTGGTTTGTCCCCGAGAACAAAATTTCTCGACACGATCTCCTCGCTGGTGTACGGGGACATGGAATAGATGCCCGGGAGATCGGTAACTCTGGTGTTGGGATGGCCTTTGATGGGTCCATCCTTGCGGTCCACCGTAACGCCGGGGAAATTGCCCACATGCTGGTTGGAACCGGTCAGCTGGTTAAATAATGTGGTCTTTCCGCAGTTCTGGTTGCCCACCAGAGCATAGGTCAGCAGTGTGCCGTCCGGCAGCGGATCTCCGTCTCCTTTGGCATGGTATTTTCCATCTTCGCCGAGACCGGGATGGGCGGACGGATATATTTTATCAATGCGGCTGTGTTTGTTGGAACGTTCGTCAATGGGCTGAATATCGATCTGTCCTGCGTCCGCCAGACGAAGGGTCAGCTCATAGCCGTGGATCTGCAGTTCCATGGGATCTCCCATGGGAGCAAATTTAACGACTGTGACTTCCGCACCGGGAATTACACCCATATCCAGAAAATGCTGTCTGAGAGCGCCTTCACCGCCTACTGCAGTGATCACGGCACTTTCACCAATTTTCAGATCTTTCAGAGTCATCTGAAACACCTCCATTTTGAGAAAAAATTATCATTAGCTAATATTTGTTATATCACACTAACAAAAGGTCGTCAAGATGCGAATCATCGCCAAGACAAAATAATGCAGGTTAAAGATAATCATTCAGCCGTGTATTGTGACAAGGAATCAGAAAGATTATGCAAAAGCATCCGTAATGGTATTATCACCGTCCGATTTTTTGCTAAAGTTAAAAGAAGATTAGGTGTTGTTCATTCATCCCCTTCCCGAAGTAAAAACGGGAGGGGATTATTTTCTATACTCAGGGTTCCGCTTTTGGATGCAAAATGATAATATAATCATGTCGTACGGCAATTAAAAAAGCTGTAAGAAAGACATACTATCGAAAATGAGATTTATGAAGAAAATGAATGCATCACAGGAAGACTTAAACAATCGAACATATATCGCCATCGATCTGAAATCCTTTTACGCTTCGGTGGAATGTCTGGAGCGGGGCCTGGATCCCCTGACCACGAATCTGGTGGTGGCAGATGAAAGCCGTACCACAAAGACAATCTGTCTGGCAGTATCTCCTTCTCTGAAAGCTTACGGCATCAGCGGAAGAGCCCGTCTGTTTGAAGTGGTGCAGAGGGTAAAGGCGGTCAATGCGGAGCGCAGAAAAAAACTTCCGGACAGGAAGTTCAGCGGCGCATCTTATAATGAGATCGAACTGCAGATGGATCCCTCTCTGGAGCTTACCTATATTGCGGCTCCGCCAAGGATGGCGCATTATATGAACTACAGTACAAGAATTTATCAGATCTATCTCAAATATATTGCGCCGGAAGATATACACGTCTATTCTATTGACGAAGTGTTTATGGATGTGACAGATTATCTGGATACGTATGGGATGACACCGAAAGAGCTGGCCATGACCATCATGAAGGATGTGCTGGTTACCACCGGTATTACGGCGACGGCGGGGATAGGCACAAATCTGTATCTGAGCAAGATCGCCATGGATATCGTTGCCAAACGTACGGTACCGGATGCGTACGGTGTTCGTCTTGCTGAACTGGACGAGATGTCCTACCGGCGTCAACTCTGGGATCATCAGCCTCTGACGGATTTCTGGCGGATCGGCAGGGGCTATGCCCGAAAGCTCAAAGCATATGGTCTGCACACCATGGGAGATATCGCCAGGTGTTCTCTGGGCGGGCCGAACGAATATTATAACGAAGAACTTTTATATAAACTATTTGGAGTCAACGCCGAGCTTTTGATCGATCATGCCTGGGGCTGGGAGCCATGTACCATGAAAGAGATCAAAGCATACCGTCCGGAAAATAACAGTATATGTTCCGGTCAGGTACTGAAAATGCCCTACAGTTATGAAAAAGCCCAGATGGTCGTACGGGAGATGGCGGATCAGCTGGCGCTTGATCTGGTGGATAAAGGACTGGTGACGGATCAGCTGGTACTGACAGTGGGGTATGATATCGAAAATCTCACCGATCCCGTGATACGCAGGCAGTACAACGGGCCTGTGACGGTGGACGGATATGGGCGGAAAGTGCCAAAACATGCCCACGGCACCACGCATTTGTCCCGGCAGACATCCGCCTCCTCTCAGATCATGGAAGCGGTGACACAGCTGTATGAAAGGATCATGAATCCCATACTTCTGGTCCGGCGCATCAGTCTGACCGCAGATCATGTGGTGGCGGAATGTGAAATGACACAGCCCCAGGAGTTTGAACAGATGGATCTGTTTACCGATTATGCGGCACGGGAAGAGCAGGAAGCCAGAGAACAGGCTGAACTGGAACGGGAAAAGCGCATGCAGAAGGCTATGCTGGACATTAAGAAAAAATTCGGCAAAAATGCGCTTCTTAAAGGCATGAACCTGCAGGAAGGAGCCACTGCCCGGGAAAGAAACGGACAGATCGGCGGGCACAAAGCCTGAAAGGAGAGATGAGAATGACAAAACCTCACACCCATCGCTATGATGATATTATTAATCTTCCTCATCACCAGTCAAAGGTGCATCCCCACATGTCACTGCAGGACAGAGCCGCTCAGTTTGCCCCTTTTGCAGCGCTGACGGGACATGAGGCGGCCATTCAGGAGACGCAGCGGCTGACAGACCGGAAGATACAGCTGGATGAGGATGCACTGGAGGCTCTGGACGAAAAGCTGGAGCTGATTCGGGAACATCTGGGAACAAATGAGGAAGTGACCTTTACCTGCTTTGTTCCGGATGAGAAGAAGGAGGGCGGCACGTATGCGGATTTCTGCGGCAGCGTAAAAAAGCTGGATCTGTATGCCAGAACCATTCTGCTTTCGGACAATACCGTGATTTCTCTGGATAAAATCGTGGATATACAGGGGAACTTATTTGCAGAATGACGCTGACGGGGGAGAAAACGAGCCCGGAGATGTTTGCAGAAGGAAGATACCTGTAGAGATAAAATTTATGCAAGGTGAATATACATCACCGGAAAGGAAAGTATGCCAACATTATCAACAAGAACAGAAACTTTTACCGATTCCGTGATCCGCCGGATGACCCGTGTGTCGGATGAATATGGAGCTATCAATCTTTCCCAGGGATTTCCGGATTTTGATCCGCCAAAGGCGATCACGGACCGCCTGGCTGAAGTGGCCAAAACAGGCCCTCACCAGTACGCCCTGACCTGGGGCGCCAGAAATTTCCGGGAAGCCCTGGCCAGAAAACAGGAACATTTTTCCGGCATGAAGGTGGATCCGGAGACAGAAATCGTGGTGACCTGCGGCAGTACAGAAGCTATGATGGCAGCCATGATGTCCGTATGTAATCCGGGAGATAAAGTCGTGGTGTTTTCACCTTTTTATGAAAATTATGGGGCAGATGCTATCTTAAGCGGTGCCGAGCCCATTTATGTGCCCTTAAAACCACCTACATTTACCTTTGATGCTAATGAACTGGAAGCCGCAATGAAGCAGCCGGGAACCCGGGCACTGATCCTGTGCAATCCGTCCAATCCCTGCGGTAAGGTATTTACCCGGGAAGAAATGCAGATCATTGCGGATCTGGCCATCCGTTATGACCTCTTTGTGATCACGGATGAAGTGTATGAGCATATTTTGTATAAACCTCATACCCATGTGTATATGTCCACTCTTCCGGGAATGAAGGAACGCACCATCATCTGTAACTCTCTGTCCAAAACCTATTCCATCACGGGATGGCGTCTGGGCTATGTGATCGCCTGTCCGGAGGTCATTGAACGGGTGAAAAAGGTACATGATTTTCTGACTGTAGGTGCGGCGGCACCGCTGATGGAAGCCGCTGTAGTGGGCTTGAATTTTGACGATACATATTATCAGTGGCTGCAGGATAAATATACCCACATGCGCAATCTGTTTCTGGACGGTATTGCAAATGCCGGTCTTTCCTTTGTGGAACCTCAGGGTGCCTATTACGTGCTGGTAGATATCAGTGAATTCGGTTATGCCGATGACGAACAGTTCTGTATCGATCTAGCCAGAGAAGTGGGAGTAGGCGCAGTGCCCGGTTCCAGCTTTTTCCGGGAGAATGTGAACCATCTGATCCGTCTGCATTTTGCCAAACAGGATGAGACTCTTCTGGCGGCACTGGACCGGCTCTCAGAAATCCGCAAGCTGAAAAAATAGCATAAACGTAAAGAAAAGATGAATTTTTTGTGCCATTAGGCATAAAAAACGGGATAATATTCACCAAAACCGCATAATATGCTGAAAATACCGGAAATACATGATTTATTCTTGTATATTTAAAAGAGAGAGAGTATAATGCGTTTATTCGAGGCAAAATCGAGAAAATATATGATTGAGGTGAACATTATGAAAAAAGCAGTTGCAATGATGATGACAGCAGCTATGGGTATGGCTGTTCTGGCTGGATGCGGCAGCTCCAGCAGTGCTGCTCCGGCTTCTTCCGCAGCAAGCGAAGCGGCTTCCACAGTAAGTGAAGCTCCGGCTTCCTCCACAGTAAGCGAAGCAGGTTCTGCAGTAAGCGAAGCTTCTGCAGCAAGTGAGGCATCCGCCGCTGAGACAACAGGTGAATACAAGCTGGCTACAGACGGAGTTCTGACCATGGGTACCAATGCTACCTTCCCGCCCTACGAATATTATGAGGGAGACAAGATTGTAGGTATCGATGCTGAGATCAGCCAGGCTATCGCAGAGAAGCTGGGTCTGACTCTGGAGATTGTGGATATGGACTTTAACTCTCTGGTATCTGCCGTACAGTCCGGAAAAATCGATATTTCTGCTGCAGGTATGACCGTTACTGAGGATCGTCTGCAGAACGTGGATTTCACAGACAGCTACTCCACAGGTGTACAGGTGGTTATTGTTCCGGAGGATTCCGAAATTGCATCTGTTGATGATCTGGCAGGCAAGCTGATCGGTGTACAGGATGCTACAACAGGACATATTTACTGCTCTGACGATTTCGGTGAAGAGAACGTTATTGCTTACAACAGCGGTGCTATGGCAGTACAGGCTCTGAAAGACGGCAAGGTTGACTGCGTTGTTATTGACCAGGAGCCGGCTAAGAACTTTGTAGCAGTTAACGAAGGTCTGAAGATCCTGGATACAGAGTATGTAACTGAGGATTATGCTATCGCAGTAGCAAAAGAGAACACCGCTCTGAAGGATGCCATCAACGCGGCTATGGCAGAACTGAAAGAGGATGGCACGATCCAGGGCATTCTTGACAAATATATCTCTGCTGAATAATCAGAACGACAGGACAGAAAAATATACATTGTTTTTCTGAGAACACGAGACTTACAAAGCGGGACACCAGATATGTCCCGCTTTTTTAAAAAGAGAAAGGGGGATACCGGACAATGTGGAAAACGTTGAAAACCGGATTTTATCAGACCTTTATCCTGAACAATAACTACATGTATTTTGTACAGGGTATCGGCATCACTTTACTGACCACAGTGCTGGCGCTGCTTATCGGTCTGGCGCTGGGGATTATCGTAGCACTGGTTCGTTCGGCACATGATCAGCAGCAGGCAAAACACAGGAATCCTGTGCTGGGTTTTTTTAATGTGCTGGCCAATATTTATCTTACGGTGATCCGTGGTACACCGGCTATGGTACAGCTTCTGATCATGTGGTTCGTGATCTGGGCATCTGCCAGATCCACCACCCAGAATATGGTTATGTGTGCGGTAATGACTTTTGGTATCAACTCCGGGGCATACGTTGCCGAGATCATCCGTTCCGGTATCATGTCTATCGATGCGGGACAGATGGAGGCCGGCCGTTCTCTGGGCTTGAGCTATGCAACCACCATGAAGTGCGTCATCATTCCGCAGGCATTCAAAAACGTTTTGCCGGCGCTGGGCAATGAGCTGATCACGCTGCTGAAGGAGACATCTATCGTTACCGTCATCGGTCTGAAGGATCTGACCAAGGGAGCCATGATCATTCAGGGTAAAACGTATCAGGCCATCGTGCCGTTCCTTGCCATTGCCGCGATCTATCTGGCTATGGTGATGATCCTGACAACCGTTCTTGGCAGACTGGAAAGGAGAATGAGAAAAAATGATCAGCGTTAAGAATCTGACAAAGTCTTTTGGAGATCATGTCGTTCTCCGCGATATCACAGAGCATATTGCTGTAGGGGAAAAGGTGGTTATCATCGGACCTTCGGGTTCAGGTAAATCCACATTCCTGCGTTGTATGAATCTTCTGGAGGTGCCTACTTCCGGCCAGATCATTTTTGACGGTCAGGATATTACCGATCCCCATGCGGATATCAATAAGATCCGGGAGCATATGGGTATGGTGTTCCAGCATTTTAATCTGTTTGCCAATCTTTCCGTGGAACAGAATCTGACACTGGCTCCGGTGAAATTAAAGCTGATGGATAAGGATCAGGCCCATGCGGAGGCTCAGGAGCTTCTGAAACGTGTAGGACTTCCGGATAAGGCAGATGCTTTTCCTGCGCAGCTGTCC
>CALZOU010000070.1 GCA_945827805.1 uncultured Lachnospiraceae bacterium
GAGTTTGATCTTCAGTTTCAGTCACTTGGCAAGCAACTGGCCAGACATCCGGATGATGAAAATCTGATTCGAAAATATCAGCGGCTGCTGGAGCGGTATCTGTCCAGCGGCCTTCTGGAAGGCAGCCGGCGGGACGCTCAGCTCCGCAAATATGCAGACATTCTTAAAAAGCGCCTTTCTAAAAACGGGGAGAGTCTTTCTCTGTGGATCAAGAAAGCAGATGCGGATATGCGGCTTCAAAACCTCGAAGATTTGCGGGCTGATGCCGAAAAGATGATCGCCTTTCGTCCGGAAAATGAGCAGGGTTATCTTTACCTTCTGAAATATTACGCGCTTATGAAGGATCCTGAAGGGGTTCAGCAGATTATACAGATGACGGACCAGCGAAAGATTTATTTGTCTCCCGATGGACGGGCAGAGCTTGCTTTCTGGCGTACCTGATGCAGCTGTTCTAAAACTTGTTAGGCACAGCCGATTTTCATGGATTTTTGAACTGTGTCTGCACAGATACCCATATGGACTTATCGAAAAAGGATATTACAGCTATGATGAACAGAAATAAGAATAACACTTCCGCCCTCCATCAGCACCGATCCGGCCATTCGTTTTACGCGATGATGACGATTGCTTTTATCATGTGCCTGCTGATGTTTGTGCTGACAGCCGTGGCAAAAAATGTAACCTACGCCTCCGCAGATCCCGTTCTGGAACTGCTCGATGTCGAAAAGGCAGAGCTTGAGCAGTCTTTTGGGGAGTCTGACTGTCTGCTGCTTTATGAAAATGATGCAATGGGGAATATGGGATACCAGGAAATGTCGGCTATTCTCTCTCAGATGAGGATTCGCTTTGATGCTCTGGAATGTACACAGGCCTCCGCGGATATGCTGGAGGATTATCACTACCTGGTGCTTTCGGTAACCCACTATCAGTATCTTGGCGATCTTTTGGGCACGGTGAAAACCTGGGTCAAGTCCGGCGGCAATCTTATGATCCTCTATCCGCCGGAAATCAACGGTAATTTTCAGAGCCTGTTTGATATTCTGGGTATCCGGGACTGTGGAAACAACTATGTACTCGTTGAGTCTCTCCGGTTTTCGCAGGATTTTCTGCTTGGGGGCTCATCTCGTGATTATCCCATTATAGATGCGTACGAATCCTCCATGGGTCCTTATCTGGAGGATGACTGCCAGATATTTGCCCAGACAGCATCGGAATATCCTACACCAATCATCTGGAGGCGAAACATCGGACAGGGTACAATCGTTGTAGATAATCTCGGTTTTCTGACAAAGAGCTACCGTGGGCTCCACTGTGCTGCTTACAGCCTGTTAGACGAAGCATGCGTCTATCCTGTAATTAATGGATCTGCCTTTTACATTGATGATTTTCCTTCTCCCGTTCCCTCCGGTTATTCCAAATATATTGAGCGGGATTATCAAATCAGCATCAAGGATTTCTACACCTCCAAATGGTGGCCGGACACCTATAATCTTGCTGAAAAATACGGTATCAAATACACAGGCATGGTCATTGAAGAATACTCAGACCAGGTATCAGGGATATTTGAGCCAAACAACGACAGAGAACGCTATCTGTACTTTGGCAACATGCTTCTGGACGCTGGAGGGGAAATCGGTCTCCACGGCTACAACCATATGCCTCTTGTTCTGGAGAATTTTGACTATATGGGCCTGTTCGACAGCTACAGCCAGTGGGCCAGCTATCAGGATATGTACAATGCGATCACCGAACTGAACGACTTTTGCAAAAGTCTTTATCCCGATCGCACCTTCCAGGTGTACGTGCCGCCCTCCAACATCATCTCCGAGGAAGGTATCGAAATGCTGGCTGACAGATTTCCCGACGTCAAAGCCATTGCTTCCGTATATCTGCCCGGTGAACTGGCTTATACCCAGGATTTTTGCGTGGAAAACAATGGCATCATCAGCACGCCCCGTGTGATCTCCGGCTATATTCTCGACGATTACGTACGCCTCGTGGCACTTTCGGAGCTGAATTTCCACTTTGTAAACAGCCACTTCCAGCATCCTGACGATGTTATGGACGAAGACAGGGGTGCTGACATAGGATGGGCAAAAATGCATGAAAACCTGTCGGAATATGTCGATTGGCTGTATACATCCGCCCCCTCCATCCGATCCATGACAGGCTCGGAAATCGCCGCCGCTGTACAGCGCTACGATTATATTGACCTGGAAAGAACCATGACAGAACATGGTATTCATCTGGAACTGACGAATTTTTATGATGAAGCCTGGTTTATACTGCGGCTCAACGAAGATCAGGAAATTGCGGAGATTACCGGCGGCGAAATCACACCACTTGGCAGCACACTCTATCTTGTCTGCGCGAACGCAGAACAGGTCGATATCCGTTTTTCATGAACGGGAAAGGATTGCTTTATGAGAATCTGTGTCATACTTGAAGGGTGCTACCCATACGTGACCGGCGGCGTGTCATCCTGGATACACCAGTACATCCAGGCAATGCCGCAGCACGAGTTTGTCATATGGGCCATAGGCGCATCTTCAGAGATCCGGGGGAAATTCAAATACACCCTGCCGGACAATGTAGTAGAGGTTAATGAAATTTTCCTCGGTGACGCGCTTAAACTTATCCCTGCGCCCCAAAAATACCGTTTTTCTCCTGAAGAAGTTCAGGTACTCTATGATTTTATCAACTGCAATAACCCCCATTGGGAAGTTCTGTTTGAGATGTACGCACAGGCGCGCATCGCGCCGGTATCATTTTTGCAAAGTGAAAGTTTTCTGGATATTCTGACGGAGCTTTGTGAAAAGGAATATCCCTACACAGCCTTTTCCGATTTTTTTCATACTGTGCGGTCCATGCTGCTGCCCATACTCCACGTTCTGTCCTCGGAAGTTCCCCGGGCAGATGTGTATCACGCCATCGCCACCGGATACAGCGGCATTCTGGCCCGTCTGGGCAGCTATACCTATCATGTTCCCTATCTGATTACGGAACACGGCATTTATACCCGGGAAAGGGAAGAAGAGATCATCCGCGCCAAATGGGTCAATCCGGCGTTCAAAAAGCTCTGGGTCAAATTTTTCTATATGCTGTCTGACGGTGCCTATGAAAAAGCGTCCATGATCACCAGCCTGTTCAGCGGCGCGATGCAGATACAGATCGATATGGGATGCGATCCGGCAAAATGTGTTTACATCGGAAACGGCATTCGCTATGAACGCTTCCGCGACATTCCTCAGAAACCGGATAACGGCTATGTGGACATCGGAGCTGTTCTTCGTATTGCGCCCATCAAAGACGTAAAGACTATGATCTATGCCTTTGCAGATCTGAAAATCAGAGTTCCCAATACCCGTCTTTTTATCGCGGGTCCGGAGGATGACAAAGAATACGCACAGGAATGCTATGACCTGGTGGAGCAGCTGCAGGTTCAGGACGTTATCTTCCTCGGTCTGATCAACGTAACCGAATGGCTGGGGAAATTTGATTTTACCATGCTTTCTTCTATTTCAGAAGGAATGCCGCTGTCGGTGCTGGAAAGCTTTGGGGCTGCCTGCCCCGTAATCACAACAGACGTAGGCTGCTGCAAAGAACTGGTCAATGCAGTGGCAGAGGACGATGATCTCGGACCCGCGGGATACTGTGTTCCTCCCATGCACGTTCAGGCCATGACAGATGCCATGGCCCGCATGGCTTTACATCCGGTGGAACGGCGGCAAATGGGACTCACCGGAAGAAAGCGGGTCGAAAAATACTTCCTTCATGAGGATATGCTCCGCCGCTATCTGAAGGTTTATGATGAGGTTTTTGAAAGATGGCAGGAATCGGATTCAGTCTGAAAAAATTATTTGACAAACGAGGCGTATTTAATCTTTGCCGGGCATACGGCTATGCTGGAATCATCACCACCGGCCCTATGCTTCTGGGTGTAGCGCTTCTGGTTGGTGTTTCCTTTGCCGCGCAAATCGGCGGTATGGACAGTCATGACCGGGAGCTTCTGAACTGTATGCTCACATACAGTCTACTTGTGTCTCTTTCTGTCACCAGCTGGTTCAATATGTGTGTGACCCGTTTTGTGTCCGATATGTTATATGAAGAACGAGAAGACAAGATCATGCCTTCTTTTTATGGTTCCAGTGCCATCATGCTGGTACTGTGCACAGTGTTTTACGGTATTTTCCTGCATTTTTCCGGTGTTTCGCTGTTGTATCAGATTCTGTGCCTGTGGTATTCTCTGGTACTGATCATTGTCTGGAACGAAATGATCTATCTGACCGCTGTAAAAGACTATAAAGCCATCGTACTGTCCTTTGCCATCTCCCTGATGGTGGGATTTTTACTGATCCTGATCATGATCCTTGTTGGCTTTGTCCGGATCGAGACCTTTATGCTGTCGATTATCACGGCCTATGGTTTGCTGATGTGCAGGTATCTGAAAATACTTCTGGACTATTTTCCAAAGCAGACCGGGAGTAACTTTTCCTTTCTGGCCTGGATGGACAAATACCGTTCAATGGTAATAACAGGTGGTATGTTAAACATCGGTTTGTTTTCTCACCTGGTCATTATGTATTTTGGACCTTTAAAAGAACAGGTTGAAGGGCTGTTTTACGGCGCGCCGCAGTATGACGTTCCGGCCCTGTTTGCTTATTTCAGCCTGCTGATCACTACGGTTACGTTTATTACCTCTGTAGAGGTAAAATTTTACCCCAAATATCAGAAATATTACGGGCTTTTCAATGACCGGGGCTCTATCGGAGATATCAAACAGGCCGGCGAAGAAATGCTGGCAGTTCTGAAACAGGAACTTCTTTACGTCGGGCATAAGCAGCTTTTTACCACCATCCTGTTCATTGTCATCGTACCGCCGGTGCTGGAAACGCTGCCGCTGGGATTCACAGCTCTCTCGTCAAATATTTTCCGGTTCCTGTGCGTTGGATACGGAACATATGCCGTTGCCAACTCCATGATGCTGATCCAGCTGTATTTTGAAGATTATATCGGTGCAGTGATCGCAGCATCACTTTTTGGTGTGCTCTCTTCTATCGTCACGATCTGGCAGATCCTTTATGGAAGTGAGCAGTTCTTTGGTGTTGGATTCTTTGCGGGTGTACTTGTATACTATATTATGGCTATCCTGGGGCTGGATTACCGTACTAAGAAGCTGCCCTATTATCTGCTGGCAAGACAAAATATTCTTCCTGTAAAAGAAAAAGGACCGCTTGTAGCCATTGCCGTCCGACTGGATGAGAGATACGAGCGCATCAAAGCACGGCAGCAAGAACAGCGTCAAAAAGATTCTGATCATTCACAAGACAGGGGGACTGTTTCATGAATCGTATAAAACAAATCACTGCGGTCTTACTGGCTGCTTCCATACTGTCTGGCTGTGCCGAGGCCTCATCACAAACGGAAAGCCTCCCTGCCTCTGCCGCTTCTGAAGTGCAGACAGTACCAAAGGAAACACCGGCAGAGGAAAATATTCACGACAATGATGCTCTGTATGAAAACAGAGACCTTACCTCTGTCACCAATATGTATCTTACCGTCTCCACCGGCAACGAAGCCGACAGTTCCAACCATACCTGGGAAGAGATAAACTCCCACTCTACCTATTATTATGATGATCTTGGTGTGGAACGATATAAAGTGGAGGGAATCCTTCAGATCGATGACGGAAACGGTCTGGGGGAAGGAAGCTACGGTTACGGCGAAACTGTGCCGAATGTGACCGTACAGGTTCGCGGACAGACCTCATCCTATCTTGACTCTAAAAACTATAAAATACGGATCAAGGCCGGAAAAGACGAGTACAACGGTCAGCGCACCCTGGCTCTGAATAAGCATGTATCCGATCCCTACCGTTTTCTGAATAAGATGTGTTATGACCTGCTGGCAGATATTCCCCAGCTTATGAGTGCCCGGACACAATTTGTCCGACTCTATGTAAAGGATACTACCGCGGGAGGTTCCGGCGAGTATGAAGATTACGGCCTTTATACCATGGTAGAGCAGATCAACAGAACCTATCTGGAAAACCACGGTCTGGATGACCGCGGCAAGCTCTACAAGATCAATATGTTTGAATGGCATACCTATGATGAAATCATGGCGGTGGGTGATGACTATGATGAAGATGCTTTTGAATCGTATCTGGAAATCAAAGGCAGTGATGATCACACCGATCTCAGAAACGTTCTGACAAAGCTGGAAAATTACAGTATCCCTATTGCCCGGATCATTGATGAGCATTTTGACGCAGAAAATATATGTTACTGGATGGCCTTCCAGATTCTGATCGGTAACTATGACTCCGGAGCTCGAAATGCATATATCTATAGCCCGCAAAACTCCGAGAAGTGGTATTTTATTTCCTGGGATATGGATGCGTCATTTCGAAGAAATTATTTTCAGAAAACCGGGTATCTGGAAGGCCAGTCCTGGGAACAGGGACTGACTCAATACGTTTCGCTGGTTCTCATAAACCGCATGATGAAAGAAGAATCTTACCGCCGGCAGCTGGATGATGCTATCCACGATCTTATGAAACACGCTCTTAATCCCGATGTCATCGACAAACGGGCTGAAGCGTACAGCAAAGTTGTTAAAGAGGATATTTTCCACAATGCACACAGCAACTATTTTTGCGATCTGACCCCTGCGGAATACGATCAGTATGTCGGAATGCTCTCCTCCGAAATACAGCTTAACTACACCTACTATCAGGAAAGCCTCTCCCGTCCGTGGCCATTTTTTGTCAATCCTCCGGAATACAGTGAAAGCGATATCTTTTTTTCCTGGGGTGTAGCCTATGATATCCGGGGGGAATCTGTAACATATGCGTACCAGCTGGCCACAGATTATGAATTTCAAAATATACTTGCAGAAGACTCCGGCCTGTCTGTTCCCTATGCGAGAATCGGGAAACTGGATCCGGGCACATATTATCTAAGGGCCACAGCCACCAATGAATCCGGATACACCACGGATTGTTTTGATTACTATGACATTGAAAATGTGGGAAAAATCTATGGCTGCTACTCGTTTGTGGTAGAACAGGACGGAACCATATCGTATCAGTCACAGGAGGATGCAAGATGAAAACAAAAAATCCAAACCGCCCGACAGGCAGTTTGCTGCCAACACATTCGGTCACGAGTATAATGGCGCTACTTGTGTTCTGTCTGATGCTGAGCGGATGTGCGGGACAGTCAGAAAACATGTCTGATTTGATTTTGTCTCCGGAGGAGACTTACGAAAAATCAGACAGTACAGAGTTTCAGGTAGCAGATGATGCAAAACTGTATGATACCGATGGTGCAAACGATATCGCAGTTGTCTATCTGGCCGTTGCCCCCGGCAACGAGGACGATGGCACCGATTACACCTGGACACAGATCAACACAGTTTCCCTTCAGGCACAGGGAGATCACCCTTACCAGTGTGAAGCGGTATTTCAGCTGGGAGATGAAAACGCGCCTACCGAGGGTTCTTTCGGATACGGTCAGCTTACCGCCAATGCCGTTGTCCGCTTACAGGGAACAAATGCCTCTACGCGCCAGCAAAAAAGCTATCGGATCACCATCAAAGACGGCATGGGCAATCTGGACGGTATGAAAAGTGTGATCCTCTCAAAAAGCTTTACGGATCCACTTCGTATAACAAATAAGCTGTGCTATCAGCTGATGGAGGATATACCCGCTCTGCTGAGTACCAGAACCCGGCTGGTCCGTCTTTATGTGAAAGACACCACTGCCGGAGCGGATACTCCGTACATAGATTATGGTCTTTACACCATGGTCGAGCCCATCAACAAGACCTATTTCAAAAACCGGGGACTGGATGACAATGGCGCACTCTACAAGGCCAATCACTTTGATTTTGCCCGCCATGAAGATGTCATCACACTGGCTACCTCCCCTGATTTTCAAAAAGATGCTTTTGAGGAACTTCTGGAGGTAAAAGGCGATCAGGATCATTCTCTGCTTCTGGAGATGCTGGATGCGGTCAATAATCCGGATATGCCCATTAAGCAGGTTGTCAATACCTATTTTGACCAAGATAATCTGTATAGCTGGCTGGCTTTCAATATTCTGACCGGCAACAAAGACGCTTCCACAGAAAACTATTACCTGTACAGTCCCACAGGCTCTGACAGATTTTACTTTATTTCCTGGGACAACGATGGCGCATTCCGGGACGCGTATGAGGAAATGCGCGCACCGGGGCAGTCACCAGGTTGGGATACCGGTATATTCAGCTTCTGTGACAATGTTTTGTTCTCCAGAATGCTGCAGGATGAGAGCTGTATTTCCAGCCTCAGCACAGCGATCGATACGCTGTACGAAACATTTGTATCAGAATCCGCCGTCAACGAGGCAGCCTCACAGCTTACCGCATTGGCGAGGGATGAAATCTATTGCCTTCCCGATCAGACATTTGCGAGAGTAACTCAGCCACAATATGATACACTGACAGCAGGTATGGGCACACAGGTTACGGAAAACTATTACAGCTATTACGAGAGCCTGGAAAAACCCGCTCCCTTCCATATTCACGAACCTGGCATACAGGATGACGGACAATTACTGCTTTCCTGGGATGAAGCTGCCTGTTCGCAGGATGTTACATACGCTGTCCAGCTGGATGACACCTGGAGTTTTGACACGCCGCTTCTTAATACTTCCGGCTTGCACTCTACAGAACTTACCATCGACCAGCTTCCCACCGGGCAGTATTTCCTGAGAGTTACTGCCAACAGCGCGGATAGCAACAGTCAGATTGCTTACGAAACGTATTCCACAGAACTGAAAACCACGCTCTATGGTGTCCTCTGCTTCTATGTACTGCCGGACGGCTCTGTCCATGCGTCCTACTTTGACGGAGGTGATTGAGATGGCCGAACACAAAAAAACCTATCGCCACGAATGGAAATACCTGGTCTCCTATCCCGAGGCAGATCTGCTTTTTCAGAGACTCAGCCCGTTTCTGTCACTGGATAAAAACGCGGTCAACGGAGAGTACATGATCCGCAGTCTCTATTTCGATGATATGTATGATTCTGCCTACAAAAAAAAGATCATGGGTGTGGATTTCCGTCAGAAATGGCGCATTCGTGTATATAATTGCAGCGACCGGCGCATCAATCTGGAGCGAAAGACAAAAAACGGAAGCTACATTTACAAGGAATCCGCCAATCTGACCAGAAAGGAATTTCAAAAGATCCTGGACGGAGATTACCGGTTTCTTCTGGAAAAAGAGAGTAATCTCTGCAAAGAATTTTATTACGAGTGCACGACCAATCTGATGCGTCCGAAAGTGATCGTAGACTATGAAAGGACACCACTCATCATGGATGCCGGAACAGTCCGCATTACTTTTGACAAGCACGTTCGCGCCGCCATCGGTTCATACGACATTTTCGATGCCGGACTGCCCACCCTTCCCGCCATCGAACCGGTGAAGCTGGTTCTGGAGGTTAAGTACACCGCTTTCCTGCCGCAGATGGTCAAATCACTGCTGCCTCTGAACGGTCAGGAATTTTCGGCGTTTTCCAAGTATACCGCATGCTATGAAGCTGCGCATCATCTTACAGATCCCACAGCAGGGATCAGCAAAACTAATGTTTTCCGGCAGGCCGGTAAACAGTAACAAACTTATCTCAGCAGGAGGAAAAAGAAATGTCTATACGGGATTATTTTAAAAAGACAGTATGGGAATCCTTCGCCGCCAACGGCGGCATTACCACGGATTTCGTCATTAATGCAGTGATCGCCATGGCTGCAGCTGTTCTTCTGGGCTTTGTGATCTACAAAGTATATGGCCTGTTCTACGGGGGCGTAGTGTATTCTGCGTCCTTTGCGGTAACACTGATCGGCATGACCGTACTGACCTGTATGCTGACCCTTGCCATCAGCAGCAACATCGTGATCTCTCTTGGTATGGTGGGTGCGCTTTCCATCGTGCGTTACCGAACAGCGATCAAAGACCCCATGGATCTTTTGTATCTGTTCTGGTCCATCTCCATCGGCATCACGCTGGCCGCCAGTCTGTACGTGCTTGCGGCTCTGACCATGCTGGTCATGATACTGATCGTTTTCGTCTTTTATCACAAGAGAAAAAGAGGTGTGATCTACATTCTGATCGTCCACTACGACGGAGACGCTGCGGATGACGAAATCCTTCGCACCCTGAGCAAATTCCGTTATCAGGTCAAGAGCAAAACCATACGCGGCGACACCCGCGAGCTGACACTTGAGCTGCTTTCCAACAGAAACGGCACTGCGTTCATGGATAAGATCAATGCCATGGAAGGTGTAAAAGACGTGAACCTGATTCAGTATAATGGAGAATACAATGGTTAAAAAAAGAAGTTACACTGCTGACTATATCCTGCTCTTTTTGCTGGCTGCTGTTATCGTCGTACTGCTTACCTATATGCTGGATCGCTACTATCTGAACGATGAAGTAGTCTTTGAACCCAATCAGGATATCATTGCGAACCCACTGATGGGGTATGCGCCTTACGCAGAGGATGTAGATAAATGCAAACAAAGTGACCTGGTATTTATCAAACTGAAATGGTCAGACTGGGAACCGGAAATGGGACGCTACGATACCGATTTTCTGGAATCCAACTTTCACATTTCCCGTTGGAAAGTAGAGGGAAAACATGGTGTACTCCGCTTCATCTGCGACGAACCGGGGGAGGCCGGGCACACAGACATCCCTCAGTGGTTACTGGAAGCAACCAACGACGGCACCTACTATACGAACAGCAGCGGCTCAGGGTACTCCCCAGACTATGAAAACGAATATTTCATCTCCCGCCATTCCATGGCGATTACTGCCCTGGCTGACTATTTCAATCAGGATCATTTTCTGGCATATGTTGAATTCGGAAGTCTCGGTTTCTGGGGCGAATGGCATGCCCGGGACAACAGCGGAAATTCCCTGATGCCCTCGGCGCAGACCTGCTGGGACTATATTCTGCCCTACAGCGAACAGTTTGATAACGTGCGCTTCCTGATGCGAAGAAGCTATATACAGGCCGTAGACGCAGGTCTTGGTCTCTATAACGACATGCTCGGCGACAAAAAGGAGACGGACAGATGGCTGGCCTGGACAATTTCCGGGGGGAATCAGGATACTGCCACAGATCAGCTGCAGATCCTTCCCTATGCCGCCTTCTGGAAAGACGCTCCTGTCGGCGGTGAGATTACCAGCCAGCCTGATCCGGAAACCCTGTTTCACGAGGAACTATCTGAGCTGCTGAATCAGGTAGAAGACTGCCATCTGACATTTATCGGCCCCCATTGTCCGGATTCTGAGGACTATCCATCCGCTTATGAAGCAATCCAGCGTCGTATCGGATACAAGTATTATATATCCCGGCTTTCAACTACCTTTTCCTTTTCCGGCAACACTCTGGAAGTTCAGCTGGATTGGGAAAATGCAGGTGCCGCTCCACTGTACTGGGATTGGCCGGTTATGATTAAGATTTTTGATTCAGAGAATAATCTTGTCTATTGGGAAACTCTGAATCTGAAACTGTCCCAGCTGGTTCCGGGTGAGAAAATCACAACAACCACAAACGTACCGTATATGGACAGCATACGTGACAGGCTGAGTATTGGAATTACCATCGACAGCTATGACGGTAAGGACAACGTTGATCTTGCTATGGATGTGAAAACGCTGGATGACAGCCAGATTATTTATACCTTTGAACGGGAATGACAGAGCCAGAGGGGACCTGTCTCTTATACACATCT
>CALZOU010000071.1 GCA_945827805.1 uncultured Lachnospiraceae bacterium
CGCCTACGAAACAGAAGTCATGCAGCAGATGCTGTCAGATGCAGGGTATACCATTGTGCCGTTTACAGAGAAAGCAGATGTATATATTATCAACACCTGTTCCGTGACCAATATGGCAGATAAAAAGTCCCGCCAGATGATCAGCAGGGCCAGAAAAAATAATCCCGGGGCAGTAGTTGCCGCCGCAGGCTGCTACGTGCAGGCCGCCGGAGAAAAACTGCTGGAAGAACTGTCTGTAGATCTGATTATCGGTAATAATAAAAAGAAGGATCTGGTGAAGATCCTGGAGGATTTTTTTGCTTCCCGGGACAGCCAGTCATATATTGTGGATCTTTCGCATACCAAAGAATATGAAGAAATGAAAATGGAGCGTACCGCAGAGCATACCCGGGCATATATCAAAGTACAGGACGGCTGTAATCAATTTTGCAGCTACTGTATCATTCCGTTTACCAGAGGCCGGGTAAGAAGCCGTCGTCCGGAGGATGTGGAGACGGAGATCCTTGGATTGTGCGAAGCCGGATATCAGGAATTTGTACTGACGGGAATCCATCTCAGTTCTTATGGTGTGGATTTCTCGGAAGATAAAAAACCCAGACTTCTGGAACTTATTCAGAAGATCGATGCTATTTCGGGAGTAAAGCGCATCCGCCTCGGTTCGCTGGAACCGGGCATTATTACGGAAGAATTTGCTGATGCCCTGCGCATGCTGCCTTCTTTCTGTCCGCATTTTCATCTGTCTCTGCAAAGCGGATGTGATGCTACACTTAAGCGGATGAACCGGCGCTACACTGCGTCTGAGTATGAGGAAAAATGTATCATTCTCAGAAGCGTATTTGACAAACCGGCACTGACAACAGATGTGATCGTGGGATTTCCGGGAGAGACAGACGGGGATTTTGAAGAGTGCCGCAGCTTCCTCGAAAATATAGCGTTTTACGAGACACATATTTTTAAATATTCCCGCAGACAAGGAACCAAGGCGGCAGCCATGCCGGAGCAGATACCGGAGCAGATCAAGACAGAACGAAGCCATGTGCTGTTAAAGCTGCATGAAAAAAACAAGACAGCCTATCTGGAACAGTTTGTGGGCAAAGAGCTGGAGGTGCTTTTTGAGGAGCAGGTAAAAATCGGTGAGAAAACGGTGTGGAGTGGATACAGCAGGGAATATATCCGGGTTTTGTGGGACACGGAAGAATGCCTGGAAAACAGGATCTGTACAGTCACCCCTGTCCGTGCAGACGCTAAAGAGGGGGCACTCTGGATATAGCTTTGAGCGTATATTGGAATGTCAGTGAAAATTGCACGTTGCACTTTGACATAAAATATATTAGAATAGTAACGATAATAGGTAGAATTTTGTCATTATGTAAACGAACACGGATTCTGCCGTATACTAGGTTATGTAAGGGTGTGAAACTATGACAAATATGAACAGTACACAGTATTTTAAGGTAAAATCAGATCCGGAAATCCGCGTTAAGGAAGTACTGGATGTGGTTTATAATGCCATGAGCGAAAAAGGCTACAATCCGGTGAACCAGATCGTCGGATATGTGATGAGCGGTGATCCTACTTATATCACCAGCTACAAAGGAGCCAGAAGCATGATCATGAAAGTCGAGAGAGACGAACTGGTCGAAGAGCTTCTCAAAGAATACATCAAGAATAAGTCCTGGGAAAGATAATATGGAGCGGATCATAGGCCTTGATTTTGGATCCAAAACAACAGGTGTAGCGGTGAGCGATCCTTTCGGATGGACTGCCCAGGGGGTAGAGATTATTCGAAGAAAGGAAGAAAACAAGCTCAGAAAAACGCTGGCCAGGATTGAAGAACTGGTAAAAGAGTACGGTGCCTCGCGCATCGTACTTGGTTTGCCTAAAAATATGAACAACAGTCTCGGAGACCGTGCGGAAAAATCGCTGGCATTTAAAGAAATGCTGGAAAGACGTACCGGACTGTCCGTTGTCATGTGGGATGAGAGACTTACCACCGTAGCAGCAGATCGAACAATGATGGAAGCGGGGATCCGCAGAGAACATCGCAGGGAATATGTGGATGAGATCGCTGCTGTCTTTATACTCCAGAATTATCTGGATTATTTGTCGTGCCACCCGATGGAAACTAATAAGAAAGAAGATGCCTGAAAACATGGAAAAGATCACTTTTATAACAGACGAAAACGAGAGCCTTACTTTTTTTGTTGAGGAGCAGACCAGAGTGAACGGTACAGATTATCTGCTGGTTTCTGATTCCGAGGGCGATGAGGCCCAGGCCTATATTCTGAAGGATGTATCGCAGGATACGGATCCCGAGGCAAAGTATGAATTTGTTGAAGATGATGTGGAATGGGAAGCAGTTGCCAAACTGTTTGACCAGATGTTAGAGGATGTAGACCTCCAGGCATAGAAAGAAGGAGGACGTATTTGAAAAAAGTTGAAAACGCAAGGGTAAAGATCATTCCTCTCGGAGGTCTGGAGCTGATCGGAATGAACATTACCGCTATAGAGTACGAGGACAGTATTGTTGTTATTGATTGCGGACTTTCGTTTCCGGAAGATGATATGCTGGGTATTGACCTGGTTATTCCGGATGTAACGTATTTGAAAAACAATCTGGACAAGGTAAAGGGTATCGTCATCACTCACGGCCATGAGGACCATATTGGGGCTCTGCCGTATATTTTAAAAGATGTCAATGTTCCGATCTATTCCACGAAACTGACGATCGCCCTGATCGAGAATAAGCTCAAAGAGCATAATATGCTCAAAACCACAAAGCGAAAGATCGTAAAACACGGGCAGTCCATCAATCTTGGCGCTTTCCGTGTGGAATTTATCAAGACAAACCACAGTATTGCCGATGCTTCCGCGCTGGCTATCTATTCGCCGGCGGGTATTATTGTGCATACGGGAGACTTTAAGGTGGATTACACCCCGGTATTCGGGGATGCCATTGATCTGCAGCGTTTCGCTGAGATCGGTAAAAAGGGTGTACTGGCATTGATGTGTGACAGTACCAACGCGGAACGACCCGGATTTACTATGTCGGAGCGCACGGTAGGACGTACCTTTGACAATCTTTTTGCGGAGCATAAGGACAGCCGTATCATTATTGCCACTTTTGCTTCCAACGTGGACCGTGTGCAGCAGATCATCAATTCAGCCTACAAATATGGCCGTAAGGTAGTGGTGGAAGGACGCAGTATGGTCAATATTATTTCCACAGCGGCAGAACTTGGTTATCTGAGTATTCCGGACAATACACTGATCGATATTGATCAGATGAAAAATTACACCAATGAGCAGATGGTGCTGATCACTACAGGAAGCCAGGGAGAATCCATGGCGGCCCTGTCGAGAATGGCAGCCAATATCCATAAAAAAGTTACGATCATGCCGGGAGATACGATTATTTTCTCATCCAACCCTATTCCGGGTAATGAAAAGGCGGTATCCAAGGTGATCAATGAACTGTCCGCCATGGGGGCCAACGTAATTTTCCAGGATGCCCATGTATCCGGCCATGCCTGTCAGGAGGAGATCAAGCTGATTTATTCACTGGTTAAGCCGAAATACGCGATCCCGGTGCACGGTGAATTCCGCCATCTGAAAGCTCAGGCTATGCTGGCAGACGGCCTTGGCATTGAGAAAGACCATATCTTTATTCTGAAAACCGGAGATGTACTGGAACTTGCCCAGGATCACGGCTATGTGGTAGGTTCTGTACCTACAGGTTCGATTCTGGTGGATGGTCTTGGTGTCGGTGATGTAGGTAACGTAGTGCTGCATGACAGACAGCATCTGGCTGAGGACGGTATCATTATCGTAGTCATGACGCTGGATAAAGGTGCCAGACAGGTCGTTGCAGGACCGGAGATCGTGTCCCGTGGTTTTGTATACGTAAAGGAATCTGAAGACCTGATCGACGGAGCAAGAGATGTGGTATCAGACGCTCTCTATAGCTGCCTGGATAAGGGAATCACGGATTGGATGAAAATGAAGATGGTGATCAAGGATGCTCTGAGCTGTTATGTATGGAAGCGTACCAAGAGACGTCCCATGATCCTTCCTATCATCATGGAGACAGAGTGGTAATAAATTGCGAATGAGGTGACTTATGACGGCAAAAAAACCAAATACGGCGGTCAGGACAGGCGCTTATATGCTGCGAACCGTAATCCGCACTCTGCTGTATGTGGTAGCAGTGCTTGTTATTGTACGGGGAGCTTCCCGGGCATATGAATTCGGCTATGCGATTTTTTCGGAAAAGGCGATGGCTGCGGACGGTGCAGGCCATGAGGTGTATGTGACGGTAGACGATGGAGATACCATAAAAGACGTGGCCAAAACTCTGAAAAAAGAAAAGCTGATCAAAGATGAACTGGTATTTGAGATTCAGGAAAAACTTTCACGCTATAAAGACGAGTTAAAACCGGGCACATATATTTTGTGTACGGATCAGAATGCGGAAGAGATTCTGGCCATATTGTCAGGCAATGACACAAAAGGACAGCCGGGCAGCGAAGACACCCAGGATAAATAAGAGGAAAATACGCCATGATCGTAGATGAACGTTTTGGCACATATATGAATTCACTGGATCCGGGACACAGTCCATTTCTCGAGCAGCTGGAGCAGGAGGCGAAAGAGGCTTATGTACCGATCATTCGTCGACAGATGCAGAGTTTTCTGCGGATGTTTCTGACTCTGCAAAAGCCGCAGAAGGTTCTGGAGGTGGGAACTGCCATCGGTTTTTCTTCTATACTGATGTGCGAATATCTGCCAGAAACCAGCCGGATCACGACAATAGAAAACTACAAAAAGAGAATCCCTGTAGCCAGGGAGAATTTTGAGAAATCCGGTTATTCTGACCGGATTACTCTGCTTGAAGGAGATGCTGCGGATATACTGCCCACACTGACAGACAGTTATGATCTGATCTTTATGGATGCAGCCAAGGGACAGTATATTTATTTCCTTCCACAGGTACTGCGGCTGATGCGTCCGGGCAGTGTGCTGATCACGGATAATGTGCTGCAGGACGGGGATATCATAGAATCCCATTTTGCGGTGGAACGCCGCAACAGAACTATTTATAAACGAATGAGAGAATATCTGTATACACTGACGCACCATCCGGATCTGGTGACATCTATTTTGCCGGTGGGAGACGGTATTACCGTCAGTGTATATAAAGATGCGGAGGAATAAAGCATGAGAAAGCCTGAACTTCTGGTTCCGGCAGGAAGCCTGGAGGTACTGAAAGTTGCAGTCACCTTTGGTGCGGATGCTGTATATATCGGCGGGGAGGCCTTTGGTCTGCGGGCAAAAGCCAAGAATTTCAGCCCGGATGAAATGCGCGAGGGTATCCGCTATGCCCATGAACGTGGTGTTAAGGTCTATGTGACGGCCAATATTCTGGCTCATAATATGGATCTGACCGATGCGGCAGCGTATTTTGAAGAGCTGGCTGATATGAAGCCGGACGCGCTGATCATTGCCGATCCGGGACTGTTTATGATCGCAAAAGATGTGTGCCCGGATATAGATATCCATATCAGTACGCAGGCTAATAACTGTAATTATGGTACCTTTCTGTTCTGGCATGAGCAGGGTGCCAGTCGTGTGGTTACTGCCAGGGAACTGTCCCTTGCGGAAATCACGGAAATCCGCAGAAAGATTCCGGAGAGCATGGAGATCGAGACTTTTGTGCACGGTGCCATGTGCATTTCCTATTCCGGACGCTGCCTGCTGAGTGCTTACATGACAGGCCGCAGTGCCAATGCCGGAGCCTGCACCCATCCCTGCCGTTGGAAATATGCGGTGATGGAAGAAAAACGTCCCGGAGAATATTTTCCGGTGGAGGAAAATGAGCGGGGAACGTATATTTTCAATTCCAAGGATCTTTGTATGATCGAACATATCCCGGATCTGATCGCTGCCGGTATTGACAGTTTTAAGATCGAGGGACGAATGAAAACGGCCCTTTATGTGGCTACGGTGGCCCGTACCTACAGAAAGGCCATTGACGATTATCTGGAGGATCCGGCCCTTTACGAAGCGCATCTGCCCTGGTACCGGGAACAGATCTCCCGGTGTACCTACAGACAGTTTACCACAGGTTTCTTTTACGGTAAGCCGGATCAGGAGACACAGATCTATGACAGCAATACCTATATTCGGGAATACACCTATCTGGGTGTGGTAGGAGAGGTGAAAGACGGTCTGTGCGTGATCGAACAGCGCAATAAGTTTTCCGTAGGAGAGACCATTGAAGTCATGAAGCCGGACGGTACCAATCCCGAAGCGGTAGTCAGGGCTATTTATAATGAGGATGGAGAAACTATGGAAAGCGCGCCCCATCCGAAACAGAAACTTTATGTGGATCTTGGCATACCGGTGGATGTCATGGATATCTTACGCCGGCAGGAGGAATTGCCGGAGCTTTAAAATAATATTTTTTTCAATTCTTGAGACGTAGGAGCGGCTGATTCCCAGCCGCTTGGCTATGACTCTCTGTGTGGTCGGCTTCCGACCGTATAATCCATAACGTAAGATCAATATCTCTTTTTCCTGCGGCGTCAGGTGTTTTTCTATGCACTGATACAGGCGCAGTGTGTTTTCTTTTTTCTCAAAGTTTACCGGGACATCCTCGTCCTGACTTTCCAGAATATCCATCAGATGGATCTCATTTCCTTCTTTGTCGGTTCCAACGGGCTCATACAGAGACACTTCCCGGACATTTTTCTTCCGGCTGCGAAACATCATCAATAATTCATTATCTATACAGCGGGCAGCGTAAGTAGCCAGTTTACTGCCTTTGTGCAGATCAAAGGTATCTGTGGCTTTTAACAGACCGATGGTGCCTACGGAGATCAGATCATCCATCTCATCCTCAGGACTCTGATATTTGCGGGCAATATGAGCCACCAGCCGCAGATTTCTTTCAATCAGCTGGTTACGGGCTGCCATATCGCCATGGCGGCTTTTCTCGAGAAGAGAGCGCTCTTCCTGGGGCGTGAGGGGTTTGGGAAAGGTCTGCAAAAGGGCACCTCTGCACAAAAGGGGGTGTTTCTACATCTTATGAAATTGGACAGTGCCGGGTGCATATCCAAATAAAATGTGTCTGCTCAAAAACAGACGAAAAAACTTTCAGGAGGTATTTATGTATACAGAAGTAGCAACAGCAACGATTCTTGGCGTGGAAGCCCATGCTGTGCGGGTGGAGGCGGATGTCAGTGACGGCATGCCTTCTTTTGCCATGGTGGGGTATGTGACAGCACAGGTGAAGGAAGCGGCAGATCGGGTGCGGACGGCTGTGAAAAACACAGGGGTGTCTTTGCCGCCAAAAAGGATCACCATCAATCTGGCGCCTGCAGACATCCGAAAAGAAGGTCCCCGGTTTGATTTGCCTATCGCGGCAGCAGTGCTGTGCGCGGCAGGATGGATCTCAGGAAAACATCTGGAAAATACACTTGTTTTGGGAGAACTGGGGCTGGACGGCAGTGTGCGGGGAGTCAGCGGCATGCTTTCCTCAGTGATGATGGCCAGAGAACAGGGCTTTTCGGTGTGTATTCTTCCGGCGGTCAATCTGGAGGAGGCAAGAAATGTGGACGGAATCCGTCTGATCGGCGTCAATTCCCTGGATGATCTGTTGGCCTACTGTCGGGCTCCGGAAAATTACGAATCGCCAAAACCGGAGTATCGGGAAAAGTCTGTGCCGAAAACCATTCCCGATTTTGGGGATATCAGCGGGCAGGAAGAGGTTAAGCGGGCGGCTCTTCTGGCAGCCGCGGGTTTTCATAATCTGCTGATGATCGGTCCGCCGGGATCCGGAAAGACCATGACCGCCTGCCGTATGCCGGGACTCTTGCCGGAAATGACGCAGGAAGAAAGTCTGGAAGTGACCAGAATCTACAGTGTGGCAGGGCTTTTGGGCCAGAATACGTCGCTTATCAGAAACAGACCCTTTCGCGCACCACATCACACGATTTCCCCTCAGGCTCTGGCAGGAGGCGGCCGTGTCCCTAAGCCGGGGGAGATCACGCTGGCCCATCGGGGTGTTCTGTTTCTCGATGAATTCCCGGAGTTTTCCAAGACCAGCCTGGAGATCCTCAGGCAGCCCATGGAGAATAAAAATATTGTGATTTCCCGAAATGCGGGGACCGTGACTTTTCCGGCAAATTTTCTTCTGCTGGCAGCCATGAATCCCTGTCGGTGTGGGTATTACCCGGATATGAATCGATGCCACTGTTCACCAAGGGATATCTCTTCTTATCTGCACCGGATCAGTCAGCCAATTCTGGATCGTATGGATCTGTGTGTGGAAGTGCCGGCAATGTCCTTTGAAGAATTGCAGCACAGCGCAGGCAGCAGTGTGACGACTGCGACGCTCAGAGAACAGGCTGAGGTCGCAGTGGAGATCCAGAAAAAAAGGTATCAGGAAGAGACTTTTTTCTACAACAGTCAGATCCCGGCCTCAAAGCTGAAGAAATACTGTCCGATGACATCGGGTGGAGAAGAACTTTTAAAACAGATGTTTAGAAAGATGGGGATGAGCGCCAGAGGATGTCACAGGATTCAGCGTGTAGCCCGTACCTGTGCGGATCTTTCTGCCAGTGAGATCATTGACCGGGAACATGTGCTGGAGGCCTGCTGCTTTCGCAATGCGGGGAAGAAATTCTGGGAGCTGTAAAAAGCAATTGTCGCTGTGTTGGCGGCAGAAAGGAGGATTTTATGCATACAGAAGAGGATTTCTGTGTATCATCGTATTCAGAAGGGTTTCCGGTGAAACTGAAAAATATCCGTCGTGTCCCCGAAAAACTGCATATCCGGGGAGCTCTTCCGGATCCCGGACTTCCGGCTGTGGCCATTGTGGGTGCACGTATGTGCACACCTTACGGAAAAAACCAGGCCTATCGCTTTGCGGCGGAGCTGGCCAGACAGGGTGTTCAGATCATCAGCGGTCTGGCTCAGGGTATTGACAGCATGGCTCATGAGGGCGCACTTAGCGTAGTCGGAGGCAAAACCTTTGGCGTACTGGGCTGCGGTCTGGATGTGGTCTATCCAAGGCAGAATGCCGGGCTGTATAAAAGAGTCGCTCAAAACGGTGGACTGATCAGTGAATTTCCTGAAGGAATGCCGCCAAAGGCAGCAAATTTTCCGCAGAGAAATCGTCTGATCAGCGGTCTGGCGGATATTGTACTGGTGATCGAGGCCAGAGAAAAGAGCGGATCGCTGATCACCGTGGACTTTGCCCTGGAGCAGGGACGAAGCGTATATGCTTTGCCGGGCCGGGTAGACGATGCGCTTTCCCAGGGCTGTAACCGCCTCATCGCCCAGGGAGCGGGGATTGCCTGTTCGCCGGATATGCTTCTGGAAGAACTCAAAATTGAAAGGAACCGTACCGCCTGTGTGGAGGAACGAAATAACTTTGGTCTTGCATCCGATTTGGAATTGGTGTATAGTTGTCTCGATTTCGAGCCAAAATCCGTGCAGGCTATTCAGGAAACCTGCGGGATGCCGACTCTGCAGCTTTTACAGGTGCTTGTGGAGCTGGAGATTAAAGGAATGGCCCGGGAGATCATGAAAAGTTATTATGTAAGGCAGTCCTGAAAAGGATGCTGTCATTTAAAGGAGAACAGCATTGGCAAAATATCTAGTGATCGTAGAGTCACCGGCAAAAGTAAAAACCGTAAAAAAATTTCTGGGATCCAACTATGAAGTGCTGGCGTCCAATGGCCATGTCAGAGATCTTCCCAAGAGTTCTCTGGGTATTGATGTAGAGCATGATTATGAGCCCCATTATATTACTATCAGAGGAAAAGGTGAGCTGCTTGCCACATTGAGAAAGGCGGCAAAGAAGGCCGATAAGATCTATCTGGCAACTGACCCTGACCGTGAGGGAGAGGCAATTTCCTGGCATCTGTCCCAGGCGCTTCACGTAGAAGAAAAAAAACTTCGCAGGATCACCTTCAACGAGATCACAAAGCAGGCTGTGAAGGATTCCTTAAAGCATGCCCATGATATTGATATGAATCTGGTAAATGCCCAGCAGGTTCGGCGTATTCTGGACCGTATGGTAGGCTACCGCATCAGTCCCATTTTGTGGGCGAAGATCAAAAGAGGACTTTCGGCCGGCCGTGTGCAGTCCGTGGCACTCCGTCTGATCGCCGACAGAGAAGAGGAGATCAATGCATTCCTGCCGGAAGAGTACTGGACGCTGGACGCTATGCTGCAGGTAGCAGGGACAAAGAAACCCTGTGAAGCCCGTCTGCACAGCAAAAACGGACAGAAGGTACAGATCCGTACCGAGTCTGAGATGCAGGAGGTTCTTAAGAAACTGGAGGGTGAGACTTTCCGGGTAAAAGAAGTCAAAAAATCCGAGAGACAGAAAAAAGCGCCCCTCCCGTTTACCACCAGCACACTGCAGCAGGAAGCATCAAAACAGCTGAACTTTGCTACACAGAAGACCATGCGTATAGCCCAGCAGCTATATGAAGGAGTTGAGATCAAGGGATCGGGAACCGTCGGTCTGATCTCCTATCTGCGTACAGATTCAACAAGAATTTCCGAGGAAGCTGATGCGGCAGCAAGAGAATATATTTCCTCTGCCTATGGAGAAAATTATGTGGGCCAGTCTCAGACAAAGAAAAAGGATGAACATAAGATTCAGGATGCGCATGAGGCTATCCGTCCTACAGACATTACCCGTACACCGGTAAAGGTAAAGGAATCTTTAAGCAGAGATCAGTTCAGGCTGTATCAGCTGATCTGGAACCGTTTTGCGGCCAGCCGTATGGCTCCTGCCGTAACAGAGACCACCACAGCTCATATTGAGGCGGGTGAGTATATGTTCAGCGCATCTACATCCCGTACCGTATTTGAGGGATTTATGGCGGTTTATAAAGTTGCGGACGAGGAGGCAGAGCCGGACAGTAAGGCTGTCGGTGGAGTGGAAGCGGGCAGTGTGCTGCCACTGAAGGAAATGAATCCTCAGCAGCATTTTACTCAGCCGCCTGCGCATTTTACAGAAGCTTCTCTGGTAAAGACGATGGAGGAGCTGGGCATTGGACGCCCCAGTACGTATGCGCCGACGATCACAACGATCCTGGCCCGCCGTTATGTTTCCAAGGAGAACAAAAATCTGTATCTGACAGAACTTGGTGATGTAGTCAATCAGATGATGAAGGAAGCTTTTCCGAGTATTGTGGATGTGCATTTCACCGCTGCCATGGAAGCTCTTCTGGATCAGGTGGGGGAAGGCGAAATCGACTGGAAAACGGTCGTACGCAATTTCTATCCGGATCTTGACGCGGCAGTCAATGCGGCGGAGAAAGAGCTGGAGAAGGTAAAAATCGAAGATGAGGTGACGGATGTCATCTGTGAGAATTGTGGAAGACACATGGTGATCAAGTATGGTCCTCATGGCCGTTTTCTGGCCTGCCCCGGATTTCCGGAATGTAAGAATACCAAACCTTATCTGGAGAAGATCGGTGTGGCCTGTCCAGAGTGCGGTAAGGATATCGTGCTTCGCCGGACAAAGAAGGGCCGTATCTACTATGGCTGCGAGAATAATCCGGATTGTGAGTTTATGTCCTGGCAGAGACCGGTAGAGAAGAAGTGTCCCAATTGCGGTGGGTATATGGTGGTCAAGGGGAATAAGATCGCCTGTGCGGATAAGAGTTGCGGGTATGTCTGTCTCTTATACACATCTGACGCTGCCGACGATACTCCTTGTGTAG
>CALZOU010000072.1 GCA_945827805.1 uncultured Lachnospiraceae bacterium
ATCCCATTCCAACCAAAAGAAATTGATTATAACCAGAATGATCATCATGAAAAAAAATGACTTTCTGATAAATTCTTTTCGAAGCTCAAAGTATAGTATTTTCATGAATATCACTTTCTTTCTTAAAAATTGACAAGAATACTTCCTCTAACTGCGGTTCAACTATTTTAGCCCCTTCTGGAGCATGATCACTAATCACTCTCAAATAAACTCCATCATTTTCTCTTTTCATGTTTGATACCAAATACGCTTTTTGTATATCCTTTGATTGTTCTTCACTTACGCATAGTGAAAATACTTGCCCTTTGATACCATTTCTCAATGCATCTGCCGTTCCCTCACAAATAACATTCCCTTTTTGCAGCATAATAATATGATTTGCTATGTATTCAACATCAGAAACAATATGGGTTGCGATAAGGATCATTCGATCTTTTGCAATTTCTGTAATGATATTACGAAATCGAATTCGCTCTCCAGGATCAAGACCAGCTGTAGGCTCGTCTAATATCAATATTCTTGGATCGTTTAATAGTGCCTGTGCAATTCCCACTGTAACACCTTCCG
The DNA here is from genome assembly GCA_945827805.1 of uncultured Lachnospiraceae bacterium. GTDB lineage: Bacteria > Bacillota > Clostridia > Lachnospirales > Lachnospiraceae > UBA11957. Next base: position 568 of record CALZOU010000072.1, read on the forward strand.
AAGCTCTTAAATAAAAAATCATCCGGAAGATTCAGTTCTTCGTATTTTCTTTTGTATTCATATGGGGAATCAGTTTGACCGAACGGTCTGGAATTTTCCCAGATATGTGATTTTAATGTAGCAGGTTTTATATATACTGTCAATATACTTTCCGTAATTATTTTTCTAATTATTTCGTCTTTTATGCAGTAACAAAGAAATGGACACCCGCTGGCGCTGTGGCCGTGGCGGGTGTCCGTCCTTTGAAAGGTATTCTTTTATCGTATGTTTATTCGATAGCGTCCGTGGCGATCACGAATTTCACGCTGCCGTCCATACCGGCATCTTTGCCGCTGAAGGAGGTGTAGGAGCATTCGTCGGATCTTAAGGCATCGATTCTGTCGAGTACTTCTACGAGATCGTCCTCTACGGTGCTCTTCAGCTCACTGGTGCCTTCTTTCTCGAATTTATCCATACCTTCGGCCAGCTCTTTTGCTCCATCCCAGAGGGATACGGCTCCGTCACGGAGTTTGGCGCTGTTGCCGGAAAGTTTGGCTGAACCGGAGCTCATCTGAGAACCAAGGGTCTTTAATCCACTGGCCAGCTGTTTTGTACCGCCCTGCAGTGTCTCTACACCGGATACCAGTGTGGAGCTGCTGCCTTTCAGTTTGGCTGCACCGCCTACCAGTGCGTCGTTGGCTGCATTCAGCTGGGTGAAGCCATCGTTTAAGGCTTTGATACCGGCGATGGCTGTCGGGAACTGGCTGCTGACGGAGCTGTCGAGTTTAGAAACATCTCCTGCCATATTGCCAATCGCCTTATCCAGTCCCTGCATACCACTGTTGAGGGTCTCTACCTGTTTGCTTAAAGAGCTTAAAGCACTGGCTTTTTCCAATACATCCGCTGACTTCTTGATACTGTCCAGCTTATCATTAACACCAGAGAGCTGCCCGGAAAGTGCGGTCATCGTATCACTGAATTTCTTTACGGAAGAAGCAAGTGCTGTCACATCACCGTCGACACTCTGCAACGATTTGCTGAGATCCGCATCCACGTGTTCGATTTCCGTTACATTTGTGTCTACGTTGGTGCTTACATCCGTCTTTGCGCTGACGTCTGCATCATTTGCCTTGTTAACGGCATCTTCCAGTGTTTTCGCTGCTTCTTCCAGCTGTTTTGCTGCTTCTTCCTGGTTGTTTTCTTTGGCCTTTTTAGCCTCATCTTTTAATTCTGAAACTTTACTGTTTAATCCTGTGATATCATTTTTTGCATCGGACAGGGTTTTCTTTGCGCTTGTCAGATCAGTGGATGCATCGGACAGGGTTTTCTTTGCGCTTGTCAGTGTATCTTTTGCCGTTGTCAGCTGTTTATTTCTCTCATCAATCTGGGCATTGACATCACTGACTGCTGTTGACAGGGCGGTTACGCTGCTTTGCAGGTTTTTTAGCTGTGACTGCATATCTGTTAATGTAGCTTCTACACTTTCCATCGGCTTCTTCAATGCAGTCTGCATCTCACCGGCTGTCTTGATCAGATCTTTTCCGTCTGTCACCATATCCTGCACCTTGCCAAGCATACCTTTGATCGCATCGCTACCAAGTGCTGCTTCCATAGCCGCTGTACCCTTGGCCAGCTCACTGGAAGCCACTTTCAGATCTTCATCTGTAGCACCCTTACCATCCATAGCCGCATTCAACGTACTGATCGCATTCTGCACCGTCGTCAGTCCACTGCTTAAAGCGGACAGCTGTGCTGCGCCATCGGACAGCTGTTTCTCTCCTTTGACATAGGCTGTCACGCCATCTGCCAGTGTATCTGTACCGTCTGTATAATCTTTAACACCCTTAACAACTTTATTCACACCATTGACATACTCTGTCACGCTGCCTGAAAGCTGTCCTTTCTGTCCCAGATATTTCTGGATACCGGCATTCAGTTCATCTGCGCCCTTTGTATAGCTGTCCACACCATCCGACAGCGTCTTTGCACCATCCTCCAGTGAATTGGAACCATCGACAAGCTCAAGTGCCGCATCCTCCAGATCATCAAGCGCATCCTTCAGCTCATCCACATCTGTGATATCGTCCGTATCCAGATCATCTAACAGATCAGACATCGCTACGGTATATGTAGAGGACATCGTGAAATCTGTCACATCCGCCTCGATCTGCAGGGATTCCGGAATGTCGATATCCTTATCACCGTCACCGATGCTGGCCAGATCCAGGCTGTCCTTCATACCAGGCATACCAAAGCCGACAACGATACTCCGGTTGCCATCGGAAATAACTTTACCATTATCAATCGTTACATTGCTGAAATTGTCATTGTCCATGATCATACCGGTCATCATGACAAACGGTGTGTACACTTCTTCCTGTTTACCGTCTACAGTCACGGTCTTTTTCTCTTTATTGGTATACTCGACTTTGATCCGCAGATGACCGCTTTTTCCTTTCAGATCCTCCGGCTTTGTCTCCGTACCGTTCAGATAATAGGTCAGCTTGACATCCACCGGCAGCTCCTGATCAGACGTGCCCTGATAGTAGATATCCTTGCCATCGGTATTCCAGGTCATGCTGTCACCACTGCCTGTGTAGGTTTCATCACCTTTGACATTTTTGATATCCTTCAGATTGCTTTTATCCTTTACTGTACCGGATACGTCACCGGAATTTTTCAGCCATGTGGAAACAGTCACGGATTCTTTGTTACCGTTGGCATCGGCATTGACATATACGGACTCTTCTTTACTCACCGTGCTGTCAGCCAGAACCGGCGCAACACCCATCATAACGGACATACCGACGGCCAGCGAAGCTGTCAGTCCACGGGAAAGTTTTTTATTTCTGTTCATAACGTTTATACCCATCCTTTCTATACTCTGCTCAGTCACTTTCGATCTGCCCGCTGTGGTACATCGAAAGCCCTCTTTTAACTGCTTTTTGTCTCAAGCTTTCTTTTTCAGGAAGCCAATGGACGTCTTGCAGATCACCTTATCAAATATCATAAACATGGCCGGCAGGATCATGATAACAACGATCATACTGATGATGGCACCACGGGCCAGCAGTGTACAGATCGCACCGATCATCTCTACCTGCGAATACAGCGATACACCGAACGTTGCGGCGAAGAAGCTCAAACCACTGCTGATGATGGACGGCATGCTCGTCTTGTGGGCAATGCTGATGGCTTCCATCTTGTCCTTGCCGTTCTGGCGCTCTTTCTGGTAACGGGTTGTCATCAGGATCGCATAGTCTACGGTAGCACCCAGCTGAATGGCACCGATGACGATGCTGGCCACGAACGGAAGGCTGACGCCCTGATAGTATGGGATCGCCATATTGATCATGATCGCAAACTCGATAACGGCCACCAGAATGACCGGCAGGGAAATCGACTTGAAGATGATCAGGATGATCACAAAGATCGCTGCGATCGACAGTACATTTACGTTGACCAGATCGACATCTGTAACATCCTGCAGATCCTTCATCAACGGTGCTTCACCGATCACCATACCGGTGGAATCGTACTGTTTGACGACTTCCTGGATGCTGGCGATCTGGGCATTCACTTCATCTGTGGCTGAACCATATTCGGAGCAGACAAAGGCAAGCTCGTACTGGTCACTCTGGAAGATATCCTTCAGATCCGACGGGATCATGGATTCCGGAATCGTCGGACCGACCAGGGAATTGAGACTGATCGTCCACTTGACACCCTCAATCTCGTCGATCGCATCAAACATCTTCTGCTTGTTGAGCCCATCCATATTTTTGTCCATCAGGATCATATGCATGTTGCTCAGCTGGAAATCCTTTTTCAGCTCATCATTGGCCACGTTGCTGTCCAGTGTGGACGGCAGGGACTCTGCGATGTTGTAATAGATCTGTGTATGGTTATTGCCATAGATAGCTGGGAACAGCAGTACAAGGAAGATGATGATCCATACCTTATAATGCTTTGTGATGAATGCGGACGGTTTGTCCATATTGCTCATCAGCGGTTTATGTTTTGTTTTCTCTATCGGTTTATCGAAGACGAGTACGAGTGATGGCAATACGGTGACACAGCAGACAACGCCGATCAGTACACCTTTTGCCATTACGATACCGAGGTCACGTCCAAGGGCAAACGTCATAACGCACAACGCGATAAATCCGGCAACGGTTGTTACGGAACTGCCCGCTACAGATTTAAAGGTATTGGAAATTGCATGTCCCATGGCTCTTTCTTTGTCATCCGGGAATCTTTTCTTATTCTCCTCGTAGCTGTTTAAGAGGAAAATCGAATAGTCCATCGTGACACCCAGCTGCAATACGGCTGTCAGGGCCTTGGTAATATAGGAAGTTTCTCCAAGGAAAATATTGCTTCCCAGATTGTAAAGGATCGCAAGGCCGATACTTAACAGGAATAAGAACGGCACTACGAAAGAAGTACCTGTCAGTTCCAGTACCACCAGGCTTAAGACAGCAGCGATCACAACGTAGACCGGCAGCTCCTGCAGGGCGATATTCTTAATATCGGTAACAACACCGGTCATACCGCTGATAAAGCACTGGCTGTTGGCGATCTTTCGCATCTCGGTGACGGCTTCCATCGCATCATCCGAGGACGTTGTATTGTCAAACAGTGCGATCATCATCGTGGCATCGCCTTTGAAAAATCCTTCCCGGATATCCTTCGGCAGCATTTCCACGGGCAGGCTGATATCTGCCACATCGTCATACCACAGTACATCCTTCACATGTGGTACTTCGCTGAACTGTTCTTCCAGTTTCTGTACGTCTTTCATTTCCATATTCTCGACGACGACCATCGAGAACGCTCCCATGCCATACTCATCCACCAGAATATCCTGTCCTTTGACTGTCTCCAGGTGTTCCGGCAGGTAACTGAGCAGATCATAGTTGACTCTTGTCTTTGCCATACCGATTGCTGACGGAATCACCAGTAAAAATCCGATGATCAGCATCAGGATACGATGTCTGGCAATCCATTTTCCTACTTTGACCACTCGTATCATCTCCTTATCTTCGTTTTACGGGTACAGTATAGCACCAACTGACCAATAGTCAATAATTTTTATTCAAAAAATGAGAAATAGTCATTTTTTTGTTGACTTTTTCAAAAAAGGTGGCATACTGTACATGGAGATAGGCAAATTATATACAAAATGACTGACAAGTCAGCCAGCAGATTTCAGACAGCAAAACCAGCGATGAAAGGAAGCGATTGCATGGGCAAGGTGGATGATAATAAAAAACAGAAAAAAGACACTCTTTTGCAGAGTGCTTTCAATCTTTTTACAGGAAAGGGTTTTGCAAAGACGACCGTCTCAGATATCGTGAAAGAGGCTGGACTGGCCAAGGGAACTTTTTATCTGTATTTTAAGGATAAATATGATCTCCGGGACAAGCTGATCGCCTTTAAGGCCGGGCAGCTGTTTGATGAAGCCCACAAGGAGCTCGACAAAGCTGATATCCATGATTTCGACAGCGAGATCCTGTTTGTCACCGACTATATCGTCGGCTGTTTTCAGAAACAGCAGCCACTGCTTCGTTTTCTCGCCAAAAATCTCTCGTGGGGTGTCTTTCAGGAGACATTAAACACAACGGGATCCCTTGTCACAGAGAAATTTTATGACCATTATATCGAATCGCTGGATCGCTATCATGTCGACTGTCCCTCTCCGGATCTGATGCTGTTTACGATGATCGAGCTGATCGGTTCCACCAGCTACAACTGTATCCTGCACAATCAGCCGGTGTCCATGGACGAATATCGGCCGTATCTGCATGCATCGCTTGTAAAGATCCGGGAAGTATTTACCAACCCGCAATAATCTAAACCCAAAACAGCTTACATATCCATGATAATACGAAAAAGGAAACTGAATAGAAGCTAAAAAAATCCTGTGAATAACAGCACTATGACTGTTATTTCACAGGATTTTTACTGTATGGTCTGTTTTATGCAAACAGAGGGATCAGCTCTTTTTTCAGAACATCTACCATACCGAGATCCGACATCTTGACATTCGGGATCACCGGTAAGGCCAGTGTTACGATACGAAGCAGCGGATTTTCCATATCCACCAGACCCAGGGCTCTGTTGGCCTCTTTCATTTTCTGGCTGTCCTTTGCCAGCTCTTTGGCCGGTTTCAGGGAAATCAGTCCCGCCAGCGGAAGTTCGAGCACATGCAACAGCTCGCCGTCTTTGACCGCGCTCATACCACCACCGCAGGCGATCAGCGCCTGTGCAGCCTTGAGGGCATTTTCCGGTGTATCGTATACGATCGTCAGGTTGTGGCTGTCATGGGATACCGTCGAAGCCAGTGCTCCGCAAGTTGTACCAAAGCCTTTGACAATACCAAGGCCGATCGTATCGTGTCCTTCATGGCGATTGACAACGGCCACATATTTCAGTGTGTCATCGGTCAGCTGTACACAGCCGTCTCTGACCGGAAGCTCCAGTACCGTCTGCAATGTGGAGGACAATAAAAGATCCTTATATTCCATCGCATTGACCTTCACCGTGCCTTCCTGGACTGGTGCTTTGATCTTAAAATCTTCAACGGTCAGGTCTTTGACAAACATCGTATTTTTCTGTTCCAGCGGATAACTGCGGTCTTCGATCTCAGCCACCAGCTGACCATTTTCAGCCACCAGCTGACCACCGAAGAATACTTTTGCCGGTTTTAACTCTTCCAGACTGTCCACCAGCAGCATATCTGCCACATAGCCCGGTGCGATTGCACCCAGATTCTCGATATGGATCTCTCTGGCTGTATTGTAGGTTGCACTCTTGATGGCTGTCACCGGATCCATGCCATAGGAAATAGCCGCGCGGACAACATCATTGAGATGACCTACATGCAGAATATCATCTGCTTCACGGTCATCGGTACAGAAGCACAGATGGTCAAAGAATTTGATACCCTTTACGCCCTCATAAACCTCTTTTACGTTCTTTGTAATAGAGGAATCTCTGGCGTCTACAAACATGCCGTTTCTGATCTTTTCCAGAGCCTCGTCACTGTCTCTGGTTTCGTGACAGGTATTCGGTCCTCCACAAAGATAAGCAGACAGCATTCTGCCGGATACATACGGTGCGTGGCCCTGCAGATACAGACCCTTTTTATCCATAAAGTCGATGATATCCATCATACGATCCTCACCGTTGATGACAGCGAGAAAGTCCATGACTTCGGCCAGACCGATCACACGCTCCAGAGAGGACAGCTCCTCAATCTCCTTTACCAGGAACTCTGCACCTGCATTTTCCAGCCCTGGTACAGCCGGTACACAGCTCGGGATATCGATCAGCTGACGCATCGGCAGTCCTTCACTGGACTCATGCATATAGCGTACACCTTCCAGCCCGCAGACATTGGCAATCTCGTGTGGATCTGTAATAACCGTCGTTGTACCGTTCGGAATCACACCTTTGGCAAAATTGCGTGGTGTCATCATGGAACTTTCGATATGCTCATGGGCATCGATAAAGCCCGGGATCAGATATCTTCCCTCACCATCGACAACCTGTTTTGCTTTGGAAAGCTCTTTGCCCGGCTCCTTGTACTCTACGTGGGCGATCATCCCGTCATAGACAAAGACATCGGCCGGATAGATCTCACCGGTGATCACATTGACCAGCTGTACATTGGTAATGACCATATCGCTTTCAATGGTGCCAAGAGCTGCCTTTAACAGTGCTCTTTTGTTGGACGGCTGAATTTTCATAGTAAAAATCCCCTTTCGTATTTCTTTTTTTCATTATAAAGAATACCGCTGCAGTTTTCCATAAAAACTGCAGCGAATTCAGATGTTCTTACATATATATTTCTTATGAAATAAAGTACAGAATCAGCGGAATGCAAAGGATATACAGGAACGGATGTACCTCTTTGTATTTACCGGCCAGTACTTTGATCACAACGTAGGCAATGATACCTGCGGAGATACCGCCTGCGATAGAACCGATGAAGATGGTGAACATGATCATGATAAACGGGCCGAAAGCTTCTGTAAAATCAGAGAAATCGATATCTTTGATACCCTGGATCATCAGGAAACCGACAAACATCAGAGCCGGACCTGTAGCAGCGTTCGGGATCATCAGTACCATCGGGGAAAGGAAAACCATCAGCCCGAAGATAACGGCTGTAATCACACTGGCAAAACCTGTACGGCCGCCTGCCTCAACACCGGCACTGGACTCTACAAATGTTGTGATAACCGTATTACCGGTACATGCACCGATGCAGGTACCGATGGCATCTACGAGGAACGGTTTCTGGATATCCTGCAGATTTCCGTTTTCATCCAACATACCGGCCTTTGCACCTACACCAAGAACAGTACCAAGTGTAGAGAAGAAGTCACCGCAGAAGGCTGTAAAAATCAGCGGTACGGCTGAAAAATGTAAAACGGCTTTCCAGTCAAACTGCAGCATAACATTGCCCAGTCCGCTGACATCCGGAACTTTTGCCAGAGATGCCGGCACTGTGGTAACACCAAACGGAATACCAAGGATCGTAACAACAACGATACCGATCAGGATTGCACCTGTCACGTGATGTGCTGTCAGGGCAGCGATCAGGATCAGACCGAAAATAGCCAGAAATACAGCCGGATCTGTAAAATCACCTTTGGAAATGCCGCTGACATAGGTACCAATACCACTGTTTTTGAAGCCAAGATAAGCGATATAGAAACCAATGGCAGTTCCGATCGCAATTTTCAGGTTCTTCGGGATTGTCTTTACGATCAGGTCACGCACACCGAAGATTGTCAGCAGCAGGAAAATACTACCGGAAATCAACGTCATGGACATGATACCGCCGAAGGAAATCTGACCATTTGTCAGCATGGAACCAAACATTGCATTACTTCCCATACCGGTAGCCAGAGCAAACGGCAGGTTCGCATATAATGCCATCAGTAATGTGATCAGACCACTGACAAGCGCACAGGTAACGACGATGGCTTCTTTGCTGATCACAACACCATTGATGTCTGTGACAGTAGCTTCAGAACCAACCATCAGGCTCGGCTGTACAACCAGGATATACGCCATGGTCATAAAGGTTGTGATACCGGCAATGGTCTCTACCTTGAAATTTGTTCCGCGCTCTTTAAATTTAAAAAACGCACTGAGTTTTTCTTTCATAATTCTCTCCTCTTCAGGTTTTTTATATACAGAAGACTTGCCACAGGACATTTTCTTCTATATATATTTTATATTAAGTACAGCTTTGCTGTATTAATACCTCCATCAGCACCTGTGCCCCTGCGGCACAGTCTGCTTTGCCGGTGAACTCTTCCTTTCTGTGGGAATAGCCACCCTCTGACGGGACGAAGATCATGCCCAGCGGGCAGACATCTTTAAAATTCATACTGTCGTGTCCGGCTCCGCTCATCAGATACATGTAGGAATATTCTCCTGTCTCACAGATCTTCTGTAACTGTTCTTTGAGTTTCATATCGCATAGTACCGGCGAAAGTCTCTGTTCCAAATGTTGACTGACACAGACACCTTCTGTCTGCTCCAGCCATTCATTTTCAGTTTCCATTGTCTGCATGATCTCACAGATATCCTGTTCATGGATACTTCTAAGATCCAACGTAAATTCTACTCTGTCAGCTATAATATTGCAGGTACCGGGAAATGTCTGTATACTTCCCACAGTAGCCACACAGAATGGTTTTTCTTTTGCCAGCTGTGTTACTTTCAGAATCCACTTGCTCATTGCCACAACCGGATCTTTGCGTTCTGTCATCGGTGTTGCCCCCGCATGACCGCTCTCGCCATGGATCACGATGCGATACCGCACCAGTCCGGCAATACCGTCCACGATGCCGATCTGTTTCTGATGCTTTTCCAGTACCTTCCCCTGCTCGATGTGCAGCTCCAGCATGGCTTTGACAGGAGCGATCCGACAGGTCTGTACCTGTTCCGGCTGCAATCCATAAGCTGTCATCGCCTGTCTCAGGGAAACACCATCCTGATCCTCTGAATCCAGTCCCTCTTCACTGACAATCCCACAGATTGACTTGCTGCCGATCATACCATAGCCGAAACGGTTGCCCTCTTCGTCCTTGAAGCCAATCACACAGATCGGATAGGCAGGACGGATGCCTGCCTCTTTCATCGTCTGAACCGCCTCGATCGCCCCCAGCACACCCAGTGTACCGTCAAACCTGCCGCCGTTTAGCACGGTGTCATAATGGGAGCCTGTCAGTACCGGAGGATTATTTTTACATCCCGGATCTGTCCACCGACCGATCAGATTTCCGGCGGCATCTGTCTCTACGCTAAGACCGGCCTCTTCCATGTACCGGCTGATCAGCGTCTGCGCCGCCAGATCCTCTTTAGTAAACGGAAACCGTGTTATGCTGCCGTCTGCATTTCTGCCGATGCGGCCAAGTTCTTCGATATGCCTCCACAGACGACCGGCGTTTATGGTGCATTTTATAGTCTGTTCCATATAGGGCCTTTCTTTTTTATACGCTTACAGCGAATGTGTCGAGTATAACATATACTGTCAGGAAAAGACAGAGCCATTCTCTGCTTCACTCATCGTTTTTACTTATGAGATTTTATAACTCATCTTAATCTGGATTAATTTTTTATCCGTTGCAGGCTCTGTCCATACTCTGCAAAGCGAAGCTCTGGCGCGCAGCATTCACTGTGTCTGCTTATTTTTCTTTATAATACAACCGACAGTGGCAGTACCCTTCAAAATCCGGATCCTGGATCTGTGCCTTAAACTCTTCACAGATACATTTGTATTCCGGTTTCCGTTCCAGACGGCAGGGGCAATACCCTCCTTTATCCGTTGTAGCTTTGATAATCTGTTATAGTAAAAGCATTTCCATCAGTTCCAGCCGACTTATGTGATTTATATAATGTTATTAGCTGTTACCGAATTTTACTTCCCTTATTTTTGCCCTTATGAGGTGTCGTAACACAAGGGAAAAGGATATAACATAAGGGAAAGTCTAAGGGAAACCACACTTACCAAAACTGTAGGAAAATCAAGGCATTGCGGATTTTATTGTAACACTTTATAATACGAATTAGGTGTTAAAGAATTGTAGGTATCAAAATTTGAATTTGTGGAGGTGTTCTTTACATTGCAAACATCAGAGAGCTTTAGATT
>CALZOU010000073.1 GCA_945827805.1 uncultured Lachnospiraceae bacterium
AAGGAGTATCGTCGGCAGCGTCAGATGTGTATAAGAGACAGCCATTGTGCGATCCCTGCCAGCTCTGAATGCCAAAGCAGACGACAAGGGGCAGTTTCAGCTCCCGGGAAAGAGTCATCAGCCAGGAAATACCGCAGAGTATATCGGTCTCCGCATATATTTCCTGCTCCTGTTTCAGACAGGCCTGGGTCAGCAGATATGGTTTTGCCCTTTGAAGCTTTACCATGGCCAGTCGAGCCTGAGGGGCAGCCCCGGTAAATCCGGCATCTGTATCTTCACTTCCGGCAGTGATACCGGCTATCGCTGTGCCATGGCCTGTTTCGTCGCGACTTGGTACTATAGCGTAAGGGTCAGTGTTTTGCAGAGCATTCTGGATATCCGCAGAAGTATATAGTCTTCCATAGCTAAAGGGAGAGGAATTGTCCGGATCTACGATTTCAGTCTGATCCCAGATGGCTTCGATGCGGGTGCGTCCGGCGGTGTCGAGGAAAGCCGGCTGAGTGTAAGAAATGCCGCTGTCCAGAAAACCGATGAGTATGTTTTTGCCCGTCAATGCCAGAGACACCCGCTGCTGTACCGGGAGGATCCCCGTGTTTTCCAGGGCTGTCAGAGACTGGGGAATATACAGTTTGGGAATTGAGGTATAGATCGTATCGTTGAGAAGATTATCTGACAGACGATCCAGAGGAAACCAGATCTGTTTATACAGGGGATTAATATCCTGAAAGGGGATATTCTGTTCCTCCAGATAGCGGTTGAAGGCTTCGCTTTGGGTGTTGGATAACAAAAAGTCTGCAAACTGCGGATCCTGGGCATAGGTCACAGGCATTCGTTCTCCCGTTTTTTACATATTATATGGTAGAGAACTATGTATGAGAAGTGAGGCTATGGAAAAGAATAAATATCCTCCTGTGGTGATTCTGGATTCCGGCATGGATGCAGCTCATCCGGATCTGGCAAATACAGTACAGGGGTTTGTCGATTTTGTGCATGACCGTAAGGAGCCATATGACGATTTCGGGCATGGAACACATATTGCGGGTATCATCGCGGGGAATGGCGAGATGTCTTCGGGAAAATATAAAGGATACGCGCCGGGATGTCCGCTTTATGTTCTGAAGATCCTGGATGAACATGGTCAGGGTACCCGACAGTCCGTTAAAGAGGCTTTGCGCTGGGTGGAAGAAAACAGGGAAACGTATGGTCTGCGGATCCTGAATTTTTCTCTGGGAACAGAAAATACGAATTCCAGGAATCAGGAAGAAGTGCTGGAGATGGTGGACAGAATGGTAGAGCTTGGCCTGATCGTTATTGCCGCCGCCGGAAATATGGGACCCTGGCGCGGTTCTGTCACAGCCCCCGGCAGCAGTAAAAAGGTGATCACCGTCGGAGCCAGTGATATGCTGTCCAGAACACGGGTCTATTCTGGCAGAGGCCCCACATCAGAATGCGTCTGTAAACCGGATATCGTATTTCCGGGAAAAAATATCGTATCCTGCGCCGCAGCCGCAGAAAAAACGGGCTGGTACTGTAAAAAAAGCGGAACTTCCATGTCCAGCGCGGCTGTTTCCGGACTGACAGCCGTACTGCTGTCAAAGCATCCGGATCTGACGCATCGGGACATAAAATTGTTCATGCATTCCTGCTGTACTGATCTGTTACTGGACAGAAATATACAGGGATGGGGACGTCTGGAGCCGCAGCTGTTTCTGTACAAAAATCCGCAGCTATCCCTGACGAGGCAGTAAACAGTAACAAATTTCCTCCTCTTTGACTTGCGAAAATGGTTCGATATTGATACTATGAATACAGGTGCATGGTAGATTATGTCATGCAGAAGGAGGAAAAAAATGACACAGGATATGACAAAAACGAGACAGTGCATAGAAGAGGGAAGAGCCGTACTCGGTATTGAGCTTGGCTCCACAAGAATCAAGGCAGTTCTTATTGATGAAGAGCATCATCCCATTGCCCAGGGCGGTTTTGGCTGGGAAAATCAGTTCAAAGACGGCGTCTGGACCTACAGTCTTGATCTTGTCTGGACCGGACTTCAGGCCTGCTATGCAGATCTCAAAGAAGAAGTCAGAAAGACATATGGAGTCACCCTTAAGAAATTCAAAGCCATGGGTTTTTCTGCCATGATGCACGGCTATCTGGTGTTTGATAAAAATGGAAGCCAGCTGGCAGAATTCAGAACCTGGAGAAATACCATTACAGGAAAAGCAGCCGGTAAGCTGACAGAACTGTTTCAGTACAATATCCCCCAGCGCTGGAGTATAGCTCATCTGTATCAGGCGATCTTAAACCATGAGAGCCATGTACGGGATATTGATTTTATGACTACTTTGTCCGGCTACGTTCACTGGAAGCTGACCGGAGAAAAGGTGCTTGGTATCGGTGATGCCGTCGGTATGATGCCGGTGGATCCCGCTACAAAGGATTACAATAAGAGAATGCAGGATCAGTTTGATGAGCTGGTAAAAGATCAGGGATTTGCCTGGAAACTCAACGATCTGCTGCCAAAAATTTTACTGGCGGGAGAAGCTGCAGGTGCTCTGACCGCAGAGGGCGCAGCCCTTCTTGATCCGGCGGGAGATCTTGAAGCCGGTATTCCTCTTTGTCCGCCGGAAGGTGACGCAGGTACGGGAATGGTGGCTACCAACAGCGTGGCTGTGCGTACCGGAAATGTATCCGCCGGTACATCTATTTTCGGAATGCTGGTTCTGGAAAAAGAACTTTCTCACGTGTATACAGAGCTCGATATGGTGACCACGCCGGCGGGTGATCCGGTGGCCATGGCACACTGCAATAACTGTACTTCAGACCTTAATGGCTGGGTCAATCTGTTCGCTTCCTTTGGAAAACTTTTTGGTTGTACACCGGATATGGGGCAGATCTATGAAACACTGTTTAAAGAGGCACTGAAAGGTGACGATGACTGCGGCGGACTTCTGGCCTACAATTATCTCTCCGGTGAGCATGTTACAAATATGGAAGAAGGACGTCCGCTGTTTGTTCGTAAGCCGGATGCGGATTTCTCCCTGGCTAATTTCATGAAGGTTCATCTCTACACTGCGCTGGGGGCTTTAAAGACCGGTATGGATATCCTGATGAAGGATGAAGGCATGAAAGTAGACCGTGTGCTTGGGCACGGCGGCTTCTTTAAAACAGAAGGCGTAGGCCAGAGAATTCTGGCAGCCGCATTGAATACTCCGGTGGCCGTAATGGAAACTGCCGGAGAAGGCGGTGCCTGGGGTATTGCCATTCTGGCAGCTTATCTGGTAAATAATTCTGCAAAGGAAACTCTGGCTGACTATCTGGAGGCTCATGTATTTGCAGATGCTAAAGGAAGCTGTGTGGATCCAATCCCGGAAGATGTGGCATCCTACGAGAAATTCCTTCGCAGCTATCGCCGCGGACTGGCAATTGAAAGAGCGGCAGTTGACAATTTCAAATAAGCAAATTTGCAGAAAAGTCCTTTTGAATCCATTTTAAAAGGACTTTTTGCATGAAAAACGAAGGACAATTATCTGTGACTTGCAAAAATGGAGAAAATAGGATAGTATAAAGAGCGTATATTTATGCAATGGAGGAGCTATTATGGAAAAGATCCAAATGAAAACACCGCTGGTTGAGATGGACGGCGACGAGATGACCCGTATCCTGTGGCAGATGATCAAAGATGAGCTTCTGCTTCCGTTTATCGATCTGAAAACAGAATATTACGACCTTGGCCTGGAACATCGCAACGAGACTGATGATCAGGTAACTGTGGATGCTGCAAATGCTACCAAGAAGTACGGTGTTGCTGTAAAATGTGCCACTATCACACCCAACGCAGCCCGCATGACAGAGTATAATCTTAAAGAAATGTGGAAGAGCCCCAACGGTACGATCCGTGCCATGCTGGACGGTACAGTATTCAGAGCTCCCATCATTGTCAAAGGTATTGAACCCTGCGTAAAGAACTGGAAAAAGCCCATCACCCTTGCGAGACATGCCTACGGTGATGTTTACAAGAATACCGAGATGATCATTCCGGGTCCAGGAAAAGTGGAACTGGTGTACACCGCTGAGGATGGCACCGAGACCAGATCCCTTGTACACGAATACAAGGGCGCCGGCATTGCCCAGGGTATGCACAATCTGAACGATTCCATCGAAAGCTTTGCCAGAAGCTGCTTTGAGTACGCCCTGGATACCCATCAGGATTTGTGGTTTGCCACCAAAGATACGATTTCCAAGAAATATGACCATACATTCAAAGATATCTTTGCAGAGATCTTTGAGAAAGAATACAAAGTTAAATTTGCCGAAGCCGGTATCACCTATTTCTACACCCTGATCGATGACGCCGTTGCCCGTGTTATGAAAGCTGAGGGTGGCTTTATCTGGGCCTGCAAGAACTATGACGGTGATGTTATGAGTGATATGGTTTCTTCTGCTTTCGGTTCACTGGCTATGATGACTTCCGTAATGGTATCTCCTCACGGATATTATGAGTATGAGGCAGCTCACGGAACCGTACAGAGACACTACTACAAACATCTGAAAGGTGAGGAGACATCCACCAACTCTGTAGCAACCATCTTTGCATGGACAGGCGCTCTGAGAAAGAGAGGAGAGCTGGATCAGATTCAGGAGCTTTCTGCTTTTGCTGATAAGCTGGAGAAAGCTACTCTGGATACTATTGCTGATGGTAAAATGACCAAGGATTTGGCACTGATCACATCTCTGGAGAACGTACAGGTACTCAACAGTAAAGATTTTATCCAGGCTATTCGCTCTACCATGGAAAATATGTAATTTGTTAATGTATAGCTTGACGGGGCTGCTGCGATTTGCGTTGGCGGCCTCTGTGTATGTATGTAATCCCCGTGCTCCTACTGCGCTCGCTCCGAGCCTGTAGTCTCGGAGTCGTGCTCGTTAAAGTCGCGCGGTTCTTACATACATACGCAGAGGCCGCCAACGCAAATCGCAGCAGCCCCTGTTAGTTTAAGCATATATGGAATTATTCGAATCTATTCAGTATTTTCATGGATGATATTCGCAAACTCATGGAGATTGGCTGTGTCAATGGGTGTTGCTCACATCTGAATCATGTTTTTACGACCTCATCAGCAAGTGATTTGGTCTGTTCTGTATAATTACAATAATTCGTTTTATTCTTCCTCACTTAATTCTTCCCATTGTTCATAGAGTGTCTCAAGCTTAGCAGAAATAGCATCTTTCTCTTTTGATATTTCGACACATTTTGCTACATTAACCGCATTCTCCGGCAATGCCATGAGTTCATCCAGTTCATTGTCCCGGGTTTCCAACTGTTCGATCTCTTCCTCCAGCTTTTTCAGCGCATTTTCCTTCTTACGCTTTGCGGCTTGCAGTTCTTTCTGCTGCTGCCATGAAAGACGGGAGGAGGAAGCTGTTTCTTCGGTGGGAGTATCGGTAGTTTTTTCCGGCGCATAGATGCCGGTCAGTTCATCTCTTTTTTCCAGATAGTAATCGTAATTACCAATGTAATTCGTCAGCTTCTGGTTCGTCAGATCCAGAATGCGGGTAGCTGTCTGGTTGATGAAGTAACGGTCGTGGGAAACATACAGGACCGTGCCGGTGTAACTTTTCAGTGCTGACTCAAGGATCTCTTTGGAGATAATGTCCAAATGGTTGGTGGGCTCGTCGAGGATCAGGAAGTTTGCCTCGGAGAGCATCAGTTTGGCCAGGGATACACGGCCTCGTTCGCCGCCGGAGAGGGAGGAGATCAGCTTGAATACATCGTCATTTTTGAACAGGAAGGCAGCCAGTACATTGCGGATGCGGGTATTGTTCAGTGTCGGGTAGGCATCTGAGATTTCCTGAAAAATGGTTTTCTCCGGGTGCAGTACATTGTGCTCCTGATCGTAGTAGCCGATATGTACCTTGGAACCGAGAGTAAAGCTGCCGCTGTCGGCTTCCACAATGCGGTTCAGGATTTTCAGAATGGTGGTCTTTCCGGTGCCGTTTTTTCCGATCAGAGCCACACGCTCACCGCGGAAAATGTCGAAAGAAATATCTTCAAACAGCTGCTGTCCGGGATAGGATTTTGTCAGACCTTCTACGTGAAGTACGTCGTTGCCGCTGACAATGTCCGGCTCCAGATGAAGCTGCATGGCAGCATCCACTTCCATGGGTTTGTCCAGAACCTCGATCTTGTCCAGCATCTTTTCCCGGCTTTCTGCCCGCTTGATGGATTTTTCGCGGTTAAATGACTTTAACTTGGTGATGACGGCTTCCTGGTGGGCAATTTCTCTCTGCTGGTTCAGGTAGGCTTTTAGCTCTGCGTCGCGGATGATGGCTTTTTTTGCGGAAAAGGCGGTGTAGTTGCCTTCAAAGGACATGCACTGACCGTTTTCAATTTCCACAACTTTTGTCACCACTTTGTCCAGAAAATATCGGTCATGGGAAACAAGGATCACAGCGCCGCTGTAGTTTAACAGGTAGGTTTCCAGCCAGGCGATGGAATTCATGTCCAGGTGGTTGGTAGGCTCGTCCAAAAGCAGTACGTCCGGTTTTAACAGAAGCAGTTTGCCCAGAGCCACACGGGTTTTCTGACCGCCGGAAAGGGTAGTGATGGACTGGGAAAAATCATTTTCCGTAAAGCCCAGGCCTTTCAGAATACCGGTGACTTCACTGCGCACAGCATAGCCGTTATTCTGCTCGAAAGTCTGGTTAGTGCGGGTATAGGCATTCAGAAGCTGTTCCAGTTCATCACCTTTGGCATGGCGCATTTTTTCTTCCAGATCCCTGAGCTGACGTTCCTGTTCCAGCACATCTGCTTTTGCGGTCATCAGCTCATCATAAATGGAATTTTCGGCCTGCAGATCCTGATGCTGTGCCAGATACCCCAGCGTTTTTCCTTTGGCAAGGACAACTTCCCCGTTGTCCGGAGCATATTCTCCGGTTATTATTTTTAATAATGTGGATTTTCCGGCGCCATTGATACCGATGAGTGCCATTTTCTGGCGTTCTTCGATATGAAAACACACATCCTTCAGGATCTGTGTGGTGCCGAAGCTTTTATCAATATGATGACAGGATAAAATCATCGAAAAAACCTCTTTTCTGGTAAATATCGGCTTTAGTTTACCTTAAAATATCATGTGTGGTCAATAGTTTTAACTCGTATTTGACATAGGGATGGAGGAATATTATAATTAGATTATATATGGGGATTTTTATTGTGTAGACAAAAATAAATGTATTAAGGAGTTTTTATGCCAAATCATGGGATTTCTGAAGCAGTAATTAAGCGTCTGCCCCGCTATTATCGTTATCTGAACGATCTTTCGGAGCAGGGAGTAGAGCGGATCTCGTCCGCGGAATTAAGTAAGATCATCAAGTTCCCCGGTTCGCTGATACGGCCGGCCCTGATGCATTTTGGCGGGTTTGGGCGGAAGGGATATGGTTATAACTACCGTTCACTTTATGAGGAAATTGGCAAGATCCTGGGACTTGATAAGGCTCAGACTATGGTGATCGTGGGAGCCGGACGTCTGGGACAGGCTCTGGCAAACTATGTACGTTTTGAAAAAAGAGGGTTTCGTGTCATCGGTATTTTTGACAGTAATCCCGAGCTTATCGGCAGCACAGTGCGCCAGTGCACCATTCAGTCTGCGTCAGAGCTGACAGCATTCCTGGACAATAATCATGTGGATATTGTCACTCTTGCCATTCCGAGAAAGGATGCTCCTGATCTGGCCCGGATGGTAACAGAGCATGGTGTACAGGCGATCTGGAACTTTACCCCGGTGGATCTTAATCTGTATCTTCCGGAGAATGTAGTGGTGGAGAACGTACATTTGTCGGAGAGCCTGATGAAGCTTTCCTGTGATCTTCAGCGTATAAGAGAAAAAGACTCATAAAAAACTGCCGCAGGACAGCAATGTTTTGCGGCAGACGATTTTTTGCCAGATAAAAATCAGGCGGTCATCATGAAGCAGGAAAACGACAGTTATGTCTTTGGAGGACGGAAAGATGCTTAGAGTATTAAACGGACAGCAGATGCAGGAAACAGACAGATTTACCATCGATCAGATGCATATGCCATCCATGGTGCTGATGGAAAAAGCCGCAGAGGCAGTGGTCAATACGGTTTTACAGGAGACAACCTCGTCTGACCGGATTCTTGTGGTATGCGGAAGCGGAAATAACGGCGCGGACGGAGTGGCAGCGGCACGTATGCTGCATCTTAAGGGGCGCAGGGTATCTGCATTTCTTGTCGGTAACAGGGAGCATCTGACAAAAGAATCAGCGCTTCAGTGGCACATTGCTGCAAACTATGATGTAGATGAGGTTAATAATCCGGATTGGTCTGAATATACTGTCATTATAGATGCCATGTTCGGGACAGGTCTTTCCCGGGAAGTGTCAGGAAAATATGCTGAAATTATCCGCAGGATCAACGCTTCCGGGGCAAGAGTGTATGCCGTGGATATTCCTTCGGGGATTCATGCCGGTACCGGTCAGGTATTGGGAGAAGCCGTCCGGGCAGACTGTACGGTGACCTTTGCATTTTATAAGACAGGCTGTCTTCTTTATCCCGGAGCATCGTTCTGCGGCAGATTGCTGCTTGAGGATGTCGGCATTTATCCTATGGACAGTCCCTATGATCCGGATATACGTTTACTGGAAAAAGAAGACCTGAGACTTCGCAAAAAGAGAGATCCGGGCGGGAACAAAGGAACATTCGGTAAAGTGCTGTTGATCGTTGGAAATGAAGAGATCTACGGAGCCGCATTTATGAGCGCCAGAGCAGCTTTTTTGAGCGGAGCGGGTATGGTAAAGATACTGACTTCCGAGAAAAATTCTCCGATCCTGAAACAGTCCCTTCCGGAAGCTATGGTAGAGACGATTACTTTGGATAATTACAGAGAAAAACTGGACAAAGCTCTTTTCTGGGCAGATCAAGTGGGGATCGGTCCCGGCATCGGCACAGATGAAAAAGCAGAAAAAATGGTACAGTACGTTCTGGAACATTGTGATAAGCCGCTGGTTTTAGATGCGGACGCGCTGAATGTGGCAGGAAAACATCCCGAGTGGCTGAAAAAACGCCGGGGAGAAATGATCCTGACACCGCATATGGGAGAGATGAGCCGCCTGACGGGAACAACTGTAGCAGAGCTTAAAAAAGATCCCTTTGGTTATGCCAGACAAGCCTCCAGACAATGGGATGCCATAATCGTATTAAAGGATGCCAGAACCTGTATTGCCGCTTCCGATGGCCAGATGTATCTGCATGCGTATGGAAACAGCGGTATGGCTACTGCCGGCAGCGGAGATGTACTTACCGGTACGATCCTGGGACAGATCAGTGTCTGCGATACGGTCAGTCAGGCGGCCTGTATGGGAGTGCTGCTCCATGGACTTGCCGGAGATCTGGCAGCAGAAGAGAAAGGAGAAGCTTCCCTGACAGCCATGGATATCTGCGGGAAACTTCCGGAGATACTACGTCAATTTTGATAAATATTCATATATTAAATGAGGAGATATTGTGAAAATGTACAGCAGAGTATGTGCGAAAATCCATATGGATGCACTGGAAAAGAACCTTACTTCTATGAAAGCAAATTTGCAGCCTCAGACAAAGATGATCGGTGTAATAAAAGCCGATGCCTATGGTCATGGGGCTGTGGCAGTTGCACAGTATATGGAAAAAAAGGAGTATGTCTGGGGATTTGCCACTGCTACGGTGGATGAAGCGGTAAGTCTCAGAGAGGCAGGAATTACCCGTCCGATTCTGATCCTTGGATTTACCTTCCCGGAGGATTACGAGAGGATGGCTTTGCTGGACATCCGTCCTGCGGTATTTACTGCCCAGATGGCGCAGCAGATGTCGGAAGCGGCGCAGAAAACAGGAAAAACCATAAAAATCCATCTGAAAGTGGATACGGGAATGGGGCGGATCGGTCTGTATGATGATGAGCGCGGTGTGCGGACAGCGTGCGAGATCGCCGCTATGAAAGGGCTGGAGATCGAAGGCCTGTTTACCCATTTTGCCAGAGCGGATGAAACGGATATTACGCCGGCAAAACTGCAGCTTTCCCGCTATCTGAAGTTCAGAAAAGCTCTGGAGGAAGAGGGAATTCATATTTCTGTCAGTCATGTAAGCAACAGTGCCGGGATCATGCGTTTCCCGGAAGCTAATCTGGATGTGGTGCGGGCCGGTATTACACTGTATGGTCTGTTTCCCTCAGATGAGGTAAAAGAAGATCCGGTATTTCTTTCCCCACTGATGGAGATAAAAAGTCATGTGGCTTATGTCAAGGAAGTTTGTCCGGGCACATCCATCAGTTACGGAGGTACCTTTGTGGCCGACAGGACTATGAAAGTGGCTACAATCCCTGTGGGATATGCGGATGGCTATCCCAGAAGTCTGTCAAATAAAGGCTGGGTGCTGATCCACGGTCACAGATGTCCGATCCTCGGAAGAGTCTGTATGGATCAGTTTATGGTAGATGTGACAGAATTGGAAAGCGTACAGGTTATGGATGAAGTCACTTTACTCGGAAAGGACGGAGAGGAAAAGATCACGGCAGAGATGCTGGGAGATCTTTCGGGAAGATTTAATTATGAACTGGTCTGCGATATTTCCAGACGGGTACCAAGAATTTACGTAAAATAAATAATGTAACTGTTCAGTACATTTGCAAATACAAAATATTGATGATGTACACCTGAAATTGCATACACCGGAGGAAACTGGAAATACTGTCCCTGAGAAATCAAAGCAGCAGTATATTTCTAAAATCGGAGTGTGACAGTGTGGTAATTAAACGAGGTGACATTTTTTACGCTGATTTAAGACCTGTTGTGGGCAGTGAACAGGGCGGTGTACGTCCGGTATTGATCATTCAGAATGACATAGGCAACAAGCACAGTCCCACAGTGATCTGTGCGGCGATTACTTCAAAGATGAATAAGGCAAAATTACCGACCCATATTGAGATAGATGCTTCGTCTTACGCGATCATCCGGGATTCCGTGATCCTTCTGGAGCAGCTGCGCACGATTGACAAGCAGCGGCTCAGGGATAAGGTCTGCCATCTGGATGCCGATGTGCTGAAACAGGTAAATAAGGCACTATGCATCAGTCTGGAACTGCCTACATAACTCAGTTCTTGACGGATGGGAAAAGATAGTGCTATAATGTCACGAACGTATACGCAGCAAAGAAGGGCTGCGTAACAGGATAAAGGATCTGTCTGTGGGGCAGACAGAAAAGATATACTAATTAAGAAAGAGGAGTGACCATATGTCAGGACATTCAAAGTTTGCCAATATCAAGCATAAAAAAGAAAAAAATGATGCCAAAAAGGGTAAGATCTTTACCATGATCGGTCGTGAGATCGTAGTAGCTGTTAAAGAGGGTGGTGCAGATCCTTCCAGCAACAGTAAGCTGCGTGACGTTATCGCAAAAGCAAAAGCAAACAACGTTCCGAACGATACTATTGAGCGTGGTATCAAAAAGGCTGCCGGTGACAGCGATGCCAACAATTATGAGACCAATATCTATGAAGGCCTGTCTCTTATACACATCTGACGCTGCCGACGATACTCCTTGTGT
>CALZOU010000074.1 GCA_945827805.1 uncultured Lachnospiraceae bacterium
GATCTAGTACGGTCTCGTGGGCTCGGAGATGTGTATAAGAGACAGATCGCACACTTTGATCACATATTTACCCTTGGCCTCAAAAGAAAAATTCTCATAAAACGTTGCCACAGAATAGGCTTTTGCTTTTGTTACACCGATCTTCCCAGCCACATAGGTCAGAAGCTCCGCAGGCAGATAACGGTATTCCGCCTGAATATCCTGCATGATGGGAATCAGTGAGGCTGGATTTGGACCATATGTACCGATGATCTCATCCGCCTTGTCGTAATAAGACTGTTCAAGCATAAGATTTGTGCCTCCTTACGGTATTTGTGAAAAACTGTATAACCCGAATTTATGTTTTAGGGAAAATTCACATACTTTTCCCAAAAACCTTTAATATATTTATTATATTTTCCCACGGACCATATGTAAACCCAGCATATTTTATGATATTTTCACATTGTATTCCTACTTTTTGCACAAACTGTTTGTTATTTTTAACAAGTCTATATTTTCACCCCTGATTTTCCTCTTGCTCTTTTACCTGTAAAAAAATATCGGGAGTATTTACATTTGTCAGATATCGTTCAGGAACCTTGCTCTCATATAATGTATATCCGATTTTATCAAGAAAACCAAAGATTTTTCCTTTTCCCTGTGTAATTTCCTCCCTCATGCCATCTGCCAGATCACGATGGTAAACACCAATCAGCGGCTCTTTTCTGTCGCCGTGTTTCAGTACAGTTACAGCAGACTTACTTTTTTTGTTTGCCGAAAGTAAATTTTCCAGTTCTGATACAGGAATCAGCGGGATATCCACACCGAGCACAAGGCATTTTTCCTGTTTTGCCCTACGAAGGCTGCTTTCCAGACCTCCCAGCGGCCCTTTTTCAGGAAATCTGTCCGGGGTCACAGAAACCGGACATCTGTTACCACGATACCCGGACACCTGGATATCCTGAATACCAAGTTTTCTTCCTTTCTCGATCTGCAGTTCGAGAAAGGATTTATCTCCAATACAGAGATCTGCTTTATCTGTACCCATGCGGATGCTTTTTCCTCCGGACAGCACAATCATAGAATAGTTTTCATATGTCATTTTTCTGCATCTCCCCCTTTTTTCTTTATTATGCTACCGCAAATTCATACATGAATCAACCTGCTGTTGAAAAAATGCTCTGTCCATTATATTATCTGTATAGACGTAACTGTTCAGAATCAGCCAACTCGCAGGAGGAGTTATCTATGGAAATTCAGAATCATTTTTCCCAAAGACCACTGACCTGTTCTCTGAAACATCGGTTTATCGGACGCCAGGGAGATATATATGAAAAAGAAGAACCGGTGCTGTGCGAACACAGTATGCATGTTCTTGTAAACGATCTGCTGAGGATGGATTTTGTCTGTCTGCCTCAGTTTCTTCCCGAACTGATCCTGGGGCATCTTGTCACAGAGGGCTACATCCATCAGGCCAATGAAGTGGAATCCCTGTACATATCTTCTGACGGATCTGACGCTGCCGTTAAAATCAAAAAGCTGAATTCTCCGGATCCTATGCCTGATGTTATACCCGCACCCTGGAAAGCCGAATGGGTCTTTGCTCTTGCTGACCGTTTTTCCCGGGGGATGCCTGTACACGAGCAGACCTGTGCCACCCACAGCTGTTTTCTTGCCAGAAAAAACGAACTTCTTTTCCAGTGTGAAGATATAGGACGACACAATGCCATCGACAAATCCATCGGTTTCGCCCTGATACATAATATTGATCTGCAGAAATGTCTGTTGTATTCCAGTGGGCGTATGCCCGCAGATATGGCTGCCAAAGCTATCCGGGCAGGTATTCCCGTAATGGCAAGCAAAGGAGCTCCTACTGCCAGTGCTGTGGAACTGGCCCGGAAGCATAAGCTGACTCTTTTGTGTGCTGCCAGAAAAGACAGAATGAAATTGTATGCGGAGCCAACTCAAGAATGAATAAAAGAAAGGTATTATTTCAATGTCAAAATTTATTTCACATACCGCCGGCCGTGACCTGTTGATGAATCGTATCAAGCCGGTGCTCACAGAAACTGTCTCTATCGATTCCCTGTGCGGTCGTGTTCTGGCTCAGGATGTTACGACAAAAGTAAATGTACCGTCCTTTGACCGTTCCCCCTACGACGGCTATGCTTTTCGCGCTGAGGATACTGCCGATGCCTGTAAAGAACATCCGGTAACCTTACGTATTCTTGAAGAGATTCCCGCCGGCAATGTGTCCCATTATCCCGTGACCAAAGGCTGTGCCGCAAAAGTACTGACCGGTGCACCGATTCCCGAAGGAGCCGATGCCGTGATCAAATTTGAGAAGACGGAATTTACCGCTGAAACAGTGACAATTTTTACTCCCTGCAAAAAAGGCAGTAATATCGTCCAGACCGGCGAGGATATGAAAATCGGCGACGTTCTGGACAAGGCCGGAACAAGGATCGATGCGGGTCTGGCCGGAACACTGGCTTCCCAGAACATTACCTCTGCCCTGGTCTATCGGATCCCCCGCATAGGTATTTTGTCCACCGGTACAGAGCTTCTGGAGCTTGGTGCAGAATGTGTTCCCGGAAAAATCTACGACTCCAACAGATATATGCTCAATGCGGCTGTACAAAATATGGGATTTATCCCTGTGTTGTATGGACCGGCGGTGGACAGCACGGAGGATATCAGTGCCTTGATCAAAAAAGGGATCAGCGAATGCGACGCACTGGTGATCACCGGTGGTGTATCTGTGGGGGACTATGATCTGACACCGGCGGCTATGGATATGGCAGGTGCTGAGATATTGTTTCGCGGTGTGGATATGAAGCCTGGCATGGCCTGCGCCTATGGGATATATGACGGAAAACCCATCTGCGGTCTGTCAGGAAACCCTGCTTCCGCCATCACAAATTTTTATACCATTGCCGCACCGGTTTTAAGAAAACTCAGTGGCCAGGCGGATTGCCTTCCAAAAGAAATCTCTGTAAAACTGATCAACGGTTTTCATAAAAAAAGTCCCGGGACACGTTTTCTTCGCGGAATACTGGATCTTTCTGATGGAACTGTGCGCATGATTGTACCCAGAGAGCAGGGAAATGTGGTGCTGAGCAGTACGATTGGCTGTAATGTTATTGCCATGATCCCGGCAGGAAGTGACGCGATTCCAGATGGAGCTGAATTGAAGGGATTTTTAATATAAAGATACAGTTGAAGGAGTTCATATGAATAATATTCCCATTATCGGTTTCGCTGCGTATTCCGGCACGGGCAAAACCACGCTGATTGAACAGATCGTACGTAATCTAAAAAGCCAGGGATACCGTATCGCTGTCATCAAACACGATGCCCATCAGTTTGAAATTGACAAAGAGGGCAAGGATTCCTGGAGGTTTTCCCATGCCGGCGCGGATATGACTATCCTCAGTTCACGGGAAAAGACCGCTCTGATCGAGCAGCGGGAATTAAGCTTTGCAGATCTGATATCTATGGTACATGATGTGGATCTGATCCTTGTGGAAGGATATAAACAGGAAAATATCCCCCACATCGGTATCAGCCGAAAAGCAGCAAAAAAGGGGCTTCCCCATCCGTCAACAGCATATATTGCCGTGGTAACAGATGACGAAGCCATTGCTGCAAAATATGATCCTGTTTTTTCTCTGGATGATATTCAGGGGATCAGTGAATTTATCAAAAAAGTGGCCAAAATTGACCAAATATCTGGCCACTTTATCAAATAACTCCATTTCTCTTTCCATTATCTGGACAAACATGTTACTACTTCTATATGAGCCGTCGACGGAAACATGTCAAACGGCCATGCCGTGATTGCCCGATACCCATGGTCTGTAAGATACTCAAGATCCCTGGCCATGGTTTCGGGATTGCAGGAAATATACACCACACGCTTTGGAGCCAGCTGTACCACAGAGGACAAAAAGATCTCGTCGCTGCCGCTTCTGGGCGGATCCATAAAGACTACATCCACCTTTTCCCCGTTGGCAGCCATTTCCCGCATGAAATCTCCTGCGTCGTCGCAGTAGAATTCCACATTGCTGACGTTGTTGGCTCTGGCATTTTTCATGGCATCACGGACAGCATCCTCGTTCAGTTCAATACCTATGACCTGTTTTACCCGGTCAGAAGCGATCAGACCGATAGTGCCGATGCCGCAGTAAGCATCCACGATCCTCTCTTTGCCCGTCAGGCTGGCCAGATGGATGGCCTTCTGATACAGTTTTTCTGTCTGGACCGGATTGATCTGATAAAAAGACCGGGAAGAAATACGAAATACTTTTCCGCAGAGTGTATCTGTAATATACCCTTTACCGTACAGCACCTTTTCCCGCTCGCCAAGCACCATACTGGTATCCTGGTCATTGATATTCTGCACAATAGTCGTGATCTCCGGATGTTTCTGCCGCAGTACCCGGATAAAATTATTTTTGGAGGGAAATATAGGTGAAGCCATCACCAGCACCACCATGATCTGTCCGGAAGTTTTTCCCACCCGTATCAGAATATGGCGAAACAGGCCTCTTCCCGTATCTTCATCGTATACCGGCAATTTAAAGGACTGTAACAGTTCTCGTATGGTTACGATGATCTCATCCGCTTTTTCATCCTCAATCAGGCATGCGTCCACGGGCACTACTCTGTGTGAACCCTCAGCATAGATGCCGGAGATCACTTTTCCCTTCTTATGATCCAACACTGCATGAACCTTATTTCGGTAGTGATAGGGATCCTCCATACCGCAGATGGGGAAAACACGGCAATACGGACCGATCAGTTCCTCTGTTTTTTTCTGTTTTTGTTCCAGCTGTTCTTCGTAAGAGATACCCTGCAGCTTACATCCGCCGCACTGTCTGGCTTTTGGACATTTTATCTGTCTGTTTTCCATATTTCTTCTCCTCATCCTCCGGGAAATACTCCGACACAGTAACCCCATAAGCATCCGGAGGGCCAAAATACTATTCTTTTCTTATCTGCATTAATCTTCTCGAAAAAAGGGATCGACTGTTCCATGACAGCCGATCCCTTTCGGATCTTTTTTATTATACCAGAGTTATTTCACGATGAACAGAAAAATATGTCACATACTTGTTACTGTTCACGGTTCAGACCGCTTTCTTCATCTCTTCTTTCAGTGCTTTCTCCTGCATTTCCTGAATTTCCGGGATCATGGAAAGCATGGGTTTCTCATCTTTACCATGAAGGATACGATCCACATAATTCTTTGTACAGCGCATTACGATGGGTGAAAGCACCAGCACACCGATCAGGTTCGGGATCATCATCAGACCATTGAAGGTATCGGAAATATCCCAGGCCAGCTGCGCTTTCATCACAGAACCAGCCAGCACAATGATACAGAAAATTACACGGTAAACTTTCACAGCCCCTGTACCAAACAGATACTCGCAGGCGGTAGCGCCGTAATGGCTCCAGCCAAGTACCGTAGAATAAGCGAACAAAAGAATGGCAATAGCCACAAATGCTGATCCGAGGAATCCAAAATGATTACCGAAAGCGTAGCTTACCAGTGAACTGGAACCAACAGTCTCAGCGGCTTCTGTCATCTGTCCTGTGGTCAGATCGATAGCACCTGAACTTAAAATAGTCAGTGCTGTCAGTGTACATACAATGATGGTATCTGCAAATACTTCAAAGATACCCCACATACCCTGACGGACAGGCTCTTTTACGTTGGAGCTGGAATGTACCATTACAGAGGAACCAAGACCTGCCTCGTTGGAAAATACACCTCGTTTCATACCCATCTTCATGGCCAGTGCAATACCTGAACCAACGATACCACCGCCCACAGATTTCAGGGCAAACGCACCTTTAAAGATAGAGACAAAAACTGCCGGAATCGTACCGATATTCATGGCAATGATGATCAGGGAACCAAGAAGATACAGGATAACCATAAAGGGAACGACTTTCTCTGTGATCGCTGCGATTCTCTTCAGACCACCGATAACAACAAGCGCTACAGCCACAAACAGGAAAATGCCGGTTGCCAGCACCGGAATGCCGAATGCCGTATTCACATTCGTAACCATGGAGTTTACCTGGCTCATATTGCCGATACCAAAGGATGCCAGAAGACAGAAACAGGAAAACAGAACGGAAAGCACCAGACCGATGGTTTTACAGCCCTTCTTGGAACCAAGACCATCTTTCAGATAATACATGGCACCGCCGGCCCATTCCCCTTTGGCATTTTTACGACGATAAAGAATACCGAGAACATTCTCGGAATAGTTGGTCATCATACCAAAAAAGGCGATCAGCCACATCCAGAATACGGCACCGGGACCACCTACGGCAATAGCACCGGCCACACCGACGATATTACCGGTACCTACGGTAGCTGCCAGAGCTGTACACAGAGACTGGAACTGTGAGATACTTTTATCTTCTGTATGTTTGGTAACATTTCTGTCTCCGAAAATAGCGCCAACGGTATTTTTCAGCCAGTGACCGATATGGGATAACTGGAAAAACTTTGTCAGGCATGTCATCAGGATACCGACAAAGCCTAAAAGGATCAGTGCCGGCCATCCCCAGACCACATTGTTAATGGCACTGTTTACATTGGTAATTATTTCTATCATACTCTTTCCTCCTCATCTGTACCGTTTTTTCCTGCATAGAGAAAAAAATAACGTGGACAACCTAACGGCTGTCCACGTTGACAAATCCAAGCTTCTCTATGCTGGTACAAAAACTGTACCGAACTCTCTTAGACTTTAACACATTACCATACAGAATTCAACACTTTTTTGAATTTTCCTGTTCAAAGAATAAACTCGTGGTTACTGTTCACTGGCTTGTCAGTGAGCAGTAACAAACTCATTTTTAATCGCAAAGCCATGATCCATGGGACCGCTTCCCTGCCCCAGGTTTAACATGGCTGAAAGAGCGCCGGAAATATACTCCTTTGCGCGCTCCACACTCACTTCCATGGAAAGCCCCTTGGCAAGATTAGAGGCTATCGCAGAGGACAATGTACACCCGGTCCCGTGAGTGTTTGGATTATCAATGCGTTTTCCATTAAACCAGCGATAAGATCCGTCTGTATACAAGAGATCATTGGCATCATTGAGCTTATGGCCGCCCTTGACCAGAACTGCACAATGATACGTTTCTGCAATCTGACGGGCTGCTTCTACCATATCCTCAGCAGAACGCACCAACCGACCTGTCAGTACTTCTGTTTCCGGTATATTGGGTGTCAGAACAGATGCCAGGGGAAACAGTTCTGTTTTCAGGATATCCACTGCCTCGTCACAGATCAGCTTTGCGCCGCTGGTGGCCACCATTACGGGATCCACCACGATTTTCTTTGCTCCGTACTGTTTTAACCGGGCAGCGATGGTACGGATCAGCTCACTCTCTGAAACCATACCGATCTTGACCGCATCGGGATAGATGTCTGTAAACACGGCATCCAGCTCCTGGGCAAGAAACTCAGGCGTCACATTCAGAATGGCTGTCACTCCTGTGGTATTCTGGGCTGTCAGCGCTGTGATCGCACTCATGGCATAGACACCGTTGGCCATCATGGTTTTGATATCCGCCTGGATGCCGGCGCCGCCGCTGGAATCGCTTCCTGCTATTGTCAGAGCTGTTTTCATCATGTTATCTCCTTTGCCTCATGTTGTATCTTCAGGGTTTTCTATATATATGTTCAGTACCTTCACCGATGCGATTCATAAACCTTTGAAAAACAGTTACTTCGAAACGGATTGCTTACACCTGAATCATATTCCTCCGGTCTCATCAGCAAGTGCTTCGGCCTGTTCTGAACAGTTACCCCTTTTCAAATCAGACCGTTATTTCTGCAATTCATCCCAAATTGCTGAAAATTCTATCAATTTATGCAAATACAAATCTGCCGTCATCTTCAGCCCCTGCTGGTCACTCTCACCCTGTGCATCGTACACACCTACACAGCGAAAACCCGCTGTTTTCGCCGTTTTCAAGGCATAGAGCGAATCCTCAAACACCAGTATCTCTTCTGCCGAACACTCAAGACTCTGAGCCGCCAGCTCATAGATCCGGGACGAATGCTTACTTTCCCCGACTTCACCGGTAGTGTAGATCTCCTGCATATACGAAAGCAGCCCAAGCCGATTTAACGCTTCTGTCACATGGGGCCGCGGACTGGAGGTGGCTGCTGCCATCTTTACGCCCTGTTCCTGTAAGAAAGCAAGAAGTTCTTTTGCTCCCTCTTTTGCCGGAACTTCTTTGCAGTAATAGTCCCTTAAGATCTGCTCCAGATCGGCAATGATCTCTTCTTCACTTTTTTCCAGTCCAAAAGTACGCTTCAGATACGCTGCCCCCTGCTCCATACTCATGGAAAACAGTGTCTCACTCATCCCCGGCACAGGCTGCATGCCCATACTGAGGATATATCTCGCGCCAAGATCATACCATATACCCAGGGAATCCAGAAGTACACCGTCCAGGTCAAAAATCGCTCCCCGAATCATGCGTTCACCATGGCTTCTGTAGCTTTTTTCAGGTCTTCCGAAGCTTTGCGGATATCTTCTTTTGCATAGATCGCGCTGATCACGGCAATGCCACAAATCCCGCTTTTTGCCAGTTCATGAACATTACCCTGTGTGATACCTCCAATGGCAATTACCGGGATGGATACGGCCTCACAGATAGCTTTTAAGGTCTCAAAGGGCACATCCTCGGCATCATCCTTGGAGCTGGTGGGAAATACCGCTCCCACACCGAGATAGTCAGCACCCCTTTTTTCCGCCAGAATAGCCTGTTCTACGGTCTGGGCAGATACACCGATGATTTTATCCGGGCCAAGCTTTTTGCGCACATCTCCGGCTTCCATATCACTCTGTCCCACATGCACACCATCCGCATCCATCATTACAGCAATGTCCACGTTGTCATTGATGACGAAAGGAACATGATATTCTTTGCAAAGTTCCTTTAACTCTCTGGCCTCCTCGAGAAAATGCTCCTGAGCCAGATGCTTCTCTCGAAGCTGTACAAAGGTAACACCTCCGTCCAGACTCTCCTTAACTACTTCTTTTAATGTTCTGCCATTTAACCAGGAACGGTCTGTAACGGCATACAGAAGCAGATCTTTCTTATCGCAGTTCATATTTTGCTCCCTTCTCCAGGGTATCTCCATCCATGTTGTAGATAGCATCGATAATGCGGTTTCTGTAGGTAGAGTTTCCGTCTCCCTCCTGCATACGCTTCCAGCCAATCTCACCGGCCAGTCCCATGGTACATACGGCTGCCGCCACTGCTTCCAGCTTATTCTCCGGATTAGCCACCACAAATGCTGTAGTCATTCCGGACAGCTGGCATCCTGTACCTGTAATCTTACCCATTTCCGGACGTCCATTACGGATCACATAGCATGTATCTGCATCCGCTACCAGATCAATGGCACCCGTGATAGCAATGATCGCTTTGGTCTGTGCCGCAAAATTCTTTGCAAAACGGACAGCATCATCCAGCGTCTCCTCTGTTACACGATCAGCCACATCCGCATCCACACCTTTTGTGGTGCCGCTGCCCAATGCCAGAGTCTTAATTTCCGAGATATTTCCTCGAATTACAGTAATATTCAGCATATCCATCAGTTCCAGAGCCGTATTGGTACGAAGAGCGGATGCTCCTGCGCCAACGGGATCAAGAAGGATCGGATGATTCAGCTCGCTGGCCTTCTTTCCGGCAACTTTCATCCCCTCGATGCTTCTCTGATTCAGTGTACCGATATTGATGTTCAGACCGCCGCAGATAGCAGTGATCTCCTCCACATCCTCCGGTTCATCAGACATGATCGGACTTCCGCCGCAGGCCAGAAGAACATTGGCCACATCGTTGACGGTGACATAGTTGGTGATATTGTGTACCAGCGGTACAGTGTTTCTCACGTTTTCAAGACAGTTTTTCAGCATTTTTTCCACACTCCTTTTGTTTGTTGGACAAACTCTGATGGTTGGAACAGGCTCTTTATCCTGTGTTCATGCCGCAGCGCAAAAATGCGGACATGCCATAAAGACACATCCGCACAAAAAATTCATACAAAATCCAGTATGACTGCGTTTATCCCTACGTTGGCATTATCCAAATCAGGTTATGGGTCAAGGCAGTACAGCCTACTCTCAGCCTGCTTTTGCAAGCTCCCCTTGTCGTAATGTATTATAGTGCCACGACACCTGAAATGCAATAGCCATTTCCGATAAAAACGCAACTCTGGTCGGTTTTTCTGTATTTTGTTACCCTTTTCGCAGCTTTTGCAATTCCGCCTGCAGCGCATTTATCTCCTGTTCTCTCTGTGCAAGTTCAGACTGCAGCTGTGCATTGTTCTCCTGCAGCTGTGCATTGTTCTCCTGCAGCTGTGCATTGTCTTCCTTCAGCTGTACATTGTCTTCCTTCAGTTGTGCATTATTATCCTGCAATTTACTTCTGAAATCTTTCAGATTATCCAGTTCCTTCTGCATTTCATCAATCATAAGCTCAACTGTATTTTTATCCAACTCTCGCAATTCCTTTGAAAACATCTGCATCACCTCATCTATGTTCCGGCAAATATCATAAACCTGCTCATACATCTCTCTGAACTCAGGATAGGCCTCGATGATAGAAACGATCGCCTCCGGTTCATCCGAACTCAAAAAAGCAAACCACGCATCCAAACGGTTCCTGAGCGTCATACTTTTATCTTCATTTTGATGAATTGAGCGGAAAATGTCAAGCGACACAAATATATATTTTTGCAGAAGTTGAAGCTCCAGCCCTGTATCTGACCGCTGTTCAAATCTGTGCAGGTAAATATCTTTATACTTGCGGAATTCTGTCGGACTTTTTTCAAAAAGGACAATGGTATATACCGGTTTAATGTCACGATAATAGAATTTTTTCTTCTTCGCATTTTTTCTTACGCGCTTGTACTGCCGCAATAAGAGATCCGCAGAATAACAGGCACTCCGCTCTCCGGGAAACATATACCCCAGCTTCTGAATCTCCAGATTAACGATACTACCATCAGAGAGCTTTACCACAACATCCATGATTAAAAGTGTGGATTCATCTGCAAGCCGTGTACCATCATTTGGAAGGACCTCCACTATTTCTGCCGGTTGCCCTAAAAGAAGTGAAATAAATTCATTTAAACGTTCAGGATGAAACTCCGGGTTAAGAATCTCTTTACTCATAAAATCATACATCATCTTAACGCCCCGGGCACCGCTGCAGAAATCCAGAAATTGTTCCTGCTCGCTTTTACTCCAGGACGAGAACATATCCATTAATATTTCATCTTCCTGGATTTCCTGAAGAATTTCTTGTCTGGTGCGGATTGTAGGAAAGTACTGTTTTAACTTTGTGTTCATTTTTTTATCCTTTCTTTTTAGTACTCTC
This sequence comes from uncultured Lachnospiraceae bacterium, assembly GCA_945827805.1. Classification (GTDB taxonomy): domain Bacteria; phylum Bacillota; class Clostridia; order Lachnospirales; family Lachnospiraceae; genus UBA11957. Next base: position 11,413 of record CALZOU010000074.1, read on the forward strand.
ACCTCAATAATCAACTATCTCTCATTTATTATACTTATACTATAT
>CALZOU010000075.1 GCA_945827805.1 uncultured Lachnospiraceae bacterium
GAAGCTCGTCGGGCTCATAACCCGAAGGTCGCAGGTTCAAATCCTGCTCCCGCAACTTTTATTCCATGCCCAGATAGCTCAGTTGGTAGAGCAGAGGACTGAAAATCCTCGTGTCACTGGTTCGATTCCGGTTCTGGGCATATGGGGTATTAGCTCAGTTGGTAGAGCACTTGACTTTTAATCAAGTTGTCCGGGGTTCGAATCCCCGATGCCTCATTTCAGAAATCCTTATAAAATCAGGGATTATAGCGAAAAAGAAACCTCCCGCAACTGGGAGGTTTCTTTTTCGCTATGGTTAACATTTGGTTAACGCTTGCTTTTGCGTCTTAAATTAAATTGTATTTGAGGGATTTCATCAATCCCTCATTTTTTTTGGACAAAACTAAACAATAATGGACAACTTCTACCATAATTTACTATAGCGTATATTAGGTTACATATAATTTTGGCAGGTAGAAGAATGAAAAATCTGCTGGCTGCATTGATTGTATATCTGTTGCTTCCTGTTTTGCTGGCCTGTGCAGTGCAAAGCCGCAAGGCAGTGTCCTGGAAAAATTCCGATAATGATACTGCATTGGCTTACCTCATGTATATGGAATGTCCGGAAAGTAGTCATTTTGAAGCTGTTAAAGCTCAGGCAATTCTTCTAAGAAGTAGCCTTTGTTTGTTTTCTTCCGGAGAATGGAGTGCTCTTTTGAAAAAAAGTACCAAAATTGAACAGGAAAAAAAATACAGACAAATGAAGGATACATATTTTTCTGCAATTCATGAGACAAAAGGACTGGTTTTGAAGTATAAAAGTGTGACTATGCGGGGAGTTTATCATGAAATCAGCGCGGGGAAAACAAGAGAAGGAAAAGATACTGATACAGAAAGCTATAGTCAACTGACATCCGTAGACAGCCACTGGGACATGGATGCTCCGGGATATCTTCAGGTATTTACTTTTTCTGATATTTATTTAAAACGAGGCTTTTTCAGAAATCAGAATGATCCTCAGATAAAAGTAGTACTTACGGATAAAGAAAATTATGTAGAGTTAGTACAATGGGGAAATACATATGTAAACGGTGATTATGTTCGAGAAAGCCTTTCACTTCCATCTTCTTCCTTTACGGTAAGTCACGAGGATAACCAATGGATCTTTACCTGTAAAGGAGTCGGGCATGGACTTGGTATGAGTCTCTACGGCGCAGATCAAATGGCTTCTGAGGGAAAAACATACCAGGAGATATTAAAATATTATTTTCCAAAATATGATATTTTGCAGGAATAATGTATAAGATGCCTCAATCTGGAAATACTGTTTTTGAAAGCAATGACAACGATTGAGGTGAAAAAAATGAGTAGAAACAAGACGATTCGCATGGCAATGGGCGGTATTCTTCTGGCAGTGTCTTTGGCAGCCGGAATTACAGTATATGATTTAGAAAAAGATAAATCGACCGCTAAAGAAACGACAGCAGTACAAAATACGGACACTAATGATAAGGATACACAGATAATTCCGGATACAACTGACAGTCAGAACACAGAAAATGAGAATATCGCTTCCGATACTGCGCAGATAACACAAGATAAAGAAAACACAACTGTTGAAACGACGACAAATGATGTAGTTGCTCAGAGAGATAATGAAGATGCAACAAAATCTACGGCAGATAATCAGACAAAAGAAACAACAGCAACAGTGCAGCAATTATTTACTGAAGACAGTGTGATCAGCTGGCCGGTGGAAGGAACAATACTTTTGGATTACAGCATGGATGAGACAACGTATTTTTCTACGCTGAATGTATACAAATGTAATCCGGCAGTTCTGATCAAAGCAGAATATGATGAGGCTGTGCATGCGGCTTATGGAGGTACGGTTAAAGACATCTTTACCAGTGCTGAGACCGGAGATACGATAGTTGTGGATATGGGTAACGGATATGAAGCTACCTATGGGCAGCTTAAGGATATTTCCGTTTCTAAAGGTGATACGATACAGAAAAATGAAGAAATCGGAAAGGTCTGTGAGCCGACAAAATACTATAGAAATGAAGGAACGAATCTGTATTTTGGAATGACAAAGAATGATCAGCCGGTAGATCCGGCTATGTATACAGCATCGTTGACGGAATAATTGCACAAAAACAGAAAATCAGAGTATACTAGAGCAGAGGCAATTATGAGCCATATTGAATATTCGCAATCGAAGTATTTTCACATCGACGCGGTGCTAATCACCGTAAGTTTTCAATATGGGTAATGTACAGTTCTTTGTCGATTGCTTGAGCATAAACAGGGTTTTGCGGTTCTCCGCAAAACCTCTACATAGACAGGATGCGTGAGATGAATAAAAATTTTACTTATATTGTGGAGTGCAGTGATCATACATTGTACACCGGATGGACAAATGATCTGGAAAAGCGCATAGAAGCACATAATACAGGCAAAGGCGCAAAATACACCAAAACAAGAAGACCGGTGCGTCTCGTTTATTTTGAGACATTTGCCACAAAAGAGGAGGCCATGAGCCGTGAGTACCATATTAAGAGAATGTCCCGTCAGGAGAAGATAAAGTTGATTTCAAAATGAAATCGCATAATTGTTCAGAAGAATTATTTTCTGATGAGAACGTAAAAATACGATTTAAGTGCGAGCAATTCCTTTCTACGTAGCCGATTTTATGGTTTAGAAAATAATATCTGTGAAAGTAATGAACAGAAGCAGCTGATTTCCATAGGTAGGCGTATATGATCTGGGAATCTACTGAATATATACGAAATCTTTTAGAAATCAGGAAAAAGCCGAGTGTCCGTACGGTATTCTCATATATTCTCACAAACGACTTTAACGAGCACGACTCCGAGACTACAGGCTCGGAGCGAGCGCAGTAGGAGTGCAGAGAGAATATATGAGAATACCGTACGGACACTCGGCTTTTTCCGTCAAACGAAAAACCGAACCGCACCTTTTTATACAAAAACAAAGCTGCAGACAGACTTTTACTGTGAAATCAAATTACAGCTTCAATCCTTTGAATAAAGATCCCAGAGAAGTACCAATATTTTCAGACTTAGGAATCTCAAAGTGAGTTTCTTCTTCCTTCTCCTGCGGAGCCTCGATCAAAGCCTTCATACTCAGACTGAGCTTACCATCCTTAATAGCAGTAACCTTAACTTTAACAGTGTCACCTACGGATAATACATCCTCCGGTGTTTTGATACGTTTTTCGCTGATCTGGGAAACGTGAACCAGACCGGAAATACCATCACCGAGATTGATGAATGCACCGTAAGGTTTAATGGTTTCTACTGTACCTTCAGTAACTAAACCGACTTTAACAGCATTCATTTTCTCCTGACGTTCTTTTTTTGCGGCTTCGCGCAGAAGTTCTTTCGCAGAGAGTACCAGACGTTTTTCTTCCGGTACCACATCCAGAATCTGTACTTTCAGCTCTTTTTTCAGATAATCTTCCAGATTCTCCACATAGCCCAGAGCCAGCTTGGAAGCCGGGATAAATCCACGGATACCGTCAACCATGGCAATAACGCCGCCTTTGACAACGCCGGATACGGTAACATCGATAACAGCGTGTTCTTCCTGCATCTGCAGAAGATGATCCCAGATACCTCTCTCTTCATCATCGATCTGGTCAAGTTTTTTGTTTCTTTCCTCTACTTCTTTGAGGGATGCATCGATCTCCTGCTCCAGATCCTGCATAGTTAAATTTTCTTCGCTCATGTAAATTCCTCCGTTCTCCCGTAGGTTATCGGGACTCATGCATTTATATTACCATAGATAAGGAAGGAATATAAGAGAAATATAGCAGATGAATAAAACAATTTATGTATTTGATCTGTTTTATAGTTACAGAAATGCCTTATTTAAATTATTCCGGAAAAGCAGCATGAAATGTGGATAAAGAAAGCATAATCAGGAGATATTGTGTATATTTATCTCAGGTAAAATTGACCCTGTGGATAAAAGGTGATATGATGATAAAAATTTGGGAAAAACTATCCTCCGGAGGACAAATACATGCGTAAAAAGAACAGAATTTATATTCTTGGCCATAAAAATCCGGATACAGATTCCATCTGTTCCGCCATAGCTCTGGCATATCTGAAAAACCATACAGAAGAGGGCTCTTTTGTGGCAAAACGTGCCGGTCAGATGAATGAAGAAACGGAATATGTGCTGAAGTATTTTAAAATGGCTGCACCGGGATATCTTCCGGATGTGGGAACGCAGGTAAAGGATATGGAGATCCGTCCACTGCCGGGAGTTTCCAAAGAGATTTCTGTGAGAAAGGCATGGGATCTTATGCAGGAGCTTAACGCGGTGACACTGCCTTTGACAGATAAGGATAATCATCTGGAAGGTATCATTACCGTAGGTGATATTACGGACAGTATGATGAATCAGAATCCCCGTGCGCTTTCGGAGGCGGGAACACCTTTTGGCCATATTGCGGATACGCTGGACGGAACCGTAGTGGTCGGTGAAAGAGAAACTCTGTTTAAACAGGGAAAGATATTTATCGGTGCGGCCAATCCGGATCTGGTCCGTAAATATATTGAGCCCCAGGATCTGATCATTCTTGGAAACCGGGCAGAGGATCATCTGTGCGCAGTGGAAATGCATGCCAGTTGTATAGTTGTGGGACTGAATGCGGATATTTCTCCGGTAATCCTAAAATATGCTGAGGAGATGAACTGCGGTATCATCCGTTCACCTTATGATACGTTTACGATTGCCAGAATGATCACCCAGAGTATTCCGGCCAGGGCGCTGATGACTTCTGAAAATCTGGTAACTTTTAATCTTCTGGATTTTACTGATAAGATCAGTGTGATGATGGGACAGAGACGTTTTCGTGATTTCCCCATTCTGGATCAGAATAATCGTTATGTGGGTACAATCTCTCGCCGTAATCTGTTGAATATACAGAAAAAGAAAGTGATTCTGGTGGATCATAATGAACAGTCTCAGGCAGCAGATAATATTAATGAGGCGGATATTCTGGAGATCGTAGATCACCACCGGATCGGTACACTGCAGACAATGCAGCCGATTCTGTTTCGAAATCAGCCGGTGGGCTGTACAGCTACCATTATCCGGCAGATGTATCAGGAAAAGGGACTGGAGATACCGGCAAATATTGCGGGTATTCTGTGTGCGGCTATCCTTTCGGATACACTGATGTTCAGATCTCCCACCTGTACAGTTCTGGACGAACATACAGCCCGAGAACTGGCTGAAATTGCGGGAATCCAGATCGAAACTTTTGCTGCAGAGATGTTCAGGGCGGGCAGCAATCTGAAGGATAAGACTGCAGAAGAGATATTCTATCAGGATTTCAAAAAATTTGTTGCCGATGAAGTGAGCTTTGGCGTGGGACAGATCAGTTCCATGGCATCAGATGAGCTTCACGAAATAAAAGAGCGCCTGCTTCCGTATATGGAGCAGGAGTGCGGAAAGCACAGTATGCAGATGATTTTCTTTATGCTGACCAATATTCTTGAGGAAACCACAGAGCTGATCTTCTGTGGAGAAGGTGCAGGAGAGTTGGCGCAGAAAGCGTTTCGGGTAAAAACGGATGAACACAGTGTGATTCTGAAAAATGTGGTTTCCCGTAAAAAACAGCTGATTCCGGCGATGATGCGTGTATTGCAGGAACAGTAGGATAAAAAGATTGAGAAAGGGAAAAGCTATGGCTAAACAGGTATGGAAAGCAGGGAATATGCTGTATCCATTGCCGGTGGTAATGGTCACGGTCAGAGATCGTGCGGGAAAAGCAAATATCATAACGGTAGCCTGGGCGGGGACAGTCTGTACTAATCCTCCTATGCTGTCGATTTCTGTTCGTCCGGAGAGGTATTCACACAGGGCTTTAATGGAAACAAAAGAATTTGTGGTGAATCTTACAACGGAAAAACTGGTTCGTGCCACGGATTACTGTGGTGTGAAATCGGGAAGAGATGTGGATAAATTTAAAGCTACTGGTCTGACGGAAACACCGGCAGAAAAGGTGGGCGCACCGTTGATTGAAGAGTCTCCCGTCAACATTGAGTGCAAAGTAAAAGAAATACGCCACTTGGGATCTCATGATCTGTTTGTGGCGGACGTGGTAGCAGTACATGCGGATGAAGCCTATATGAATGAAAAAGGAAAATTTGAGCTTTCCAAAGCGAATCCGATTGTCTATTCGCATGGAGAATATTATGCTCTCGGCAAATGTCTGGGGACATTTGGTTACAGTGTTAAACAGAAAAAGAGGCGTTAAACTGTGGTTTATTGTGGAATGTATTGAAATTTTGCGGGAAATACCGGGGTGATCGGGCGTAAATGTTAAATATCCCGGGGGTCGTTGAAAATCTGATACATTTATGATACAATACTGTAACTGGAAGTATAAAAAATGTAAATTTTACGAGACAGGGGAGAAAAGTTTCGTAGAATGAATAAGTAACTAAGGGGCAGTTATAGATATTTATGTATGGCTTATGTTTTGGAGTCATATGGCATATATTTATTAGCAGCTCGGGAAAGAAGAGAAAATCGAAACCAGGGGAGCTTTTTTTATGGAACAATATGTAATCAAAGGTGGTAATCCGCTTGTTGGTGAGGTAGAAATAGGCGGGGCAAAGAACTCTGCCCTTGCAATTCTGTCGGCCGCTGTTATGACGGACGAGACAGTATATATTGATAACCTTCCGGATGTACGTGATATCAATGTACTCCTGGAGGCTATTCAGAAGATTGGTGCTGTAGTGGAGAGAATAGATCGTCACAGTGTGAAGATCAATGGTTCAACTATCGGTGATATCAGCGTAGACTATGAGTTTATCAAGAAGATTCGCGCATCCTATTATCTGTTGGGAGCTCTTCTTGGAAAATACAAAAAAGCAGAAGTGCCGCTTCCGGGTGGATGTAATATTGGCAGCAGACCCATTGACCTGCATCTGAAGGGTTTCAGAGCTCTGGGTGCCCGGGTGGATATCCGTGGAGGTTCTATTTGTGCCAATGCGGAAAATGGTCTGGTTGGCAAACACATTTATCTGGATATGGTTTCTGTGGGTGCTACGATCAATATTATGATGGCAGCCTGCATGGCCAGCGGATATACAATTCTGGAGAATGCCGCAAGAGAGCCTCATGTCGTGGATATTGCCAATTTCCTGAATTCCATGGGAGCTAATATTAAAGGTGCAGGTACAGATGTGATCCGTATCCGTGGTGTGGAGAAGCTTCATGCCACACATTATTCTATCGTGCCGGATATGATCGAGGCAGGAACCTATATGATGGCAGCAGCGGCTACCAAGGGTGATGTGCTGATCAAAAATGTGATTCCGAAGCATCTGGAAGCCACAACAGCCAAACTTCTGGAGATGGGCTGTGAGGTACAGGAATTTGATGATGCCATTCGTGTTATTGCCAATAAGCGTCTGAGACGCACACATATCAAGACATTGCCGTATCCGGGTTATCCTACCGATATGCAGCCGCAGATCGCGGTGGTACTGGCGTTGGCCAGCGGTACCAGTGTGGTAACGGAGAGTATTTTTGAGAACCGTTTCAAATATGTAGATGAGCTGGCACGCATGGGAAGCTGTATTAAAGTTGAGGGAAATACCGCCATTATCGACGGTGTGGAAGGATTTACCGGAGCCAGAGTCAGTGCTCCCGATCTTCGTGCAGGCGCAGCACTGGTGATTGCCGGTCTGGCAGCAGAAGGTATTACCGTGGTGGACGATATTGTCTATATCCAGCGCGGTTATGAAGATTTTGAAGTTAAACTGGCAGGTCTTGGAGCTGAGATCGAGAAAGTATCCAGTGAGAAGGAGATTCAGAAGTTCAAACTGAGAGTCGGTTGAATATAAGTGATGATGAGGGCGTATCTGCTTAGGTAGATACGCCCTCATCATCATAGTAAATCAGTTTTTATAGTTTTTCAGAGTCTCAGCCTTATCCAGCTTTTCCCAGGGCAGATCCAGATCGTTTCTGCCGAAGTGGCCGTAAGCTGCGGTCTGTTTGTAGATCGGACGGCGAAGGTCAAGCATCTTGATGATACCGGCCGGACGCAGATCAAAGTTTTCACGGATGATCTCTACCAGACGGGTGTTGGACAGCTTACCGGTACCGAAGGTGTCTACCATGATGGATGTGGGGTGAGCCACACCGATAGCGTAGGACAGCTGGATCTCACATTTGTCAGCCAGGCCGGCAGCAACGATGTTTTTGGCTACGTAACGGGCTGCGTAAGCTGCGGAACGGTCTACCTTGGTGCAATCTTTACCGGAGAAGGCTCCGCCGCCGTGACGGGCATATCCGCCGTAGGTATCTACGATGATCTTGCGTCCGGTCAGACCGGAATCTCCGTGAGGTCCGCCGATAACGAAACGGCCGGTGGGGTTGATGAAGAATTTTGTATCTGCATCTACCATCTCTGCTGGAAGAATCGGATCAAAAACATATTTTTTGATGTCTTCATGGATCTGTTCCTGTGTCACATCCGGATCATGCTGTGTGGACAGTACGACAGCATCCAGACGAACCGGTTTGTCGTTTTCATCATATTCAACAGTAACCTGAGTCTTTCCGTCAGGACGCAGATACTTCAGAGTGCCGTCTTTGCGGACTTTGGTCAGCTGCAGGGCCAGTTTGTGGGCCAGAGCGATGGGATAGGGCATGTACTCTTCGGTTTCGTTGGTGGCGTAACCAAACATCATACCCTGATCGCCTGCACCGATGGCATCGATCTCATTGTCGGACATTTTGTTTTCTTTGGCTTCCAGAGCTTTGTCTACGCCAAGAGCGATGTCCGCGGATTGCTCATCGATCGCGGTGATCACGCCGCAGGTGTCTGCGTCAAAACCATATTTTCCACGGGTATAACCGATCTCACGAACGGTATCACGTACGATTTTCTGAATGTCAACATATGCATTTGTGGTGATCTCACCCATAACCATGACAAGGCCTGTAGTGGTGCAGGTCTCACATGCCACACGGCTCATGGGATCCTGGGCAATCAGAGCATCCAGAATGGCATCGGAAATCTGGTCACACATTTTGTCCGGATGGCCTTCTGTTACGGATTCGGATGTGAATAATCTTTTTTCCATTAGTTTTCTCCTTTTTTGCTATTGTGAAATTCTATTGTTCAAAAAAATAAGTCCACTTCTAAGCGGACTTAACATAATGATTTATGTCAAATCCCCTTATTGTTCGAAAAATCGCTCAGGTTGGCACCTTCCTGCGTAGCAGGGGTTGCCGTGGTTTCATCGATCCTATGTATCTCCACCACTCTGAATAAGAGAACTCTTTTTTTGCTATAGCCACTATACTGCCTTTTTTATGACCCGTCAATAGACAAATACAGAAGAATGTCTGTTTTTGAAAAAATCGTGATATACAGGGGAAAATGGAGGATTTTATTAGAAGTATTTAGAGGATTTTCACAAAAGATTTATAAAAAAGAACTACAGCGAAACATTACCTATGCTATAATGAACAAATAGCAAAGGAGGAAGAATTCTTTGAAAAAACTGAAAACGCGATTGTTTATGGCATTTTTGATGATTCTGATCCTTCCGGTTTTTCTGATCAGTACTTTGGTGTTTGGATTGTCAAAATATCAGATGTATGCATTGAGTAAAACTCTGGGACTGGAAGTTACTTATGATAATTTGTCGGACAATGCCAATCTGGTCAGTAACCTGACAACGTCCTATGTGGACAGCCTGGCACAGCAGATTAATACGGACAAGTCGAAACTTCTTGATCTTGACTATCTGAGCGAACTGAACAGTGAGTTAAAGGAAAAATATTCGGCACTGGTACTGCGGGTGGATGGACAGATTTTGTATTCCGGATTGGAAGATGATCTGTTTCATAACGGTAAAGATAAAATTCTGGAAGAACTTCCGCAGTACAAAGGTCTGGAGGACGATAAACACAATGGTATATATCTGGGAGACAAGATCCGTGTGCTGGTCAAGCAGCTTGATTTTCTGACAGATGATCAGCAGCCGGCCAGCCTGTTTATTGTTACCAGTTCTACGGCTTTGATACCGCATATCCGTACAGTAGTGATTGAGCTTTTGCTGGCAGCAGTGATCGTTCTGGCTTTGACCAGTATGTGTCTGCTGGTCTGGATCTACAATAGTATCAAGTCACCGTTAACACAGCTTAAAGAAGCTACGAATAAGATTAAGAATGGAAATCTTGATTTTACGGTGGAAGGATGTGATGTGGAGGAAATCAATGACCTCTGCGAAGATTTTGAGGATATGCGCCGGCGGCTTAAGGCGACTACGGAAGAAAAAATGAATTTTGACCGGGAGAGTAAGGCGCTGATCAGTAATATTTCCCATGATCTGAAGACCCCCATTACAGCGGTCAAGGGCTATGTGGAAGGTATTATGGATGGTGTGGCAGATACACCGGAAAAGATGGATCGTTATATCCGTACAATCTACACGAAAGCCAATGATATGGATCGGCTGATCAATGAGCTGACGTTTTATTCGAAAATCGATACGAACCGTATTCCCTATACTTTCAGCAAGGTGTGCGTGGTGGACTATTTCAATGATTGTGTAGAAGAACTTGGCATGGAGCTGGAAGAACGGGGCATGATTCTGGAGTATGACAATCGAGTGGCACCGGATGTCCTGATCATTGCCGATGTGGAGCAGTTGAAACGAGTGATCAACAATATCATCAGCAATTCCATTAAATATATGGATAAATCACCCGGAAAAATACAGATCCGATTAAAGGATGTAGGAGATTTTATCCAGGTGGAGATCGAGGATAACGGTAAGGGTATTGAAGCAAAAAATGTGCCGTATATTTTTGAACGGTTTTACCGTACGGATGCTTCCCGTAATTCAGCCAAAGGCGGAAGCGGGATTGGCCTTTCTATCGTGAAGAAGATACTGGATGATCACGGCGGAAAGGTATGGGCAACCAGTGTGGAAGGAGAAGGAACTACGATCTATTTTGTCATCAGAAAATATCAGGAGGTACCAATATATGAGTAAAATATTGATCATAGAGGATGAGGAAGCGATTGCTGAGCTGGAAAAGGATTATCTAGAACTTTCCGGATTTACGGTGGAGATTGAAAATCGGGGAGATACCGGTCTGAAGCGGGCGCTGGAGGGAGATTTTGATCTGTTTATTCTGGATCTTATGCTTCCGGGGATGGACGGATTTGAAATCTGCCGTGAAATCCGTAAAGCGAAAAATACGCCGGTGATCCTGGTTTCTGCAAAGAAGGATGATATCGATAAGATCCGCGGTCTGGGTCTTGGTGCGGATGATTATATTACGAAGCCCTTTAGCCCAAGTGAGATGGTG
>CALZOU010000076.1 GCA_945827805.1 uncultured Lachnospiraceae bacterium
CGGAAACATATATACCTCTCTCGCGTCCGGCCGGCACTCCATTGCTGCGCTCGGCGTCCGTCACCCACACACTACATACTTACATATCCCTGGACTTCTTCGTGCAGGCTTTCATGGCTTCTATTACGGCACTTCGAAGTCCTTTTTCTTCAAGAACACGTACTGCTTCGATTGTCGTACCTCCCGGAGAACAAACCATATCTTTCAATTCACCAGGATGCATACCCGTCTCCAGCACCATCTTCGCGCTGCCAAGCACCGCCTGAGCCGCAAAAGTATAAGCAGACTTTCTCGGCATGCCGTCAGCCACCGCCGCATCAGCCATCGCTTCAATAAACATAAACACATAAGCCGGAGCACTGCCACTGACAGAAACCACCACATCCATCAGATTCTCTGTCACGATCTCTGTGCGTGAAAAACCACTGCAAAGCTCACGCACGACTTGCAGTTCCTCCTCTGTCACCGTCGCTGCCGGACAAATGCCCATCATGCCCTCACCCACCATAGCCGGTGTATTCGGCATAGTCCGCACAAGCTTCATCGGCCGTCCAAACTGCTCAGTAAGCCAATCCAAAGTTTTCCCCGGAGCAATAGATACCACGATCGTATTTTCTCTTACAACGTCCCGGATCTCCCGAATCGTCTCCGTATAAAACTGCGGCTTCACCGCCAGAAACAGCACATCCGAAAAGGCGGCCACTTCCTTATTATCTGTCGTGATACTGATCCCCAACTCCTGCTGCAATTGCTGCAGCGGCTCCATATGACGTCTCGATACCAGAATCTCCTCCGGCAACGCCTTCTGTCCCTTCAAAATGCCACGCACCATGGCGGTGGCCATATTTCCACATCCGATAAATCCTGTTTTCATGATTTTTGCACCTCCAGATGGTATTTATCTTACACCTTTTTCTGGTTCGCGTCATCCCCTACCTCACCCAAACCACAGTTTGTCTATCGGGTTTCAGCTACGGAAATAGTTTTCCTTCTTGCTGATATAGCGACACTCTCCATATTAAGAATGCTTCTCCAGCCACCAAATCAATATGCCGACAAATGGGATTTTTTCATCATCCATTGCTTTAATCTGTTCCAGTTTTTTCCTGCAATATGGTTTGATGTCACCAGCTGGATGTTTTTCTTTGATATCCATAATCAAAGCATCAAGTACCTGTTTACGGTTTTCTGGCAATGAAATTACATCTGGTATTGTTAAAAAAAAACTGTATTTCTTTTTTAATTATTATATCTTTTTTCGTTAGATGATACCCTTTATACATCCCTGAAAGCTAAGCCATATCTTTATTAATTAAAGTGTTTTGCATATTTTTTGATTTTGTCTAAGAAATATGAAAAATCTTCGGGAATTATGAATGAATCTCTCCCGGAAGTCTGGTATCTTAATACTCGTCAAGAGGATACAAACAAACAACCAAATACCTGATTAATAAGGAGGTAATTATTATGAAATTAAGAAACATCACAAACGTAGAGAAATTCCTGGAAACCGTTGATCAGTGCAAAGGTGACGTATATCTGACAACTCCGCAGGGCGATCGCCTGAACCTGAAATCCCAGCTGACCAAGATGCTGGCTATGACTTCCGTATTTGATTCCGCTGAGATCAAAGAGATGGATCTGGAATTCTCCAATCCGGAAGACGTATCCACAATGCTGCTGTTCAGCATGGAGGCTGCCTGCTAATTACGCTTAGCGGCTTTTTTCAAAAGACAACCAATGTATGCTGCAGTTTTTTCTTCCTTTCCCTTTCAATTTTTCTGCAGCATGCTTCCTAATATCAGAGCAGGATTCCTGCTAAAAATTTTCCCCTGCATGCTTCACTCCATGCAGGGGATTTCCTTTTCATCAATTTCTTTTAATAATCCACTTTCATCAGCATTAAACCCTCCGGCGGCGCTGTAGGTCCGGCCACTTTTCTATCTTTTGCTTCCAGAATGGCTTCCATGTCCTCCGGTTTCAGCCGGCCATAGCCCACTTCCAATAAAGTTCCGACGATGATGCGCACCATATTCTGCAAAAATCCTGTACCATGCACCCGGAAACGGATATAGCCGCTCTTTTTGGTGATCTCAATGGTATCCACCACACGCACAGTGGATTTTTTCATCCGGGGATTGCCGCAGAAAGAGCGAAAATCATGTTCTCCTTCCAGAATAGACGCAGCCTGCTGCATGGCCTCCACATTCGGTGATTCCTTTAATACGGTCACATACTTACGGTCAAATACCGGTTTTACCGGGCCGTCAAAACAGGTGTACTGATATGTCTTGCCCACAGCCTTATACCGGGCATGAAAACGATCCGAAGCTACCACCACGTCCCGCACGGCAATATCATCCGGCAGATAGCGGTTAAAATAATCCCGGATCTCTTCACAGCTCATGTCCGTTTCAAATACAGCATGGGCCGTCATAGCTCTGGCATGCACACCGGCATCCGTGCGGCCTGCACCGATCACATCGGTAAACGTCCCTGTCATCCGTTCCAGCACGCTTTCCAGCTTTCCCTGGATCGTATCTCTGTCCGGCTGATGTTCCCAGCCAAAATACCGGCTGCCGTCATAGGCAATCGTAAATTTGTATGTTTTTTTCATGTGATTTCCTCCGATTATATTGAGTGTAAACGAAACCAACTTGGAATGCAAGCAACCTGAACAGGATTTATTGACACAGAAAGCTGATTTTGCTAGAATGTCTCTGATTTACTTTTATACGTTAATACTATACCATAGATTATAAGGAAGGACGAAACAGTATGCCTAAGTTAAATGAAAACTTTCTTCGCCTGAAAACCAGCTACCTGTTCTCTGAGGTAGCGCACCGTACCGCCGCTTATATCCAGGCCAACCCGGACAAACCGGTGATCCGCCTCGGTATCGGCGACGTGACCAAACCGCTGACCAAGAGTGTCATCTCTTCTCTTCATGAAGCCGTGGATGAAATGGCCTCCGCAGACACCTTCAAAGGCTATGGCCCGGAGCGGGGATATCCGAAGCTTCGCGAAGCCATCAGCGCTTATTACGCAAAAAGCGGCGTAGAGGTAGACCCGGATGCAGTATTTATTTCCGATGGTGCCAAGAGCGATACCGGTAATATCACCGATCTGTTTGCTCACGACAACGTGATCCTGATCCCGGATCCGGTTTACCCGGTTTACGTGGACACCAATATCATGTGCGGCAACAGCGTTATCTACATGAACGGAACAGCTGAGAACGGCTTTCTTCCCATGCCCGACCACAGCCAGCATGTGGATCTGATCTATCTGTGCTCCCCCAACAACCCCACCGGTGCCTGCTACAACAAGGCACAGCTGCAGGAGTGGGTGGACTATGCACTGAAAAACGAAGCCATTATCCTGTTTGACTCCGCTTACGAGGCATTTATCACAGATCCCGAGCTGCCCCGCAGCATCTACGCTATTGAGGGTGCCAAGAAATGTGCCATCGAATTCTGTTCTCTGTCAAAGACTGCCGGCTTCACCGGTACACGCTGCGGCTACACTGTAGTTCCCAAGGAGCTGGTATTTACCGCTTCCGACGGTACCGAAATGTCTCTGAACGCTATGTGGAACCGCCGCCAGAGCACCAAATACAATTCCACCGCCTATATCATCCAGCATGCTGCCGCAGAGGTGTTTACCGATGAAGGTATGGCTGAATGCAAGGCAAATCTGGCTTACTACCAGAAAAATGCCCGCCTGATTGCGGACACTCTGACAGAGCTTGGTATTCCGTTTACCGGCGGTATCCATTCCCCGTACATCTGGTTTGAATGCCCCAACGGCATGGAAGCCTGGGAATGCTTTGATTACCTGTTAAACAACATCCAGGTGGTGGGAACACCGGGTGCAGGCTTCGGTGAGAACGGCAAGAATTACTTCCGTCTGACCGCTTTCGGAAGCTATGAGAATACAGTAGAAGCCATGAACCGCTTCCGCAAACTGTTTGCCAAATAATGTTTGATACACATATGCACACCATACCGTTTTCCACGGACAGCGGTATGGTGTTTTCCGATTTACTTAAGGTACAGGAAGAAAAAAATATCGGTGTGATCCTGACAGAGCATATCGATATTGCTTTCGGTGACCCTTCGGAATTCTATTTTGATCCGGACACGTACTTTAAGGAGCTTTCGCCATATCGAAATGACCGTCTCCTCTTAGGTGTGGAGATCGGCATGACCGCCGATACCAACGACCGTAACCGGGAGATCGTGGGTTCCCATCCTTTCGATATGGTGGTCGGGTCAATTCACTTTATGCGGGGTAAGGATATCTATTATCCCGAGTTTTTTGCCATGTTTCCGGGGAAAAAGGAAGTATTCTCCGAGTATCTGGATACCATGGCGGAGATGATCTCCACGTTTGATGATTTCGATACGCTGGGGCACATCGACTATATCGGGCGGGTGGCTCCGTATACGGACCCACTTATTTATTATGAAGATTATCCGGATCGCTTTGACCGTGTCCTGCAACTGCTGGTCGATAAGGATAAATCTCTGGAGATCAATACCCGCCAGTTTGACAAGCCGAAGGCTGTGGCTGCACTGAAAACTATCTGCCAGCGCTATCATGCACTGGGCGGCCGGTATGTGACCATCGGTTCCGATGCCCACTCTCCCGCAGTGGTGGGAGCACATCTGAGCGCGGCTTACCGTCTGGCCAGAGAATGTGGACTGACTCCGGCGATTTACAGGAGCCGGCAGCGCTATGTATTGTGATTTATGTCAAAGGATATGTGCAGAGTCAACAATCTGCCCATATCCTCCCCCATTTTTTGTAATTACTGTCATATCTTATTTCCCGATCCCTGCTTATAATAAGACCATCAAATAAAAGAAACGGGAGGCCAAATAAGATGGCAAGCTTATCATTAAAAGGAATTTACAAAAGATATCCTAACGGATTTGAAGCTGTTAAAAATTTCAACCTGGAGATCGCAGATCAGGAGTTCATCATTTTCGTAGGACCGTCCGGATGTGGTAAATCTACTACACTGCGTATGGTTGCAGGTCTGGAAGAGATTTCCGAAGGTACTCTGGAAATCGACGGCAAAGTTATGAACGACGTAGAGCCGAAGGATCGTGATATCGCAATGGTATTCCAGAACTACGCTCTGTATCCGCATATGACCGTATATGACAACATGGCATTCGGTCTGAAACTGAGAAAAGTTCCGAAGGACGAGATCGACAAAGCTGTTCGTAACGCAGCTAAGATCCTTGACCTGGAGAAACTGCTTGATCGTAAACCGAAGGCTCTGTCCGGTGGTCAGAGACAGCGTGTTGCTATGGGACGTGCTATCGTTCGTTCCCCGAAGGTATTCCTGATGGACGAGCCGCTGTCCAACCTGGATGCTAAACTTCGTGTACAGATGCGTACCGAGATCTCCAAACTGCATGACAGACTGAAAGCTACCATCATCTACGTAACACATGACCAGACAGAGGCTATGACTCTGGGTACCAGAATCGTTGTTATGAAAGACGGTGTTGTTCAGCAGGTAGATACTCCGCAGACTCTGTACGATAACCCGATCAACCTGTTCGTTGCAGGATTCATCGGATCTCCGCAGATGAACTTCATCGATGTTACTGTAGTAAAGAACGGTAACGGCGTTGACCTGAAAGTTGGACCGTACACTCTGAAAGCTCCGGCTGACAAAGCTAAAGTCCTTCTGGAGAAAGGCTACGACGGAAAGACAGTTGTTATGGGTATCCGTCCGGAGAACATCTCCGATGATCCGGAAGTTGTTGCTGCAAGCGGCGCTACTATCGAAGCAAAAGTTAACGTATACGAGCTTCTGGGTGCTGAAGTATTCCTGTACTTCGATCTGGAGAACAATCCGTGTACAGCACGTGTTGATCCGCATACTGCTTCCAAGATGGGTGACACTGTTAAATTTGCTCTGGATATGAAGATGACTCATTTCTTTGACAAAGAGACAGAACTTTCTATCACATACTAATTCCAATGTGTTAAAATGGGGTTGTGAACATCACAACCCCATTTTTTAGTATAAGGCAAAGGATGATGCATATGACACAAGCACAGTTACTGGCTCAGCTGCAGCAGATCAAAGCTGTTACCGGCGCACAGATCGCCTATTATCAGACAGATGGCCACCTGAAAATATCTACAGATGAACAGCCACAGATTTCGCCCGAAAAGCTTACCGCATTTCTTTCCGACGGAGACAGCTGCCGCTATGACAGCGGACTATGGTTTTTCCGCCTGGAAAACCGGGATCAGATTCTTGGCATCCTGACCATGACTTCCTGTGCCGAAAACATGGATGTAATTGGCAGACTGGCAGCCGGGCAATTCGCATTGGCTCTTTCCGGAGGACGAGACGGACTGGACCGTTCTTCGTTCTTCTCCGGACTCCTTCGCGGAGAATTAGCCGGTCGGGATATCATAGCCACAGCCACACGGCTTCATCTGGATCCGGCTCAGCCCCGTCTCGTATACGCCATAGAAACAGAATTCCCTTACGATCAGAATGTACAGCAGACCATACGGAGCATGTATCCGGAATCCGGACATAATTATCTGATCTCACTTTCCGAGACAAAATTGGCACTGTTAATACCGGCCCCCTCCCAGAACAGCGAAGATCTTCTCGACGTTGCGGAAACACTGGTGGACATGCTCAGTATGGAGGCTCTCTGCAACGCCAGAGTTTCCCACAGTACGGTCGTTGAAGATATCCGCAAACTCCCCCAGGCCATGCAGGAAGCATCAGCAGCTCTGGAAATCGGAAAAATATTCTATTCTGACCGAAAAGTCAACGCCTACTCCAGCCTCGGCATCGGACGATTGATCTATCAGCTGCCAAAGCCGCTATGTCAGATCTATCTTCAGGAAGTTTTCGGAGGAGATCTTCCGGAAATATTCGATGAAGAAACGCTGAATCTGGTCGAAAAATTCTTCGAGAATAACCTGAACACATCAGAAACCGCCCGCAAACTGTATATCCACAGAAACACACTGATCTATCGCCTTGACAAGATCCAGAAAGAGACCGGCCTTGATCTGAGAACCTTCGACGACGCTCTGATGGTAAAAGTGGCTCTTCTCGTCAGAGCTTACTTGCATTACCAAAAATAGTACAGAAAAACCGGCTGATGCCGGGGACGAAGACAGGGGGGGGTCGTCCCCGGCATCAGCCGGTTTTTCGTCCGTCCTTACAAACGGAATTTCTTTTTCTTTGTTTTATCTTTCAAGGCCTCTTTTTCCTCATCCGTCATCTGAGATAAAAATTCAGCCGCATCATCCGGCACATCATCAATAGTATCATCCCCCACATCGACGACTTTCGGCTGACGACGATAAAGAATATCATACATAACCGGAACAATAAACAAAGTCATCAGCGTAGCATAAGCCATACCACCGATAATAACTATAGCCATACCTTTACCCATAGAGTTACCGGCATCATGACCAAACGCCATAGGTATCATGGCAAGAATAGTGGTCATAGCCGTCATCAGAATAGGACGCATACGGGTACGTCCGGTGGCCACCAGAGCAGCGCGCTTTGGCATACCGCCAATACGCAGCTGATTCGTATAATCCACAAATACAATACCGTTATTTACGACAGTACCCATCAGCACAAGAAAACCTAACAGACTGATCAGCGTCAGATGCTCTCCGGCAAGCAGCAGGCCAAGAAAACCTCCGGTAAAGGCCAGCGGCACCGTAAAGATAACGATAAACGGGGACAACAGACTCTGGAACTGTGCTACCATGATCAGATAGATCAGAACAAATCCAAGCAGCATCATCTGCATCATCTGGCTGATCATATTGTTGACATCTGTGGTGGATCCGGCCATTTCCACAGTATAGCCTTTAGGCACTTCATAGCTGTCCAGCTTTTCCTGAACTTTACGTCCCACCAGAGTGGAATTATATCCGTCTTCCATATCACAGGTCACACTCATGGTGCGGGTTCCGTTTTCACGCTGAATAGAGGCCACACCTTTTCCCCGGCTTATCGTGGCATATTCGCTCAGTTTTTTCTTTTCTGTTTCCTGTTCTCCGTCATCGTTGGTCTTGGTGACAGAGAACTCCGTATCCAGAAGATTCTCAACACTCAGCAAATCTGTCTCATCGATCAGGTGCACATCCATCTGCGTGTCATCCAGATATCCGCTCAGAGCTGTTTTGTCGGTTGTCAGGCGGCTGGTCAAAGTCTGATAGATCTGGGCTACAGTAAGACCGTCTCTCATGGCCTTTGTCTTATCGATCTGCAGATAGATCTCATTGTCTCCATCCTCCTGGCCATTGGATATCTCTGTACATCCTTCTGTTTCTTCCAGGATCTTCATCACATCTTCGCTCACAGCCAGCAGCTTATCTACCTCACGGCCTGTCAGTTCAATGGTAAGTCCGGAAGACATGAAACTGGACATCTCACTCATGGAAGAGGAATCTGCACTCACCTCGCAATTCAAATCCTTTGTATTTTCCTCAATATCCTTACAGATCTTTTTGATCAGGCGCACATCGCTGACATCATCTTCAGGAAGAATATAAAAACTGTAATTCAGATAGTCATCAGAACTCATGGAACTGGAGATCAGACTACCCACATTTGTCAGTGCGCCTACCGTCTTCACATTTTCTACCTTCTGGATAGCTTCCAGTACCTGGTCTGCCGTATCGTACGCCTCTTCTTTTGTCATATTCTCCGGCATCTTGCAGCCTACGGTGATCTGCTGCGTGGTCATATCCGGAAGGACGGAAATTCCCATCTTAAACACTCCGGCAATAGAAAATACCAGCAAGCCAACTGCCAGTGCCAGCGGAATGATCTTTATCTTCAGAAAAAAGGCAAGTATCTTTGCATAGATATTGCAGATCCTGTCAAAAATCGGATGGGATTTTTCCCGGTGTTTTTTCAGGATTGCGGAACCGATGACCGGAACTACGAAAATAGCAACCGCCAAAGAAGCCAGTAATGCAAAACCGATCGTCAGAGCAAATGGAAGCATCATCTGACGCACATATCCGCTGGTAAAGATCATCGGCAGGAATACACAGATGGTAGTCAGTGTAGAGGAAATGATGGCTCCGGCCACCTGTTTTGTACCCTGCACAGCTGCTCTCGGTGCCGCCAGTCCCCGGTCTCTGAGACGATAAATATTTTCAATAACAACGATAGAGTTATCCACCAGCATACCAATGCCCAGAGCCAGGCCGGACAGAGACATCATATTGATGGATATGTCAAAAGCATACATCAGAAGCAATGCCACCAGCACACTGAAAGGAATGCTGAAGGCTACCACCACGGTGGGCTTTACATCTTTCAAAAAGATCACCAGCACTACCAGAGCAAGCAGCGCACCGAGAACCATGCTGGACAGCACCGCTTTGATAAACATGGAGATGTAATCTCCCTGATCCATCAGTTTCTCAATGTGCAGACCTTCATACTCCGCTTCCAGCTCACTGCATCTTTTTTCAAAACTTTTGGACACGTTACTGGTGTTGGCCGTACTGCTCTTATATACAGCAAGGATAACAGCCCTCTCTCCATTAACTTTCTCATAACTGTCACCGGCATTATCGATAACGGTAAGATCTGCCACATCACTCAGCTTAACATCGCCGATATCGTCCAGATGGCAAAGAACCAGATCATCCAGTTCTTCCACAGATTCAAAGTTATCGCCGACTTTCAAAAGCCACTGCTCATCATTTTTATCATCTATGTATCCGGCAGGCATCTCAAAGTTCTGGGCATAGATCAAATTTGATAATGTATCCACAGATACCAGAGAATCAATATTGGCATTTTCTCTGGCGGTTTCCACAGATTTTTCATACTGATCCTGTGCGTTATCCAGCTCTTCTTTGGCATCATCGATAGCGGACTGCGCCGCAGCCATCTGGGCATCCGCCGCACCAAATCCGGCAGCGGCCTGCATGGAGCCTTTAAGTACCTTCTGGTACTGCTCGTCCAGGCCTTCCATCTGCTGACTGACAGCTTCCACCAGAGCCTGTGTGGCTGTTATCTCCGTCTCCATATTGGCCAGTTCTGTATCGATCTGCGGTAGACGGGTCGTTACGATATCATACACTTTTCTGATAGACTCGTAATCCAGAGCGGCCATCTGCTCGCCCATGCCAATCTGATCCATCCAGCCTTTGAACA
The DNA here is from genome assembly GCA_945827805.1 of uncultured Lachnospiraceae bacterium. Classification (GTDB taxonomy): domain Bacteria; phylum Bacillota; class Clostridia; order Lachnospirales; family Lachnospiraceae; genus UBA11957. The sequence continues at coordinate 10,202 of CALZOU010000076.1, forward strand.
CATCGAATCCATCCTTGTCGGCCGCAGCCGCCGCAATACCGGAAGGGATTATCACGCCGGAGGCTGCTGCCATATCCCCCATGGAGGCACTAAGCTGTCCCAGAGTCGCGTCAATGGTATCATATGTCTCCTGAATATGGTTGTCCTCATACGCCTTTTTCTCGGCTTCCAGCGCTGTTTTCTGGGTCTGTAGACTGGTCAGCTGAGACTCGTAGGCTGCTTTGGTAGCCTGGGCTTTGTCCAGAGCCACACTGGCTTCGGACAGGGAATCCGATGTCTTGTCTTTCTGACTTTCCAGTTTTTTCTGCTGAGATTTGATACTTGATTCCGACTTTTTCAGCTTGTTTTTTGCATCTGAAAGCTCATCTGCCGCCTCATCCAGCTTATCATTGGTCTGTTTCAGCACCTTTTCATTGACGCCATCGATTTTTTCCTGATTCAAACGTATTTCAACGCTCTTTTCGATCAGTCCCAGAGAGCTGACGCTGGCAACACCATCCAGACGTTCAAACTCCGGTGTGATATTTTCCGTCACAAAATCAGAGATATCATAGATATCCGATCCGTCCTTACTGACACTGGCATACACCGAAGCCATCATATCCATGCTGATCTCCATGATATTCGGCGCACCGCAGGTATCCGGCAGACTGCTTTTTACGGCCTCAAGCTGCGTATTCAGCTTGACCATGGCCGAGTCCATGTTGGTATCATCCGCAAACTCCAGCATGATCACGCTGTAATTCTCCGCGCTGGTACTGGTCACATTTTCCACACCGCTGATGGTTCCCAGAGCACTTTCCATGGGTTGGGTAACATCCCTCTCCACCTTCTCCGGACTTGCGCCGGGATATGTAGTCATTACCACCATATACGGGATCGTCATATCCGGCAAAAGATCTGTCTGCAGCTTTGTCAGACTCACTGCACCGATCAGCAATGCCACGATCACCGCCACCAGAATGGTGTATGGTTTCTGTACACATTTCTTGATCATTATTAATCCTCACTCTTTCAGCCTCATTATCAGGTGATTCGACCTGTTTTAAAGTCACACGCGTTCATTATATTACCAGTATTTTTCTATTTCAACGGAACTCCTTGTCAGTTAATAAAAAGTTTAGATTCCCGTACGACGGTTCTTACAAAAAAGTACCGGAAA
>CALZOU010000077.1 GCA_945827805.1 uncultured Lachnospiraceae bacterium
CTACACAAGGAGTATCGTCGGCAGCGTCAGATGTGTATAAGAGACAGTCTTACTGTCCCGTGATCTGGAGGATCTGAAGAGCAATCTGCACAAGGTTCAGCTGGCTCTGGAAGGCGAGGATATCAGTGATTATCTCAGACAGCGTCTGGATGTCATGAATATTGAAAAACGCGGTTCTCTGTATACAGTTACGGCTAAAGGTGATCTTGATATTATACTGACGGTCATCCGCGCAAAAGAACCGGTATTCTGCGAGAGTCTTCCGCTCTCTCTGGAAGAAATATTTATTAGTGAAACGGGGGTACATGGCTATGACATCAAAAACCTCATTCTTTAATTCTCTGCGGGAAGATGTGCGGCACCGCATCTGGGTTCCGTCTCTCGCCTGCGTAGTTTTCCTGCTGGGACTGATTTTTTCTACGCTGACTATTCAGGATTTGAGCTTTCAGGCGTCAACCGGGATAGATTCTTACCTGACAGCCCGACTGGTAAATCAGATCACCTGCATGTATGATCACAAAAATTTTCTGCTGACAATTGTTGCTGTTACCGGCGCCATTATCTGCGGTATGCAGGGTTTTTCCTATCTGACCAGCAAATGTCAGCTGGACTTTTATCACAGTCTGCCTTTAAAACGGGAAAAATTCTTTCTGATCCGCTGGTGTAACGGTGTTCTCTTTTATGCGGTTCCGGCCCTTGTTTTCTCTGTTTTGAGCTGCATCATGCTGGCTGCCTTTGGTTTTTTCAGCGCACCGGTGCTGTTTTCTGTCGTGACCGGCTTTTTGCACAACCTGCTGATCTTTCTTCTGGTATACCACAGTGCGATCCTGGCCTGTATGGTTACCGGTAATATACTGGTTTCTCTTGGTCTTCTGGGCATCCTGTTCATCTACACCTTTGCTATTACCAAACTGGTACCGACTTTTATGAGTGTGTACTATGACACCTATACCAACTTTAGTTCAGGACTTGCTGAGTATCTGAATTATCTGGCCCCCGGATGGCTGATCATTAATCTTTTCAATGCACCTACAGTTGGGCTTTATGTTTTCACGATCATCTTTGCTGCCGCTTTACTGGCCGTATCCGTGCTTCTGTACCGCATGCGTTCCTCAGAGGCCGCCGGCAAAGCTATCGCTTTTCCGAGATTCCGCTCTGTTCTGCGTGTACTGGTCGTGATCCCTGTTGCGCTGTATATCGGTCTGGCCTTTGGACAGCTGGCACCCGGGTTCTCCGCTTTCTGGTCCATCTTTGGTCTTCTGGTATTCCTGGTGCTGACGCATGCCATTCTGGAAGTCATCTTTGACTTTGACATTCATTCTGCTTTCCATCATAAAAAAGAGATGCTGGCCTGTGCAGTATTCTGCGTAGCTTTCACGTCTGTTTTTCTGACGGATGTGTTAAAGCTGGATGAGCAGATTCCCTCTCAGCATTCTGTGAAAGCTGTCTATATGGATCTGCCCATCGACAACGATATGAGCTACAGCGCATTGAAATCCGCAAATTATGTAGCCCTTACTTCTTACCGGGAGGAACACGCTTTCTTAGCTGGTGATGACCTGGACAAGGCATACGATCTTCTGGCTTATCGTTCGGCTGTCGCTCAGCCTCTTTCCGAGGAAGTCACCGATGATAAAGGAGAAGAAAGATACCACAATGTACTGAATCTCAATGTACGTTTTGTAAAAAACAACGGACAGTCAGAATATCGGCATTTCCAGTTTGTTCTTGAGGACGCTGAGGCTGCACTGGGAGCGGTCTACGATACTGCCACATATAAACAGGGACATTATCAGATCCTTGACGCGGCCTGCAAAGATGCTTTTTCCGGTATGACCGTCACCGACGCAGCAGACAATATGATGGTGAGAGAAACCACTCACACCAACCTGTTTACTGATAAAGAAACCAGCGAATTCATTGATGTGCTGCAGAAGGATGTTTCCGCCTTTACATATGAGCAGCTGACATCTGAGATACCGGTCGCCAGAGTGGATTTCTCCAATGAAAACACGGGTGCGAATATGCAGTATTATATTTATCCTTCCTATACGGAAAGCATCGCCTGGATGAAGGGCAAGGGCATAGATTTTGACAGCTGGCAGCAAAATGAGGCAGTTTCTCTGTATATCAGCAAAAATCAGTATGAACCTGTCTTTAAAGAAGATACGGCCGCTTCCGTTGACGCAGCTTCCATTGATAATGAAGCAGCCGATAGCTATCCTGTAGTGATTACAGATCCTGAGGTCATTGCTTCTATCTATCCCTATCTGCACAACGAGTACTTCGCTACCCGTACCCAGTTTAACGAGGCACATGCAGATATCCATAAGGGGGTTACAGCTACGATCACCTGGAAGAATGGTGACGATCAGACAGAAAGTTACTTTGTGATCGACAGTGCATGTGATCTTTCTGATTATGTTGCAGCATCTGAGGAGTAATACGATTTTCCCATATTGTTTATCAATATTCTATTGTGAAAATAGGCAGGTTTTTCTGAAGCTTGAAAACCTGCCTGTTTTTATCTTTATCGGCCAAAGTATTGGATGTTTCCTTCTGCCATACAGAGATTTAGTCCATTATCTTCCCCTGTTAGTTATGATTTTGGACATTTTCCTTCCGAATCGCTTTAACACGTCCATTTTTTTCTCTTTCTGGATATGCTTTTGGACGTTTTCCTTCCGATATACTTTATTATGTCCATTGCTCTCTTCGTTACATTACACTTTGAATAAACTGATGCAAAAAGAGCCGGACCAAGTGGTCCGACTCCTTACACGGCTCTATGCCCTGCTCTCATGGCAGGTAAAATACAAAATCTGATATGTTTCGGAGAGTTTGTTCAAAAGCTCTCTTCCCTTTGTCACTTTTTCCTCATCCAGATTCACGAAAGGATCATCCAGGATCAGAAACGGCTTCTCACCCTCGTACATGGCTTCCACCAGGGCAAGACGTGTACAGATCCCGGCAAATTCTGCCATGCCGGTACTTAAATACGTGTCCTCATGAAGACTTCCGGCGGATTCCTCTTTCACATGAAGTGTCACATCCAGCTGCATTCTGGAAGCTGCCGCCGGGTCGATCATACCCATGTATTTTGAAAATCCTGCCCGCATTCTGTCCATATATCTGGTGGAAAATCTGTCTTTGGCCTCTTTGAGGTACTTCATGGTCTTCTGCAGAAGATCCGCACGATTTTTTCCTTCTTCATAGGTCTCCCGAAGTTTTAAACTCTCCTGTCGGCATTCTTCTGCTTCTTCAACCTTTGCAGTTAAAATCTCGATATCACGGCGATAAGACTCTCTTGCACGAATCAGCTGCTGACGTTCTGCTTCCAAAGAAGCAATCTGTGCTTCCAGATTTTCTTTTGACATAATCTCATTTTTATTATTGAAATTGTCATCCACAGCATTCTGTATTTTAAGAACTTTATCACTGTTTTTCTCAGCTGCCAAGTCTATATCCGTTTCTTCACTTTTTCTCGTAAAATCCATGCCAGCAGTATCCCCTGCAGCCGGATTCGCCGCTTCAAACTCTGCCAGCTGCTTTTTATGGGCCTTGTATTCTTCCAGAAGACTTTCGTATTCATGCTTTCGCTCCCGGATATCCATTAACGTACGCAAATTCCAGAAAGAAAGGTTCATTCTGTATTTCTCGCTGAAACGAAGCTTCTCCTGCTGCGCCAGCCTGATCTCCCGATCTTTGTATACAAGATATTCTTTTTTTGCAGCTTCCAGTTTTTGATATTTCTGTTCACTGTCTGCCACACGAGCCTGCTGCTCCTTATATCTGGCATAGTTAAGCTGCATGATCTCAAACTGCTGCGCCGGATCCTCTCCCACGTCTATGCCCAGAAGCGATAGATTCTGTGAAAGTTCCCGTTTCTGCTTCTGCCAGATTTCCTGCAGTTTTTCCAATTCTGCCTGCAGATCCTGTGCTTCATCTTCTGCTTCAAAAGATGCCTCATTTTCATGCTTCCCAATGAGCCCCAGCTTATATCCGCCAAACAGCAGGCAGATTGCCAAAGCCAACGCAATACAGGGAATACGAAGCGGTGCCGCAAATACAGCGCCAAGCAAAAGCACAACCAGTGCCGCTGCCCAGACCACCAGTATACCTGTGTCTTTCTTCTGCTGCTGATGCTTATGAGACCCCTTTTCCTGCAAAATGTGCTGCTGCCGCTTTCTTGCTTCTGTATAGGCACTAAGACGTTTCTGTATCCGACGCTCAGAAAGTTTCATCGCATCGGCCAGTTTCTTCAGTTCGGCAAAGCTCTCTTCGTCCGGAACTTTATCACCGAATTCCTGCTGCAGCTGTGCGAGCAAAGCCTGATCTTTCTCCAACTGTTCTTCTGACTGCATCAAAAGTTCTTCACTCGGGAACTTTTCCAGCTCTTTCTTCTTTTCCTCCAGGCGGATCAGCTGTTCAATATCTTCCTCTGACGGGACACCGCCTTTAAAAAAGTCCTTTAGAGGACGGATCTTTTCCTGATCTCTTGCAAGCTGCTGCTTCAGGTGCTCCAGATGGCCTGCAGAAGCCTGCCGCGTCTTAGCTTCTTCCAACGCTTTTTCCTGCTGCCGAAGGGCAGAGATTTTATCCTCGGTCATCCAGATTTTCTGGCGCACCTGACAGAGCTGTTTCTGACGCTCTGCACGCACCTTTTCATTCTGGGCGCCTTCTTCCATTTTCTGATTCAGAAATGCCAGACGATTTTCCCATTCTCCCAGCAGACCGCGATTTCCTGTTTTTTTGTATTCTTTGAGACGTTCATCCAGAAGCGCTATTGCAGCTTCGTACCGGTCTATATCGCCGCCAAAAGCATCTACATCATTAATCTTTGCATTGATGCTGTCGGACATGGACACCGGCAGCTCATTTTGCGGAAAATACATACTCATGGCAAAGGAATCCCGGTCCACTTCAAAAAGCTCTTCTCCGATATTTTCCGTAAAATCCAGGCTGGGCAGACCTGTTTTCTGATCGTACAGTGCAAAAGTATCCTCTTTATCCTTTGTACCAAAGAAACGCTCCACTTTATACGTTTTATTATTATGAGAAAAAATCACATATCCGCCGTAATTTCCTCCCTGCCAGGGCTGGTACAGACGGCGCTCATTACCGGAGAGCTTCTTTTTGGGTGAATATTCTATACCAAAAAACATGCTTTTCAGAAAAACAGAGAGCGTTGTCTTTCCCCAGCCGTTTTCTGCATGGATCAGATTAAACCCTTCTGTAAACTCCATGGAAAACTGATGCAGACGACCAAAATTTTCCACATAACAGGATATCAGCTTCATGCAAACGGCTCCTCTCCCGCAAGCGCCTTCAGGCCCATGCGAATAATCATATCCCGATCCTCATCCTTCACCTTCGCCTGCTCCATCAGACGAATAAACTCGCCTTTAAGAGACTTGTCCAGACGATACTGGTCATAAGATATTTTCAGATGTGTCTTATCCTTGATCCGACAGTAATAAAAACAGCCGCTGATCTGTTCCTGCAGATACTGCAGATTTTTCTCCGCATCCACGGATTGTTCCCCGGTCAAAACGACGCTCACCAGGGCACTGTCGGGAATCTCCCGGATCGTGTCCTCGATCCTGTGCAGGATCTCCGGGCTGGTCATGGTATCGGACACATCCACTTTTACCTCCACGCAGCGCCGCCCCGGCAGCTCTACAAAAGTAGATGTCACCTGCCTGTCTTCCACTTCCAGAAGCACATAACCTTTTTCTCCACACTCATCAAAACCTCTGCCCTGCAGACAGCCACTGTAGCACCATGTTCCTCTGGTATCGAGTTTTCCGCTCTGATAATCGTGAAGATGTCCAAGAGCGAGGTAATCGATGTATCTGTTCTTCATATCTCGCAGGGGTATTACTTCTGTCTTATCCTTTGCCTTCGCCGTGCTCAGCTGACCATGCAGCATCACGATATTTACGGCGGTCTGTGAAAGGACGAGATCGCCAAAGATCCGGTCTTTATTTTCGGAAGAAAGCTCTGCGCCGCTGATCACCACATCATCGTATGTATATGATGTCCAGGTATCGGAAAACAGCTTCAGATTTTCAGGGATGCTGCCGTCAAAGCTCTGCAGAAAATCCTGCGGATCATGATTTCCCTTAAGATAGAGAAAATCAATATCCGGATGATTCATGATCAGATCGTCAATAAGATGAAGCGCTGTCTTGGTCACATAATTGCTGTCAAACAGATCCCCGCAGATCAGGATCGCCCGCACTTTCTCTTCAGCGGCAATTTCCACCATCTGTTTAAAGGCAGCCAAAAGCTCCTGCCGGCGCTCCCGGCCCTGCTCCCTGGTCAGATGTGCCGAAAAAGCGGCTTCCAGGTGAAGGTCAGCACAATGTATAAACTTCATAGGAATCCCCCGTTTTCTATTTCATATGTCAGTATCATAGCACATTTCTGTTATTGTCTAAAGTAAAAATGATAATTTGCCCCATGTATTCTTCCCTATCTATTGACAAAAGATCATATAAAAACAGGATTTTCTAAAAATATACTGTTTTCATGTCACTATTCATGCATATTTTGTGAATAATTATTGATCATATTACCTTGTTTCATCTGCATAAACATGATATATTATAAAGTCGAAAAAAGATTTCAGGAGGCTAGTTATGATTAAATTCTGGGATATTACAATTCCTGAACTTACAGACGACCAGGAAAGAAAAGCGTACATTTACGTTCCTGATTCTTACCAATGGGATAAAAGCAAACGCTACCCCGTCCTCTATATGTTTGACGGTCATAACGTTTTCTTTGATTCTCACGCAACCTACGGCAAAAGCTGGGGCATGAAGGAATATCTGGAAAGCACCAATACAGAGCTGATCGTTGCCGCTGTAGAATGCAATCACAGTCCCGACAACGGCCGCCTGCGTGAATATTCCCCCTTTGATTTCAATGATCCCGAATTCGGATCCTTTCAGGGCCTGGGAGATATTACGATGCAATGGTTCATCCATACCTTCAAGCCTTACATAGATACCCATTACCCCACTCTTTCGGACAGAGAACATACCTATATCGGTGGAAGCTCCATGGGCGGACTGATGAGTCTGTATGCTGTGCTGGAATACAATTCCGTTTTTTCCGGCGCCATCTGCATGTCTCCCTCCATCTGGGTAGCGCCCGACAGGCTTATACAGCTGGCACGAAAAAGCCGTCTGGATCCCTGCACAGATATCTATATTGATTGTGGTGAACTGGAAGCTGTTTCACAGCGGGATAAACGTCAGCAGTTTTTCCGGATCGTTTCCGTATTGCAGAACCGGAATATCTGCGTCACCAGCCGCGTCGCTCCGGGCGGTACTCACTGCGAAGCCTGCTGGGAAAAACAGCTGCCCTTCGCCATTCCGGCCATTCTGTACCGAACACAGCAGTAACACAGGAGGATTTAAATGGAAATACAATACGTAAGAGAATACAGTCCCATTCTCGGAAGAGATGTGGAATACAAGATTTACGGCCACACCGGGCGTCCCGTGCTCTTTATTCCCTGCCAGGACGGACGTTTTTTTGATTTTGAAAACTTCGGCATGCTGGATGTATGGCAGCCCTGGATTGAATCCGGTCAGGTCATGGTGTTTTCCATTGATACCATCGACAAAGAAACCTGGTCCAATCCCTACGGCGATGCCCGCTGGCGCATCGAGCGGTACGAAAGCTGGATCTGGCATATTATCAATGAAATGGTGCCCTGCATGCAGCAGATCGCCAGAGAACGGGGATCCGAGGAAGAAAATCCCGGCATTATGATCTTTGGCTGCAGTCTGGGTGCTACCCATGCTGCTAACCTGTATTTCCGTTTCCCGCAGATTTTCACCAAGCTTCTGGCTCTGAGCGGTCTGTACACTGCCGATTATGGTTTCGACAGCTATATGGATGATCTGGTATATCAGAATTCTCCGGTAAATTATCTGAGAAACATGCCCAGTGATCATCCCTATATCGATCTGTACAATCAGAATCAGGCAATTATCTGCGTAGGTCAGGGACCATGGGAAATGCCGGACCTGACCCGGGATCTTCATCATATCCTGATCGATAAAGGCATCAATGCCTGGGTGGATTATTGGGGTTACGACTGTGCCCATGACTGGGACTGGTGGTTTAAACAAGTGGTGTATTTCCTGCCGTTTCTATTAAAATAATATATTTGTACATAAGATAAGGAGAAGAGAGATGAAAAATTTTGTATTTATTTCCCCCAACTTTCCTACAAACTACTGGCAGTTCTGCCGGGCGCTTCGGGACAATGGTCTCAGAGTACTGGGCATCGGTGACCAGCCTTATGAAGAGCTTTCCTGGGAACTGAAGGATGCTCTCAGTGAATATTATCATGTCAACAGCCTGGAAAACGAAGAAGAGGTATACCGCGCTGTTGCTTTCTTTATTTTCAAACACGGCCGCATCGACTGGCTGGAATCCAACAACGAATACTGGCTGGAGCGTGACGCAAAGCTGCGTACTGATTTCAATATTCCCAGCGGATTCCACACGGAAGACATGCCCCGCATCAAATACAAATCCAAAATGAAAGAATTCTACCAGAAGGCCGGTATTCCTACAGCCAGATATCATCTGGTAGACACCATCGATGCCTGTCGTGATTTTATCTCACAGGTAGGTTATCCTGTTGTCGTTAAACCGGATAACGGTGTAGGCGCATCCATGACCTGGCGTCTGGAAAGCGATAGCGATCTGGAACAGTTTTTCGTTGAAAAACCGGCAGATATCCTGTTTATCATGGAAGAGTTCGTCTATGCAGAGATCAACTCCTACGATGCCATCATCGATTCCGAAGGAAACCCCATCTTCGAGACCGGCAACGTAACTCCGATCTCCATCATGGACATCGTAAACGATAACCTTGACTCTATCTACTATATCGTCAAAGAGCTTCATCCCACTACCCTTGAAGCCGGACGTGCCACAGTAAAAAGCTTTGGCGTAAAGAGCCGTTTCGTTCACTTTGAGTTCTTCCGCCTGTTAAAAGATCAGGAAGGTCTGGGCAAAAAAGGCGATATCGTAGCCCTCGAAGTCAACATGCGTCCCTGCGGTGGTTTCACTCCGGATATGATCAACTTTGCCCACTCTACCAACGTATATAAGATCTGGGCAGACATGATCGCCTTTGACAAGAGTACCGTTCCGGTAGGCGAGAGCAACTACTGCGTATTCATTGGCCAGCGCGACGGCAAAAACTATGCTCTCTCCCACGATGACATCATGTGGAAATACGGCAGCCACATCCGCATGGAAGACCGCATGCCCGAAGCCCTCTCCGGCGCCATGGGCAACCAGATGTACATCGCCACATTCTCTACTAAGCAGAAAATGAACGACTTCCTTAAAGATGTGACCAGAACAAACTAATCGGAACCGTAAAGGTATCTGTAAGAAACAAATAATCATAATAAATGAGGAATGAAAAAGACGGATTTCTCGAATCCCCTTTCTTTCATTCCTCATTTTTTCATTAACCAGAAACCGTGCGGATACCGAGTCCCCTTTCACACCAACACCATCTTATCTTTGTGCCGGAATGATCTCCAGCCAATACCCATCCGGATCCTCAATAAAATACACACCCATGGATGTATTCTCATAGCAGACACACCCCATCTCTTTATGGTGCGCATAAGCCGCCTCAAAATCATCCGTATGGAAAGCCAGATGGAACTCACACTCACCAAGATCATACGCCTGCGGATGATCCTTCAGCCAGGTCAGCTCCAGTTCGAAGTCACTCTCTGCATTGCCAATATACACAATGATAAAATCATCCGTCACCTTACGACGTTTTTCTGTCAGGCCAAGAGCCTCCTGATAAAACGCCAGAGACCTCTCCAGATCTGCTACATTATAATTCTCATGCACCATCTTAAACTTCATTTCGAATACACTCCTTTAGCACACTATTTACTGTCTATCATTCCAATCTGTCTGCCGGCCCGATAATGCTCCGGATTCTCGATCCGCGCCTCATACGCCGGGTATTCCCGCAAAAAAGTCTCCATGATCTGCGGTTTATCCCAGTAATGCATCGGAAATACATGCTTCGCCGGTACCTGCTTCAGGAAATACAGCATCCCGCGGGCATAATCTTTCTCCTGCCTGGGATCCAGCGGCACAAAAGCAATATCCACTTCTTTACCTCTGATCCGATCAATTTCCGCCCGGTAACGCCCCGTCATGGAACGATTATCCTGATCCGGTTCCCCTTCCCAGTACCAGTCATTGAGATCACCGGCATGATAGATCACTCCTTCCGGAGTAATTAAAAGAAAAGCAACGCCCTGATCCGTGGAAAGCAGGGTCTCCACAACCGTACCGTCCTCCAGCGAAAAGTTCATATGTGCCCGCGCTTTGATCACCGGCACACCTTCCGAGTATTTATTCTCCCGAATATCCTTTCCAAGTACCGCCTGTACTCTGGATAGCTCAACTCCCTTTTCCTTCAGCCGGTCAAAAACCTGCGGATTATAATGATCCGGATGGCTGTGGCTGGCAAAAACGATCACCGACTTATCCGCCGGAATGTCCGGAAGTTCTCCTTTAAAATAGTCAAAAATATATACACTTTTTCCTGTTTCCACAGCAAAACCGCTGTGGCCAATATATGTTATCTTCATTTATTATCTATTTCTATCTTTATCTTTCTTTTAATTCCATCAAAAGATCCTGTATCGTCTTACGATACACCGGGTGCACAAAGCCCGGTGCGATCTCGTTCATGGGTGCCAGAACAAAATCTCTCTGAGCAATGCCGATGTGGGGGATATTCAGTTCTTCGCTGTCCATCACCAGATCATCGTAAAACAAAATATCCAGATCCAGTGTCCGCGGTCCCCAGTGGATGATCCGCTCTCTTCCGGCTTCCGCCTCAATGCTGTTTAACAGGTACAGAAGCTCATGGGGATCCAGTAAGGT
>CALZOU010000078.1 GCA_945827805.1 uncultured Lachnospiraceae bacterium
TACACAAGGAGTATCGTCGGCAGCGTCAGATGTGTATAAGAGACAGAAGCTACAGTCAGCACCAATGCGGCAAAAAACACCCACAATCCTCTTTTCCAGCTCAGCATTCCGCCAAGGGCAGAGAGAAGCTTAACGTCTCCGGCGCCAATTCCCCCCAGACGCCAGACCAGAATTCCGGCCGTACCCAGACAAATACTGCCCAAAAACCACACCGGAATACCCCGAAATCCACGAAACCCCATCCACAGTCCAGCTCCCGCGATCCATCCGGCCACAGCCAGAAAATTGGGGATCCTGTGTTCCTTAAGATCCATGGCGGCCGCCAGTGCGGTCAGAAGAAGGGCACAAAATACAGGTATACTCATACCTTCCCACCTCCAATATGCAATTGTAAAAATAATTGGGAATCTGCAGCCGAACGGCTGCTTAATGAACTCTGTAAGGTTATTAAATCACACTTTATCGTGTTTGTAAAGATGTTTTTTATATTTTCGGTAAACTTTTTTGTTTCCAAAAAAGCAGACTTCCTTTCATACGAAATCTGCCTCTTTATCTGATGCTATTCTGTAATATCCGCAAACTCAGCCCGTACCAGTTCTGCCAGCTGCAGTGGATTCACTACGATGGTCATGCCGATACGGCCGCCGCTGATATAGATCTTATCAAACTTTCTGGCGGACTCGTGAATTACCGTCGGAAACTGCTTTTTCATCCCCAGCGGTGTGCAGCCGCCCCGCACGTAGCCTGTCACCTTGGTGATATCTTTTACGGGAATCATCTCCACAGATTTTTCTCCCACGACTTTTGCCGCAGTCTTTAACTGTACCTCCTCGGCAATGGGCAGTACAAAAACATAATACTGCTTACTCTTTCCCTGCATGACCAGAGTCTTAAAGGACTGCTCCACCGGCGCGCCGGTGATCTCGGCCGTATGCAGACCGTCAATAAACTCATCACACTCGTACTGGATCACCTCATAGGGGATCTTTGCCTTATCCAGCATTCTCATGGCATTTGTCTTGGCTTCTTTTCCCATAACTCCTCCTCACAGGCGAAATTCCTTCAGCCGCCTGCGTCTTTCCTTATAATCCGGCAGGATCTTTTCCACCTCCTGCCAAAACTGCTGTGAATGATTCATCTGCTTTCTGTGCGCCAGTTCATGCACCACTACATAATCCAGAAGCTCCTCATCGATCAGGATCAGCTTCCAGTTGAAATTCAGATTGCCGCTGCTGCTGCAGCTGCCCCAACGGGTCTTCTGCTCTTTGATAAAAATGCGGTTATAGGTAACTCCCATCTTAGGAGCATAGTACTCCACCCGTTCCCGGATCATTTCTCCGGCCCTTTGACGAAGCCTTTTTCGCTCTGCCTCATCAAGCATCTTTGGCACTGTCTGCCGGCTTTGTCTCTCCATGGTCTTTGCGATCCACGCACCATGGGAATCCACAAATTCCCGGATCATACCTGTCGATGCCCTCCGGGGAGCTCGTACAAGAATCTCCCCCTCCCGGATCTGCAGCGCGATCGTCTTTCTGTCCGAACGAAGGATCCTGAAGAAATATACCTGTCCTGCATATTCTGTCTCATATAGTTTTTCCATGTGCACATGATAGCAAAAGCAGCTCTTTTTTTCAATAGCAGTATCTGGGCTGATCTGTTCGAAACCCCTGCTTTCCCGCATTAATTGTCAGAATATTTTGATATTATTTATTCAATTACAAATTATTATATAATTTATTTATTATTTTCTGTTTTTACTGTTGACATTTTCGCAATCGTCTGGTATTATTAAACCATCAAAGAAAGAGGTACAAACCAATGGAAATCTAAGTACATGATCTAATTTTCCAAAAGAAATCAAGAAAAGGGGTACAGACCAATGGCTTAGTCAGTGAACCGCAAAAACAAAATCTGAATAAGGAGGTACAGTCCAAAGGAAACTTAACGATTCACCCCAAACGATATTAAAAGAAACGAGGTACGGTCCAATCAAAATTTAACGATTTACCCCAAACAATATCTAAAGAATCGAGGTACGGTCCAATCAAAATTTAGCGATTTACCCCAAACAATATCTAAAGAATCGAGGTACGGTCCAATCAGAATTTGACGATTCACCCCATAATTTAATAAAGAGAGGTATAGTCCCATGGATGTAGCACAGTAAAAAGCCACCGTTCGAGAAAAAAGAAGAACGATGGCTTTTTAAATTGTCTGCATTCTGCAGTTATATATGAGTTCATGATCAGACGGCATCTTTTGCCGTCCTTTTCTTTAAGCTTTTTCTTTATGGATTTTCTTTTCCCGAAGGCAGCTCTCCATTCGCAGGCGGCGGCTGTGATAAAAAGCGCTTCTCTGCACATCTCTGGTACCCGGGCTTCTTAGCCTGTTCAGATTCTCATTGTCTGTCATGTCCGCGCACTTGATTTTCATCGCCAGCCGGGACACTTTCAGCTTTTCAAGATATGCATCATAGGTATCTCCCGACACATGGGTCAGGAGCCTGACTGCCCGAATGACTTTATCTTCAAAACCAAAGCATTTCAGCATATCTTCGGTGACCGCAGTATCCTCCAGCACATCATGCAAAAGAGCCACCGTCATGGCCCTGTCTCTCTTTTTTGACCGGGGATGATGATCCCGCACATGCAGAGCCACTGTCACCGGATGGCAGATATAGTCCATACCGCCTTTATCCACCTGATCTCTGTGTGCCAGACAGGCCAGATAAAAAGCTGCCTTAAACTGGCGAAACTCATGCTTATCCGTAAAACCCAGGGCCTGCGCAGCCTCATCCACCGGCAGATCACAGACCGCGGTCTTGACCTCCTCATACCGTTTCAGACGCAGAAGATTCTCTTTTTCAAAAGCCTTATCGTGAGTGATCTTACGGGGATTTTCCACTACCGTATCCATGGTGTCTCCTTTATCTCTGGTGTGCTGTGGGTAAACATTTATAGCTGCGAAAAATCAGCCTTTCCCGATTATACAAACTTCTTCTCTCGTTCCATATCACTGTTCATGCGGTTCATGATACGCTCATGGAAAGCGTCCATGCCGTCCTCCGCGTTTTCCGCCAGCTGCCTGAAAATCATCAGAATCGTCAGACACAGCGGATATTTGGCGCCATTTACGGTGCATGCTGTGATCAGTCCGTTTTCGTTGACCACATAGCGGATCGTGGTCTCCTTATTCTTTGTCAGCTCATATTCCATATCAAAATCATTATTATGATAATAAGGCAGCATAGACAAAAGGATCGGACGGATATCATCCGCCATTCTGCGGTTGATCAGAGAAATCACCGAGAACAGATCCGATGTAAGCGCTTTTTCCGAACCCTCAAGCACGGTCTTGATCAAATCACCTTTTCTGTTATAGCGGTAATCGACCATAGAATTTTTCTGGAGCATGGCAAGACTCTTTGCCTTTTCCCGCTCTTCTTCCTCCGCAGAGATCACCCGTTTTCTCGGCATGGGCTTTAACGGAGCCGGAGAATCTGTTCCTGACGCCGGAGCTACAGCCGAACCCGAAGTTACTGTTCCCGTTGATGATGCCGGCATTGTCGAAGCCACCTGTACCGCAGAAACGGCCTGCGCAGTCATCGGCGATACCACGCCATACGTTTCCTCGAATTTTTTCACCGCACTGTCGCCGATACTCTCTATCTCCTTCAAATGGCGGTCCGTATCATCCAGCGTACAGCCTTCCAGACGCTTGATAAAAATCATATCCTCCCGGTTGTCCGCCTTAATATAAAACAACACCGCCTCCCGGGAATCCGCGCTCTCCATAACGACAAAAGCATAACCACACTGCCCCGGCATCGTCTGCCGCTCCCGAAACAGATATCTTTTCATTACTCTGGCTTCTATTCTCATATCCAACTCCCAACTGCAGTCCATCACTGCCATAGCTGATATCTATTTTACCATAAACCCGTCAACTTTGGAATCACTCAAAAACGTAAATCGGGGCCGTCAAATGACAACGGCCCCTCAAAACTCCAATATTATATTATTCCGCAGCTTCTGAACTCTCTGTCTCAGATGCCTCAGATACTTCCGAAACCGCCTCAGATGTTTCAGATACGCCAGACTCCTCAGAAGTCTCCTCCGTCTCAGAAGCCTCCTTCACACGGTACTGCTCCGAATCCTGCACCTTAATCTTCTTCCACAGAGAAGTATTCACCGTAACAGAAGCCTCATCCTTCCACTGCTTCAACAGAGCGTCATACGCATCCGATTTTCTGTTCTCCAGAATCGTCTCCTTATTCTCATCCGTTTTCTCACGGTCAATCACACTGTCCATACGAACCAGATAGTAATTACCATCCTCGCCCTCGATCACGCCATCATAAAGCTGACCGTCAGACAGCGTATTGGCAGCCTCTTTCATTTTGGCATCATACACCAGATCCTCGGCATCGTAGCTTACCTGCGCAGTAAAAGTATCATCTCCCACTTCAGAAGCAATGGTCTCCATATCCGCTGTGGCGATATCTTTTTCCTGTTTCAGACGATCCAGCACTGCCTGTGCTTCTTCCTGCAGAGATGCAAAGGTTTTCTTCTCGGTTTCCTCTGTTTCTGAGCCATCCGCAGAAGCAGTATCGTCAGACTCCTTGATCCGCACGTAAGTCACTGTGGACTTCTTTGCTTCCTCATCGGAAACCTCTGTATCTACATCAGCCACCATGGGATCCTGCATACGGGCATAGATAGTATACAGACGCATGTATTCTGCCACATTATCCACGGTAATGCCATTCTTCTCCAGAATCTGGGCATCGTTATCATCCATAAACTTCTGGGCAGCTGTTTTGATGGCAGCCTCATCCTCTTCGCTGACGGTCACACCGTATTCTTCGGCATGCTGAGACATCAGTACCATATTGGTCAGGGTGTCCATAACATTGTCCTTAAACTGCTCACCATACGTCGTCTTCGCTGCAGACGCGCTGGTCTCAGAGGTCTCACTGGCTTCAGAGGTCTCACTGGTCGCGGAAGCTTCACTGACTTCAGAGGTCTCACTGGTCTCTGCCGCTGTCTCTGTACTCCAGTAACCATCCATCTCCATACCGTACATCTGGTACATCTGCTCATAATAAGTATACATTTCCGCCTGCTGGTATCTCAGATCAAACATTGCGGTTCCCAGGCTGATCTGATCATCATTAACGGTCAGGACGGTCTGTGTACCATCCACCTTACCGCATCCGCCCAAACAGAGAGCAGCGGCCAGAATACCACATACGGCCATAAGCTGTTTCTTTTTCATACTTTCCTCCTGTATTGTAAACGTAAATCTGTCTGTTCAGTACTTTCACAGTTTCTTTTCCGTCAGTATCATTGCTCCATTATATGCTTTTTCCCTGAAATGGGCAAGTACCTGCCGCCATTTCAATCTTTTTTCACAGACATGCCCGGCTGTTTTTGCGGCAAAAGTATCTCCATAGCTTTCAAAAGCTCTTTCAGGCGCTCTGTCACGCTGACCTGCTCCCGGCTGTTTCGTCCTGCAATATCATAAATAAAATACGGATTCTTCCCTTCTGTCTTAAAAATCAACCGTCCCTTAAACTGCTGCAAAAGCTCAGGAATTTTTAACGGATCCACTTTTGCCTGCTCATACATCACAAGTTTCAGTTCTTTATCGTGCTGCTTGATCTCTGTCAGGTACAGCCGATGCGCCATGCCCTTTAAGAGTGCCACCGTCAGAAGATTCTGCACTGTCTTTGGGAGCTCTCCAAAACGATCCAGAAGCTCCTCCAGCATATCATCGTAATCACTCTCATCCTCAATGGCCGCGATCCGCTTGTAGATATCCAGTTTCTGAAATTCATCCCGGATATACGTATCGGGAATGAACGCGTCCAGACTGATATCCAGCGTTGTCTCAAACTGCTCCTGCACCTCGATTCCTTTCTCCTCCTGCACGGCTGTATTGAGCATTTTGCAGAAAAGATCGTAACCTACCGCTTCCATATGACCTGACTGCTCCGCTCCCAGAAGATTTCCGGCACCTCTGATCTCCAGATCCCGCATGGCGATCTTAAAGCCGCTGCCCAGATCCGTAAATTCCCGGATGGCATGCAGACGTTTTTCTGCCACTTCCTTTAACATCTTGTTTCTGCGATACATCAGGAAGGCATAAGCTGTGCGGTTGGAGCGCCCCACCCGGCCTCTGAGCTGATACAGCTGGGACAGGCCCATATTGTCGGAATCGTGAATAATGATGGTATTGACGTTGGAAATATCCAGTCCCGTTTCAATAATGGTGGTGGATACCAGTACATCCACATCCCCATTGATGAACGCGTACATGATCTTCTCCAGCTCCCGCTCCGACATCTGGCCATGGGCAAAGGCCACATTGGCATCCGGCACCAGTTTTTCAATGGAAAGGGCCATTTCCGCAATGTCCTTCACTCTATTATAGACGTAATAGACCTGACCTCCTCTGGCCATCTCCCGCATGATGGCTTCCCGCACCATTTCCGGAGAATATTCCATAACATAGGTCTGGATGGGCACACGATCCATGGGCGGTTCCTCCAGAACGCTCATATCCCGGATACCCACCAGACTCATATGCAGGGTTCTGGGGATCGGTGTCGCCGTCAAAGTCAGCACATCCACATTGTGCTTCATCTGCTTGATCTTTTCTTTATGTGTCACACCAAAACGCTGTTCTTCGTCAATGATCAGCAGTCCCAGATTTTTGAATTTGACATCGGATGACAGGACGCGGTGGGTACCGATGACGATATCCACCAGCCCCTTTTTCAGATCCTCAATGGTCTTTTTCTGCTCCGCAGCCGTACGAAAACGGCACAACAGATCCACCCGCACCGGAAAATCTTTCATTCTCTGTACAAAAGTATTGTAGTGCTGCTGAGCCAGGATCGTGGTAGGTACCAGATACACCACCTGCCGGTTTTCCTGCACCGCCTTAAAAGCCGCGCGAATAGCGATCTCCGTCTTTCCATATCCCACATCGCCGCAGATCAGACGATCCATGATCTTTGTGCTCTCCATATCCCGCTTCGTATCTTCGATGGCCTGCAGCTGATCCTCGGTCTCTTCAAAGGGAAACATTTCCTCAAATTCCTTCTGCCACACCGTATCCGGTCCGTAGGCAAAACCATCCGCCTCCTGGCGGGCTGCATACAGGCTTACCAGCTCCCTGGCGATATTTTTGACCGCGCCTTTGACCTTTGTCTTGGTTTTGTTCCATTCCTGACCGCCCAGCTTATTGAGCGCCGGTTTCTTGGCATCCGCACTGGCATATTTCTGCAGAGAATCCAGCTGGGTGGCAAGGATATACAGGGAGGATTTTCCCGCATATTCGATTTTAATATAATCTTTGACAATTCTGTCGTGAGCAATTTTCTCGATACCACGGTATATGCCCAGGCCATGATTTTCATGTACTACATAATCACCCACATGAAGTTCGGAAAAATTCTGGATCTTCTGTCCGGAGTATTCCTGTTTTTTTCGTTTTTTCTTTTTCTCCCGGCCAAAAATATCCGTGTCCGTGATCACCAGAAATTTCAGAAAAGGATATTCATAGCCCCGATGGGCATGCCCCTGGCATACCAGGATCTCTCCCGGCTGCACCTGCCTTGTCATATCCTCAGAGTAAAAGCTGTTAAGCCCCTCGTCCCGCAGATCTTCCGAAAGCCGCATGGCTCTGGTGCGGGAAGCACTTAACACCACCGTGCTGCAGCCGTTTTTCTTTCCCCGTTTGAGATCCTTGACCAGCATCTCAAAGCTGTTATTGTACGGGCTTACAGACTGCACATTCAGACGGAAACTGCCGTTAAACTTCCACTCTCCGCCGATGGGTTCCATGGCAGACAGAGACACCGCCCGTCTTCTGTTAAACTGCTGCTGTACCTGCTTTGCCGACAAAAGGATTTCCATCTGTCCCGGAAGAATATAACCATTCTCCAGCCGATGAGACATACTCTCGGCAAATTCCTTCTCGGATGCTCCCGCGCACTCCACGATACGGTTTGGCTCATCAAGGATAATCACCGCGTCCTTATCAAAATAGGACAGAAATGTCTCCGCCTCCGGATAAAAGTACGTAAGCAGCGATTCCATACCGGAAAACTCCTGCAGTTCTTCCATTTGCTCTAAAAGTTCCTGCACCGTGCTTTTTAAACGGGCACCTTCTTCCGTCTTAAAATCTTTTCGAAAGATCTCCACGTTTTTCTCCATCTCCCGGCGGATCTTTTTTGCGCCCTGTGTGGCCAGCTGTTCCGAAAGGATCATCTCCTGGGCGGGATAGATCACGATCCTGTCCAGATTATCCACGGATCTCTGGCTTTCCACCTCAAAGCTTCGGATAGAATCCACCTCCGTATCAAAAAATTCGATACGCCAGGGCATTTCCTCCGTCACTGCAAAAATATCCAGAATACCGCCCCGGATACTGAACTGTCCCGGCATTTCCACACGGGATACACGCTCATAGCCCATCCAGGCCAGTTTCGTTTTCAGTTCTTCGGGATCCCACTCATGTTCAAAATCTATGGTGACCACAGTCTCGGCAACAGCTTCAATGGGCATCAGCTTTTCCATACAGGCCGTGATGCTGGTGATCACCGTCACATCCCGGTTCTCCAGAATGCCGCGGATCACCTGCATCCGCTGTCTCGTGGTCAGATTTCCATGAATATCGGCCTGATAGAAAATCAGATCTCTGGCCGGGTACAGCAGAACCTCCCGGTCAAAAAAACAGTAATCCTCGTACAGTTTTTGGGCTTTCAGATCATTCTCCGCCACGATCAGTTTCATGTGGGAGAGGTCTGACAGACCGAAAGCCAGCTGCGCCTTCTGTGATTCCACACAGCCACTGATCTGGATGATCCCCGTTTCTTTTTTCAGTTTTTCCCAGATCTCCCCGTATTCCGCCAACTGCGAAAGGGGATAAAGAAATGTATGCATGCTTCTTTCTCTCCTCACTTTTTTACGCGACCAAAAGACAGGCAGCGGATCATTCCGTGCCTGTCTTTTCTTCTTTCGGCTTTGCCGCTTTTTTGTTGTACCGGTTCATGGCCGCATCAGCACCATCTGTCAGGATGACCTCCACGGCTTTTGCCGCCTTTTCGATGCCTTCCCGGACGGCATCCTTTTCCTCCGGCTTAAAGGGTGACAGCACAAAATCTGCCAGATCCCAGTTTTTCGGTTTTTCGCCCACGCCTACACGGATCCGCTTGAACTTCTCCGTACCCAGATGGGCAATAATACTCTTTATGCCGTTATGTCCGCCGGCGCTGCCTTTTTTTCGCACCCGGATACTGCCCGGTTCCAGCGTGATATCATCATAAATGATGATCACTTCTTCCTCCGGATCTACCTTGTAGTAATCCACAAAGGCCCGGACACATTCGCCGCTGTTGTTCATATAGGTCATGGGCTTTATCAGGATCACTTTCTCGCCGCCGATCATGCCTTTGCCGTACATTCCCTTCAGGGATGTACCGGAAGAAGGGATTCCATAGGTTTCCACCAGCTCATCAATGACCTTAAAGCCCATATTGTGTTTTGTTGCGTCATATTTCATGCCCGGATTGCCCAGGCCTACGATCAAGTACATGGTTTGCTCCTTATCTTTTTTATGAGAAGTAGACCAGCTCCTGTACCGGTTTTTCTGCCGGCTTCACCTCAGAAGCGTAGAACACCGGGCCGTAATCATGGTAGGCTTTCTGGTATTCCATCTTCATGGTAGCGGTAACCTCTACCCAGTCGCCCAGCTTCATCTTCTTGGCATAGGGAGATTTGCAGATGTAACCGATAAAGGAAGTATCGTCCGCGCAGCAGGTCATAGCCATACGGCCCGGCACAAAATAGCCGGAGGACAGCTCACGGCTCTTTAAGGTCATGCCTTTAAAGCGCATGGTCTTTCCCTCATATTTCTCCGGATTTTCCATCACATCCACGTAAAAGATACCGTAGTCCTCATCCGCGATCTCCACAATATCCGCATCCAGATCATAGGGCATATTCCCGTCAAAAATATCGTTGATCTCGCCCTCGCTGTTTTCAAAAATGATCTGAGCTGCAGGATTGACCACTTTAATGCTGCGGCGGAAATTCGCCAGCGGCTGAGATACATCCGCCCGGTTAAAAATGATCAGCTCCGCATTTCTTACCATCTCCACAAACAGAGATTTCATATTGTTCATATATACCTGAAAAGTGCTGGAATCCACCGTAACGATATGCTGTACGATACCCCAGCCTGCCGGCATTTCCATCTGCTCCAGCTTTGCCACAGACCACAGAGGATTGTACTCTAAGAGCACACGATCCGGGTGATATTTTCTCTCAAAGGATTGTAAAAGCTCTTTGGTGAAATCCTCCGGCTTCTCCACGATCTCCACATAGGTATTGTATTTTTCTTTTAATTCATCGGCATCAAACTCCACTTCTCCCTCTTCGCAGAGAAGAAGCAACGACGGCTCCTCGATCTGAAAATAATCCTGTCGGATGGTAAAATCCAGAAATGTGGATTTGCCGCTTTCCAGAAAACCGGTAACCAGATAAACTGCTACCTGTACATCCATTTCTATCATATTCTGTTCTCCTGTATTATAAACCAAACAGTTCGGTCAGCTTATCCTCTTTCAGTTTGGAACCGATCACGCAGATACGGCCCGTAAATTCCGGTGCGCCTGTACGGATCTCGGTTTCCTCTGGTACCATATCGAAATAATGCCATTCTCCGGCAGCATCCGGCAGCATGCCTTTGGCGCGCAGAACGATACCGTACTCGTCGCTGTCTTTGGAAAGCTCGGCAAGGATCTTTTCCAGATCTTCACGGCTGTATTTTTTCGCAGTCTCACGGCCCCAGCTGATAAATACTTCATCGGCATGGTGGTGATGGTGGTCGTGATCATGACAGCCGCACTCACACTCCTCGTCATGGTCATGATG
>CALZOU010000079.1 GCA_945827805.1 uncultured Lachnospiraceae bacterium
GAGATCTAGTACGGTCTCGTGGGCTCGGAGATGTGTATAAGAGACAGACAGAACTGCCGATCCTGAAAGCAAGGGTATCCAGCCAGGGGATGATCGCCGCAATTCTGGAGGACAAGGAGACTACCTGGATCAATTTCTATTCTCCGGACGGTCAGACCATTGCTACCGGAAAGACAAGGATCGACAGCCCGGGTTATCCGGTGGATCTGGACGTTTCAGATAACGGTGAACTTCTGGTGGTATCTTATATTTATGTGGACGGCAATACACCTACCAGCTATGTGGCTTTCTATAATTTCGGAACTACAGGCCAGAATCAGATGGACAATATGGTCAGCGGCTATACGTATCCGGATGTTCTGGTGCCGCAGGTGAGATTTTTGTCGGATGATACAGCGGCTGCGGTCAGAGATGACGGCATTACCATATACAGAGGAGCCCAGATCCCGGCAGAAAGCTTTTCCACAGATACGGAGGCTGAGATTGTCAGCTGCTTTGTGACAAAGTCTTCTGTGGGCCTGGTGACGGCAAATACGGAAGAAGGAAATGAGGATCCTTACAGATTGCAGTTATTTAATCTGAAAGGAAAAATGATAGCAGACGAGAGTTTCCAGACAGAGTATACCACCATCCGCGCGGACGGTGACAGGATCCTTCTGTATAATGACAAGCAGCTTGGCATTTTTGACCTGTCCGGACATGAAAAATTTCATGGGGTCATTGAAGAAGGTACGATCCAGGATGTGTGCACGATCAGCAAGGACCGTTTCCTGGTAGTGATGAATGAGAGCATTGCCACGATCAAAATCAGATAAGGAGATAACGTAATATACATATGAAC
Organism: uncultured Lachnospiraceae bacterium; assembly: GCA_945827805.1. Classification (GTDB taxonomy): domain Bacteria; phylum Bacillota; class Clostridia; order Lachnospirales; family Lachnospiraceae; genus UBA11957. The sequence continues at coordinate 842 of CALZOU010000079.1, forward strand.
TGGCTTTTTCTTGTTTTGCTGGCTTTCTGTGCTCTGGAGGTGATCCGCGGAGCCCGCAAAGGATTTATCCGCATGGTGGTGTCCATGGTATTTTTGATACTTGTGGTCATACTGTCATCTGTGATCAATCCCTATGTCAGTGATTTTATCAAAAATCACACCGGGATATACAGAACTTTTACCGAAAGCTGCAGCGAAATGATCGAAAACCGACTGGAAGAGACCGGCGATGAACTTTCACTGAATGATCAGGTACAGTTTATTGATGGACTGCCGCTGCCAAAAACAGTAAGAGATGGACTGCTGAAAAATAATACGGCAGAGACTTACCGGAAACTGGCCGCGGAGAAGTTCGCGGATTACCTTGCTGCCTATGTGGGTAATTTACTGGTACATGCGGTGGCCTTCCTTGTATCATTTGCGGCGGCGCTGATCCTTATGCAGATATTTCTGCATGTGACAGATCTTCTGACGGCATTGCCCGTGATCAGTCAGATCAATTACGCCGGAGGCGCCCTGCTGGGATTTGCCTGGGCTATGATCTTTATCGGGCTGTTTTTTATACTGGCAGCGTTGCTTGTGGATACCGGATTCGGACAGATGGTACAGGATGCAATGCAGGAGAGTTCATTTGTGCGCTGGTTTTACGATCATAATGTGCTGTGGCTTCTGATCGAAGTTTTTCTGGGGCTGTAAGCAAAAAGCAATTGACAAGACCCTGTTCCCATGCTATAGTTTAGTAACGACGTGGAACAGGGTCTTTTTTTTATGCCTGAAATCCTGCTGGAAGGGGATGGTTCCGCGGCGAATAACGAAAACACATGGAGGTGGAAGTCGTGCGCGTGAGAATCACATTGGCATGTACAGAGTGCAAGCAGCGTAACTACAACATGACAAAGGAAAAGAAAAACCATCCGGAAAGAATGGAAACCAAGAAATATTGTAGATTCTGCAAGAAGCACACAATGCACAAAGAAACCAAGTAATTCAGGCTGACGAGAGGTGAAAGTATGACAGAATCAGCAAAGAACAACAAAAAGAAAAACTGGTTTGCCGGTCTTAAGTCCGAGTTCAAAAAGATCATCTGGGCAGACAATAAGACACTGGCAAAGCAGACAGGCATTGTTGTCGTGATCACAGCGATTCTGGGTATTCTGATTTCACTCATTGACAGCGTGGTTTTGCAGCTGGTAAATCTTATCATTAAGTAAGGACAAAGGTGAGTAAATGTCAAAGGCAAATTGGTATGTAGTCCACACCTATTCGGGCTATGAAAATAAAGTAAAAGCCAACATTGAGAAGACTATTGAAAACAGACATCTGGAGGATCAGATTCTGGAAGTCCGTGTCCCTATGGAAGAGGTTGTTGAGCTGCGAGGCGGTATCAAGAAACAGGTGCAGCGTAAGCTGTTTCCGGGGTATGTTCTGCTGAATATGATCATGAATGATGATACCTGGTATGTTGTCCGCAATACTCGTGGTGTGACAGGTTTTGTCGGACCGGGATCCAAGCCGGTCCCGCTGACAGAGGCTGAGATGATGCCGCTTGGTATCAAGAACGATGATATTCAGATCGATTTTGCCGAGGGAGATGCTGTTGTGGTTACAGGTGGTGCCTGGAAAGACACGACCGGCGTGATCACAGCGATCAACATGGCAAAACAGACGGTCACGATCAATGTTGAATTATTCGGTCGCGAAACTCCGGTCGAAATCAGTTTCGCAGAAGTCAAGAAGATGTAAACAAGCAATAAGAACGGCGTTCATGGCCGTTCGTGGGAGGGATATTCCCGCAATTACCACATTATAGGAGGTGCCAAAATGGCAAAGAAAGTCACAGGTTATATCAAATTACAGATCCCGGCTGGTAAGGCAACACCAGCACCCCCGGTTGGTCCGGCTCTCGGCCAGCACGGTGTAAACATCGTACAGTTTACAAAAGAGTTTAACGCAAGAACAGCTGATAAGGGCGATCTGATCATCCCGGTTGTTATCACTGTTTACGCTGACAGAAGCTTCAGCTTTGTTACAAAAACTCCGCCGGCTGCTGTTCTGCTGAAAAAAGCCTGCAACATCAAATCCGGTTCCGGTGTTCCGAACAAGACAAAAGTAGCTACGATCTCCAAAGCAAAGATCCAGGAAATCGCTGAGATGAAGATGCCTGATCTGAATGCTGCTTCTGTTGAGGCTGCTATGAGCATGATCGCTGGTACTGCCAGAAGTATGGGTATTGTTGTAGAAGACTGATTGTGACGCTTTTGTATGCAGTCGCAGACATTTAGAACGTGGGAGGGAGATTCCCGCAATTACCACTAGGAGGTTAATATGAAACGAGGAAAAAAATACGTTGAGGCCGCTAAGACCGTAGACCGCGCTACATTATATGATCCGGAGGAGGCAATCGCTCTGGTAAAGAAAACTGCAGTTGCCAAATTCGATGAGACAATCGAAGCTCACATCCGTACAGGCTGTGACGGACGTCACGCAGATCAGCAGATCCGTGGTGCAGTAGTTCTGCCGAACGGTACAGGTAAAACTGTTCGTGTTCTTGTATTTGCTAAGAATGCAAAAGCTGATGAGGCTCTGGCAGCTGGTGCTGATTACGTTGGAGCAGAGGAACTGATCCCGCGTATCCAGAACGATGGATGGCTGGATTTCGATGTAGTTGTTGCTACACCGGATATGATGGGCGTTGTTGGTCGTCTGGGCCGTGTACTTGGACCGAAAGGTTTAATGCCGAACCCGAAGGCCGGTACTGTAACCATGGACGTTGCAAAAGCTATCGCTGATATCAAGGCTGGTAAGATCGAGTACCGTCTTGACAAGACCAATATCATTCACGTGCCGATCGGAAAAGCATCCTTCACAGAAGAGAAGCTGTCCGAGAACTTCCAGACTCTTATGAGCGCTATCGTAAAGGCTAAACCGAGCGCAGTAAAGGGTACCTACATGAAGAGCGTTGTTCTGACCTCTACCATGGGCCCGGGCGTAAAGGTTAACCCGATGAAATTCCAGTAATTTCCGAGCAGACGCTTATACAGGCCGCCGCAGTTTTCTGCGGCGGTCGCTTTTTTGCCATGCAAATCAAAAAATGGTCCGGCGCAGTATTCGATGTAAAAAAAACAAAAAATACTGATGAAAAAATACAAAAAACACTTGACATATATAGTAAACAATGCTATCTTATCAACGATAACTGCCGAAGACAGCAGGTGCCGCAAGGCATAAGGAGTAAACGCCTGCCGAGGAGTATAAGTTCTGAAAAGAATTTGTGTGTCCTTCTGTCGTGCAGAAGGGCTTTTTTATTACTTCAGAAATATGCGGCGGTACACATCAAAATCTATAAGGAGGTGCACCAATTCATGGCTAAGATTGAACTGAAAAAACCGGTTGTTGAAGAGATTTCCAAGAATATCGAAGGCGCAGCAGCAGTTGTTGTTGTTAACTATTCCGGAATCACTGTAGCTCAGGATACAGCTCTTCGTAAAGAACTGAGAGAAGCAGGTGTTATTTATAAAGTATATAAAAACACCATGATGAAGCTGGCATTCAAAGATACTCCGTTTGAAGCTCTTTCAAAAGATCTGGACGGAACAAATGCTCTGGCTATCTGCAAAGATGATGCTACCATGCCGGCTCGTATCATTGCTAAAAACGCTAAGACAGCTCCGGCTCTGGAGTTTGTTTCCGGCGTGATCGAAGGCAACTACTTCGATAAGGCTGGTGTAGAAGCTCTGTCCAACGTTCCGTCAAGAGAAGAACTTCTTGGAAAACTTCTTGGATCTATCCAGTCCCCGATCGCAAACTTTGCGCGTGTTATTAGTCAGATTGCAGAGAGCAAGGCTGAATAATCACACATCTTTTATTTAACAAACGAAAATCAAACAAAAAATAATTGGAGGTAAATCATAATGGCAAAATTAACTACAGCTGAGTTTATCGAAGCTATCAAAGAATTAACCGTATTAGAGCTGAACGATCTTGTAAAAGCATGTGAGGAAGAGTTCGGTGTATCCGCAGCAGCAGGTGTTGTTGTAGCAGCAGCTGGCCCGGCTGAGGCAGCAGAAGAGAAAGACGAGTTCGACGTAGAGCTGACAGAAGTTGGCCCGAACAAAGTTAAAGTTATCAAAGTTGTTCGTGAAGCTACAGGTCTCGGCCTGAAAGAAGCTAAAGCAGTTGTTGACGAAGCACCGAAGATGGTTAAAGAGGGTGTTTCCAAAGCTGAGGCTGAAGAGCTTAAGACAAAACTGGAAGCAGAAGGCGCTAAAGTTACTCTTAAGTAATTATTCTTTGCTGAAGAATGCACAAAGAACCGGAAATGCAATAGCAAATCCGGTTCTTTTTCACGTTTTATCTCATTTGTCAAGTATAGGTTTGTGGTAATCTATACGATATTCCTTTCAAAAAACTGTGCAATCGCACAAAAAAATCCAAAAAAAATATTGACACCCTTGATTTATGATGTTATAGTTGAAAATGCACTATTATGGCAAGATATGCCTATGTTTTGCCCGTATCCCGGACGGACAGGCATGTGAAGCGGTAATAAATTTATATATACAAGGGGTGAAACGTCAATGGAGAAAAACAGAATACGTCCAATTACCAACGGCAAGAGTATGCGGATGAGTTACCAGAGACAAAAAGAAGTTTTGGAAATGCCCAACCTGATCGAAGTTCAGAAGGATTCCTACAACTGGTTCCTGACAGACGGATTGAAGGAAGTTTTCGAGGACATCTCACCGATCACAGACTACAGCGGCAAACTGAGCCTGGAGTTTGTGGATTTCACACTTTGCGAAAATGATGTGAAATATACTATCGAAGAGTGTAAAGAGCGGGATACCACATATGCTGCTCCTCTGAAAGTCAAGGTAAGATTATATAACCATGAAAACGATGAGATCAATGAGCATGAGATCTTTATGGGAGACCTGCCGTTGATGACAGCAACCGGTACCTTCGTGATCAACGGTGCTGAGCGTGTAATCGTCAGCCAGCTGGTTCGTTCCCCGGGTATTTATTACGGTATTTCTCATGATAAACTGGGAAAGAGACTGTTTTCCTGTACCGTAATCCCGAACCGTGGTGCATGGCTGGAATACGAAACTGACTCCAATGACGTTTTTTATGTTCGTGTAGACCGTACCCGTAAGGTGCCGATCACTGTACTGATCCGTGCATTGGGCTATGGTACCAATCAGGAAATCATCGATCTGTTCGGTGAGGAGCCGAAGATCATGGCAAGTTTTGCGAAGGATGTGGCCACCAGTTATCAGGAGGGCCTTCTTGAACTGTACAAAAAGATCCGTCCCGGCGAGCCGCTGGCTGTAGAGAGCGCCGAGAGTCTGATTATGTCCATGTTCTTTGACCCGCGCCGTTATGATCTGGCAAAGGTTGGTCGATATAAATTCAACAAGAAGCTGATGCTCAGGAACCGTATCACCGGACACGTTCTTGCCGAGGATGTAGTGGATATCACCACAGGGGAGATCCTGGCTGAGGCGGGCACCAAGGTGACAAAAGAGCTGGCTGATCAGATCCAGAATGCGGCAGTTCCGTATGTATGGATCCAGGGAGAGACCCGCAATATCAAAGTGCTTTCCAGTATGATGGTAGATCTTTCTGCTTACGTGGATCTGACCGAGGAAGAAAAGAAAGAACTGGGAGTGACAGAGCTGGTTTATTATCCGGTGCTGTCCAGAATTCTTGCCGAAAATACAGATATCGAGGATATCAAATACGCTATCCAGCGCGATATTCACGATCTGATCCCGAAACACATTACCAAGGAGGATATTCTGGCCTCCATTAACTATAACATGCATCTGGAGTATGGTCTGGGCAATGACGATGATATCGATCACCTGGGCAACCGTCGTATCCGTGCCGTGGGTGAGCTTTTGCAGAATCAGTACCGTATCGGTCTGTCCAGACTGGAGCGTGTGGTTCGCGAGCGTATGACCACACAGGATATTGCCGGTATTTCTCCGCAGTCTCTGATCAACATCAAACCGGTAACAGCTGCTGTAAAAGAGTTCTTCGGATCTTCCCAGCTGTCCCAGTTCATGGATCAGAACAACCCGCTGGGTGAGCTGACCCACAAGAGACGTCTGTCCGCCCTGGGTCCCGGCGGTCTGTCCCGAGACAGAGCCGGATTCGAGGTTCGAGACGTACACTATTCTCACTACGGAAGAATGTGTCCCATTGAGACTCCCGAGGGTCCAAACATCGGTCTGATCAACTCCCTGGCTTCCTATGCGCGTATTAATCAGTATGGTTTCGTTGAGGCACCGTATCGTAAGATCGACAAAACCGATCCGAAGAACCCGCGTGTTACCGACGAAGTTGTTTATATGACCGCTGATGAGGAAGATAATTATCATGTAGCACAGGCCAATGAGCCGCTGGATGAGAACGGCTACTTTATTAATAAGAACGTTTCCGGTCGTTACAGAGAAGAGACTCAGGAATACGAGAAACAGATGTTAGATTACATGGATGTGTCTCCTAAGATGGTGTTCTCGGTAGCTACGGCTTTGATGCCATTCTTTGATAATGACGATGCTAACCGAGCCCTGATGGGATCCAACATGCAGCGTCAGGCCGTTCCGCTGATGATCACAGAAGCACCGGTAGTTGGTACAGGTATGGAGGCAAAAGCTGCCGTTGACTCCGGTGTATGTGTGCTGGCTAAAAAGGCAGGTACTGTTCTTCGCTCTACTTCCAAAGAGATCACCATCAAGTATGATGAGGATGGCACAGTAGAGACATATCGTCTGACAAAGTTCATGCGAAGCAACCAGTCCAACTGCTACAACCAGAAACCTATCGTATTCAAAGGTGACCATGTGGAAGCCGGCGAAGTGATCGCTGACGGTCCGTCTACCTACAATGGTGAGCTGGCTCTTGGTAAGAACCCGCTGATCGGCTTCATGACATGGGAAGGTTATAACTACGAGGATGCCGTTCTGCTCAGTGAAAGACTGGTGCAGGAGGATGTCTATACATCTATCCATATCGAGGAATATGAGGTAGAAGCCCGTGATACCAAGCTGGGACCGGAAGAGATCACAAAGGATGTTCCCGGTGTCGGCGATGACGCTCTGAAAGATCTGGATGAGCGTGGTATCATCCGTATCGGTGCTGAGGTCCGCGCAGGAGATATCCTGGTAGGTAAGGTTACTCCCAAGGGAGAGACCGAGCTGACTGCTGAGGAGAGACTGCTTCGTGCCATCTTTGGTGAGAAAGCCAGAGAGGTGCGTGATACTTCTCTCAAAGTACCGCACGGTGAGTATGGTATCGTTGTAGATGCCAAAGTATTTACCAGAGAGCATGGCGATGAGCTGTCTCCCGGTGTAAATCAGTCTGTTCGTATTTATATTGCCCAGAAGAGAAAGATCTCTGTCGGTGATAAGATGGCCGGACGTCATGGTAACAAGGGTGTTGTTTCCCGTGTACTTCCGGTAGAAGATATGCCGTTTTTGCCCAATGGCCGTCCGCTGGATATCGTGCTGAATCCGCTGGGTGTGCCGTCTCGTATGAACATCGGTCAGGTGCTGGAGATCCACCTGAGTCTGGCTGCCAAAGCCCTTGGCTTTAATATCGCCACACCGGTATTTGACGGCGCCAACGAGATCGATATTCAGGATACGCTGGAACTGGCAAACGATTATGTAAATCTGTCCTGGGATGAGTTCTCCGAGAAACACAGAGAAGAGCTGCTTCCGGAGGTATATGAGTACCTGGATGAGAATAAAGACCATAGAGAACTGTGGAAAGGCGTGCCGATCTCTGCTGACGGTAAAGTGCTTTTGCGCGATGGCCGTACCGGCGAGTATTTCGACAGCCCCACCACCATCGGTCACATGCATTATCTGAAATTGCATCATCTGGTAGACGATAAGATCCATGCCCGTTCTACCGGACCATACTCCCTGGTTACACAGCAGCCGCTGGGTGGTAAAGCACAGTTTGGTGGACAGCGTTTCGGTGAGATGGAGGTTTGGGCCCTGGAGGCTTACGGTGCATCCTACACGCTGCAGGAGATCCTGACCGTGAAGTCCGATGATGTGATCGGCCGTGTGAAGACTTACGAGGCAATTATTAAAGGTGACAATATTCCTGAGCCGGGTATTCCGGAGTCCTTCAAGGTTATGCTCAAAGAACTGCAGTCCCTTGGTCTGGATATCAAAGTGCTCAAGGATGACGGATCTGAGGTTCAGATCATGGAAACCAGTGATTATGGAGACACAGATCTTCGTTCCATTATTGAAGGAGACAGACACTACAGAAGAGATGAGGATGAATCCTTCGGAGAACATGGCTTCAGCAAACAGGAATTCGAGGACGGCGAGCTCAAGGATATCGAAGAGCCGGAGTATGATGATGAGCCGGAATACGATGACTATGATGAGGACATGGATGAGGAGTAAGGAGGTAAGTGATGGCAGAGACAAATAAACAGGAAGTATACCAGCCAATGACGTTTGACGCGATCAAGATCGGTCTGGCCTCTCCGGACAAGATCCGTGAGTGGTCCCACGGCGAAGTGAAGAAGCCGGAGACCATCAATTACCGTACCCTGAAACCGGAAAAGGATGGTCTGTTCTGCGAGAGAATCTTCGGACCCAGCAAAGACTGGGAATGTCATTGTGGTAAATATAAGAAAATCCGCTACAAAGGCGTAATCTGTGACCGATGCGGCGTTGAGGTAACCAAAGCTGCTGTTCGTCGTGAACGTATGGGACATATCGAGCTGGCAGCTCCGGTATCCCATATCTGGTACTTCAAGGGTATTCCGTCCCGTATGGGACTTATCCTTGACCTTTCTCCGAGAACACTGGAGAAAGTGCTGTATTTCGCAAACTATATCGTTCTGGATCCCGGCGAGACCAATCTGATGTACAAACAGGTACTGACAGAGAAGGAATATCAGGATGCCCGTGAAGCCTATGGCCTGACTTTCCGTGTAGGCATGGGTGCAGAAGCTATCAAAGAGCTTCTGCAGGACATCGATCTGGAGAAGGATTCCAGAGAACTCAAAGAGATCCTGGAGACCGCTACCGGTCAGAAGCGTGCCCGCGTCATCAAGAGACTGGAGGTTGTGGAGGCTTTCCGTGAGTCCGGCAACCGTCCGGAATGGATGATCATGGATGTAATCCCGGTAATTCCGCCGGATCTGCGTCCTATGGTACAGCTGGACGGCGGACGTTTCGCTACTTCCGACCTGAACGATCTGTACAGAAGAATCATTAACCGTAACAATCGTCTGAAAAGACTGCTGGAGCTGGGTGCTCCGGATATCATTGTTCGCAACGAGAAACGTATGCTGCAGGAGGCTGTGGATGCGCTGATCGATAACGGCCGCCGCGGCCGTCCGGTAACAGGACCGGGCAACCGTGCGCTGAAATCCCTTTCCGATATGCTGAAAGGTAAATCCGGTCGTTTCCGTCAGAATCTGCTGGGTAAACGTGTCGACTATTCCGGTCGTTCCGTTATCGTTGTAGGACCTGAACTTAAAATCTATCAGTGTGGTCTGCCAAAGGAGATGGCTATCGAGCTGTTCAAGCCTTTCGTAATGAAAGAGCTGGTATCCAACGGCACTGCACATAACATTAAAAATGCCAAAAAGATGGTAGAGAAGCTGCAGCCGGAGGTTTGGGATGTCCTTGAGGAAGTGATCAAGGAGCATCCGGTCATGCTGAACCGTGCACCTACCCTGCATCGTCTGGGTATCCAGGCGTTCGAACCGATTCTGGTGGAAGGTAAAGCCATCAAGCTGCATCCGCTGGTATGTACCGCGTTCAATGCTGACTTCGATGGTGACCAGATGGCCGTACATCTGCCCCTGTCCGTTGAGGCACAGGCAGAGTGCCGTTTCCTGCTTCTTTCTCCGAACAACCTGCTGAAACCGTCCGATGGTGGTCCGGT
>CALZOU010000080.1 GCA_945827805.1 uncultured Lachnospiraceae bacterium
ATCTAGTACGGTCTCGTGGGCTCGGAGATGTGTATAAGAGACAGATATATACCTGGGCACCGCCGATCTGCAGCAGCCATTTACGTATCGATGAAGTACTGAACTTCGACAATCATTTATATATTTCCAACAAACAGAAAAACAACTCTACTTTCTCTTACGACCCTTCTTTTGCACTTTCTGAGTCTTACCAGCCAGATCAATGAACTTCCGGGCTCCCCAGGCGCAAAGCACGCCCACGACAGCTCCTCCAATCACGTCTGAAGGAAAATGTACCCCCAGATAAATCCGGGAAAATCCGATCACACCGGAAAAAACATACAGAACAACGCCCGTTTTTTTCCATCCCGCCATATATACCCCTGCGGCCACGGCAAAGGATGCCGCCGTATGACCGGACGGAAACGAAGAATCAGAAGGAATTGTTGTCAATACCGTCAGCTCCGGAAACCGCACGTACGGCCGTATTCTGCCGATGATATTTTTAAGACAGGCATTCGTAACCAATCCGTTTAATGCCAGAGATAACGATGCCGCAATGCCTGTTCTTCTGCTTTTCGGAATACAGAGAAGCAGAATACAAAAGCCAATCCAGAAAATACCTCCGTCGCCAAATCTTGTGATCACCTGCATAATGGGCGTCAGCCAGTCCTGACGCAGATTCACCTGTATCCATAAAAGTGATGGTCCCTCTATTTGCCATAATGGATGCATAAAAAATACCTCCTGCTTTCACATACTTTTTCTTTATTGTACTGTTTTTCTGGGAATAAAAGCCTCTTCGGCAATGGTTTTCTCATTCAGCTGCTGACCGATCACCACAAACACCCCCCGCCGTACATTGCAGGGACGAAGGGAACAGACATCCGGCGAACAGTTCACCTCATACCATACATTCTCCAGGCTGCGGATATGTCCTTTGAGCCGCATGACAATGCCATATCGGGAATTTGTCATCAGATCCCCGATCCGTTCTCTCAGATCTTTCTCATCGACGCATCGGGAGGCCAGCATACAGGATTGAAATACATCGCCATGATCTATGAACTCTTTTTCGTGATCCACCAGATGATAACCACTGGCCATGAACATTTCAAAATCCTTATCGGTAAAGCTGTCCCAGTCTTTGACCACCACATCACTGCCCAATACACGGCTGCCGCCATGTTCCCGGATCAGCGCATTCATCTGCCCGATGGTGATCTGCACTCTGGACTCGTCGAACAGCTGTGTCTTGCTCATGATCACCGTTCCTGCCGCCAGAAGCTGAGCAAACACCAGATATCGGGACTCATCGGTAATAGCCGCGTCCATGCAGGTATCCACCAGTGTCAGGATGCTGCCGATCTCGCAGTGACTTTTTACCGGTTCCCGCAGCATAACATCAAAAAATTCGTCCACATCGTAAATGCCGGAAGGTTCCACCAGTACACGATCCACGCCCTCCTCCGCCGCATCCATGAGCATATGGCGAAAGGTATCCTTTCCCGTACAGCACATGCACTCTCCGGCCAGACTGCTGATAGCGCAGCCCGTATCCTGCAAAAGCTGGCTGTCAATGTCTACACTGCCAAATTCATTTTCTATAACGGCTGCTTTCTGTCCGTGTTTTTCCAGATATTCCAGATACCGTCGGATAAAGGTTGTCTTTCCCACACCCAGAAATCCCGTGATCAGATCCACTTTCATATTGATATTCCTCCTGTTTGCGGATACCGGATTCTCCTGAACCAATGACTCCGCAAATGCACGTTTCTTAGAACACAACGAGTATACAGCTGTTTTTTTCCGTCCGATTCAAAAAAACATCCGGGTGTACAGACATACACCCGGATTTATTATACCTTATATGACGGAGGGAATCAATTCTGCTTTTTTTCCTCCTCCAGAGCTTCTCTGGCTCTTTTTTCGGCCTTTTCTTTGTAATGATGTGTATCCTCCAGCATCATATCCTTTACCTTCATCAGACGAATCTGCGTGGAACGCTCATTTTCATCCAGTTTCATGGTAATATACTTGATATTTGCCTGTGCTTCCGGAATGATAACATGCTCCAGAGCATTAACACGGCGTCTTGTTTTCTCAATCTCCGCACTCATCAGCTGACAGGATTTCTCAACCTCTGCCAGACGGATCATATCCGGCAAAACATCTGCCAGAGACTTGACTGCGTCATCCAGATCGCAGGACGTAAACGCAAAGCCGTAGGAATACATATCATTGGCATCGGCTGTCTTTGTACGGGAGGTCAGTACCGGAATATCCACACTCATGACATTCTGTTTATCCGCCTCCACATATACTTCCTGCTTTGGAGCAAGAAGCGCTGTCTTTAAGGCAGCCTCCGACATCCCCGCTCTGGCGATCACAAAATTCGTATTGGCTGATCGGATATTTTCCTCCACCTTCAGACGAAGCTCCATATTTTCCCGCACAAGGTCGAGGAACTGACGCATCAGCTCATCTCGCTTGTCCTTTAAAAGCTTATGTCCGCGGACAGCTGTCTGCAGCTTTTTTTTCTGTTTTGTGAGCTCCATTCGGGTAGGATTTACCTGTGTAGATGCCAAGCTGTTTCACCTTCTTTCTGTTTACCGGGGAACACGTCCCCGGTTTACTTTGTCTGTTTTACGGCATTACGTTATTTTCCGTAATACATATCAAGGTACTTGTCATCGATACGTTTCAGCTCGCTTCTCGGAAGAATGGATAACAGTTTCCAGCCGATCTCCAGAGTTTCCTCAATATCACGATTAGCCTGATAGCCCTGAGAAACATATTCTTTCTCAAAAGCATCCGCAAATTTGGCATAGATCAGGTCGATATCCGACAAAGCAGCTTCGCCCAGGATCGTCATCAGTTCTTTTGCCTCTTTACCGCGGGCATAGGCGGAAAACAGCTGATTCATGGTATTGGCATGGTCAGCTCTTGTCTTGCCTTCACCGATACCTTTATCTTTCAGACGGGACAGACTGGGCAGTACATCGATGGGCGGTGTAACGCCACGGCGGTACAGATCACGGCTCAGGATGATCTGTCCCTCAGTGATATATCCTGTAAGGTCAGGGATCGGATGAGTCTTATCATCCTCGGGCATGGTCAGGATCGGGATCATGGTGATGCTTCCCTTCTTGCCCTTCTGACGTCCGGCACGCTCATACAGAGATGCCAGGTCAGTGTACATGTAACCCGGATATCCACGGCGACCCGGAACCTCTTTACGGGCTGCAGATACCTCACGCAGGGCATCTGCGTAGTTGGTAATATCTGTCAGGATAACCAGAACGTGCATATCTTTCTCAAAAGCCAGGTACTCGGCGGCAGTCAGCGCCACACGGGGTGTAGCGATACGCTCTACGGCCGGGTCGTTGGCCAGGTTGACAAACAGTACGGTACGGTCAATGGCACCTGTTTCTTTAAAGCTTTCTACGAAGAAGTTGGATTCCTCGAAGGTAATACCCATGGCGGCAAATACAACGGCAAACTGCTCATCTTTACCGCGTACCTTGGCCTGTCTGGCGATCTGGGCGGCCAGCTGGGCATGGGGCAGACCGGAAGCTGAGAAAATCGGCAGTTTCTGGCCACGAACCAGCGTATTCAATCCGTCGATAGCGGAGATACCTGTCTGGATAAACTCCTGGGGATAGCTTCTGGCTGCCGGATTCATGGGCAGACCGTTGATATCTCTTCTTTCTTCAGGAAGGATCTGGGGGCCGTCATCGATGGGGCGCCCCATACCGTCAAATACACGGCCCAGCATATCGCCGGATACACCCAGCTCCATACTGTGACCCAAGAAACGTACTTTACTGTTAGACAAGTTGATACCGGTGGAACTTTCAAACAGCTGTACCAGGGCATCGCTGCCATTGATCTCCAGAACCTTGCATCGTCTGGTCTCACCGGAGGCAAGCTCGATCTCGCCAAGCTCATCGTAAGCTACATTTTCCACACCGCGTACCAGCATCAGAGGGCCGGCAACTTCCTGTATGGTTCTGTATTCCTTTGGCATCTTACTTCTCCTCCTTTCCGATGACATTAGCAATCTGTGTATTCAGATCTTCCATAACGTTGTTAAATTCTTTTGTTAATTCATCTTCGTGTATATATTTATAACGTCCGATCCGTTCACGTACCGGCATCTTTAACAGATCATTGATAGCAGCTCCCTTGCCAAGAGCATCCTGACATTCGTTATAAAAAGCCATTACCAGCTGCATCATGTGATGCTGTTTATCCAGAGATGTATAGGTATCGATCTCATGGAAAGAGTTCTGATGCAAAAAGTCCTCACGAATAGAGCGGGCAGCTTCCATCTTCAGGCGGTCAGAGGGTGACAGGGCATCCATACCAACCATCTTTACGATCTCGTCCAGCTCTGCTTCATCCTGAAGTAAGCTCATCATCTGCTGTCGAAGTTCCATCCAGTCCTCGGCCACATGGCTGTTGAACCACGGACCCATGTCATCCAGATACAGAGAGTAGCTGGTCAGCCAGTTGATGGCCGGGAAATGACGTTTGTAGGCCAGATTGGCATCCAGACCCCAGAACACCTTAACGATACGCAGTGTTGCCTGTGATACGGGCTCGGAAATATCACCGCCGGGCGGAGATACGGCACCGATGGCACTCAGTGCGCCTTCTCTGCCATCTTTACCCAGAGTAATTACATGGCCGGCACGCTCATAGAACTGTGCCAGACGGCTGCCAAGATATGCCGGGTAACCTTCCTCACCGGGCATCTCCTCCAGACGGCCGGACATCTCTCGAAGAGCCTCGGCCCAGCGGGAGGTGGAGTCAGCCATCAGCGCTACGGAATATCCCATATCACGGAAATATTCGGCAATGGTGATACCGGTATAAATAGAAGCCTCACGGGCTGCAACCGGCATATCGGAGGTATTGGCGATCAGAACGGTTCTCTCCATCAGGGATTTTCCTGTCTTGGGATCCTTCAGTTCCGGAAACTCGTTCAGTACGTCTGTCATCTCATTTCCGCGCTCGCCGCAACCGATATAAACAACGATATCAGCCTCTGCCCATTTTGCCAGCTGGTGCTGCGTTACTGTCTTACCGCTTCCGAAGGGGCCGGGGATAGCAGCCACACCACCCTTGGCGATGGGAAACATACAGTCAATAACACGCTGTCCGGTAACCAGAGGCATGTTCGGCGGCAGTTTTTTCTTATACGGACGTCCTCTTCGCACGGGCCATTTCTGCATCAGGCTCAGCTCTTTTTCTCCGTCTTCTGTTTCCAGTACGCACACTGTCTCTTCTACGTTAAAAGATCCAGCTTTGATCTCTTTGACCTTACCTTTTACATTCGGCGGTACCATGATTTTCTGAGTTACAACCACGGTTTCCTGTACGGTACCAAGGATATCTCCGCCTTCTACTTCATCGCCGACCTTGGCTGTCGGCACAAATTCCCATTTCTTATCACGTTTCAGGGCCGGCACCTCAACACCACGTTTCAGGCTGTTGCTTCCGGTTGCCTTCATAATATCATCCAGAGGTCTCTGGATACCATCGTAGATACTGGTGATCAGGCCAGGACCCAGTTCCACGGAAAGGGGTACTTCCGTAGACTCAACCGGTTCACCGGGACGAAGACCTGAGGTTTCCTCATATACCTGAATAGAAGCCTCATCCCCGTGCATCTCGATGATCTCACCGATCAGTCGCTGATTGCTGACACGTACCACATCGTACATATTGGCATCGCGCATGCCCTCGGCGATAACCAGCGGTCCTGCCACTTTCTTTATCGTTCCTTTACTCATTTGGACAAATCACTCACTTTCTATCCCTATTTCTGCGAAAACAGAATGTCACTGCCGACGGCTGTCTCCACGAACTTCTTAACATTCTCCACACCTTTGCCCGTGTTGCCGAAGGCACCCGGGATACGGACGATGCAGGGAAGCATCTGATCTTTATACTTGTCAATTACCGGGGCGATCTGCTCCGCCATATATTCGGTAATATAGATCACGGCATATCCGGAAGTCACAAGCTTCTGCAGTGTTTTTTTGGCTTCTTCAGCCTCAGACACCGCAAATGTATCAAGACCCACAGCCCGAAAACCGTATATACTGCCGTAATCGCCCATAACTGCAACTCTATACATACATTTCCCTTATCCTTTCCCGGATCTTCTCATCCGGCAGCTTACTGGCCTTGCCGGAAAGAATAATGCGCACCGTTTTGATCTCGTTTTCTCTGGCCAGCACATAGGCAAACAGCGGTCCCACCGAAGCAACTTCATATTTCTGCGGTTTTATGGTCTGGATGATCCGGTCATCACACCAGCGTTCAAAAGCAGATGGGGATTCCTTTAACCGTTCCGCACATTCACCATAACCTGCAGTGGACAGATAATCGCAAATGCTGTTGAATCCGCCTGCTGCCGCATGGGCCAGCGCATCTACGCTGATATTTTTGCAGGGAGCCATCGCTCTTTTCATAAAATCCGCGGATTTTCCGGTTTTCTGTGAACGGACAGCGATCTTGATATTGGCAATTGCCACCGTATCCTCTGCATAATTTTCAATCAGCTTTTCGCCGGATTTCTTTCCGGCTTCACGGATGGCTGCAAGGCAGGCCTTATCCAGGATAATATCGCACAATTGGCCATCCTGCGTATGGAGAAGCTTTTCATAGGCTTCCTTTGCGGCCGCCTGCATATGCTCAGGAAGTCGATAATACTCTTTTTCCCGGAGAATTTTTTCCAGTTCTTCTCCCGAGAGGGATGTTCCCTCAATATAGATACCGGGATGGTGACCTTCACGGCATATTTCCTTGATTGCTGCTTTAAGATTCTGATACTCATCCGGATATCGCAGCACATCAAACACCGACATATCCACGTGCATGCTCTCTATGGTCTCCCAGATCTTCTCTGTTTCCCGTGCAAGCATCTGATCTGCATCCTGCTTTTCGTTGGGATCACCCCAGCCTTTCTCCTGCAGAAGAGACAGACAGCCCGCTTCATCCTGACAGGCCATCAGCTGTTCCAGCACCGCCGCGGAAAAAAGATGATTCTCCAGCGCCCTGAGTCTGGCCACCGCATAGGTATATTTTATATCAAACATAGTGTTCCCTCCTCACTGTCCTATCAGGAAAAAAGAATCCTGGATACCAGATCCTGAAGTTCATCTTTTTTGTCTGCAAACAGTGCTTTGAAAGAACAATTCTCTTCGATACCGCCATAGGAAAGAACAAAGCCTTTCCCGATAGAAACCTGTGTCTTCCGGATTGTCAGGCTGCCTCCTGCCTTTTTTGCCGCAGCTTCGATCTTCTGTGCAAAACCAGCCGGAGCCTGGTCAAAATCATTTGCGGAAAGCAGCATCTGTCCCTCCTCAGGACGGGCAAACTTAGCCACCATATCCTCGAGAACCTTATAGTAGGCTTCTCCCTCTGCATTGCAGAAGGACTCACATGCCTTATCTATAGTCTCACGGATCAGCTTCTGTTTTGCTTTCAGGATCTCTGTCCGGCGCATCAGATCCATGGCGGACTGATTTCTCTCCTGGCTGGCTGCCAGTTCGCCTTTCGATTTTTCCCGGATCGCGGCACAGAGTTTCTTGGTTTCCTTTTCTGTATCTTCAAGTATGACAGCGGCCTGAGATCTTGCATCTTCTACTTTTTTATCGGCAGCGGCCCGGGCTTCTCCCGTGATCCGCTCAACCATTTTTTCTAATCCAGTCATTCTCAAGCTCTCCTTTTTAATGCTTATTATACAGGAACATTTGTAATAACAAGTACGGAGGTCAGAAGAGCAAGGATGGCATAGGTCTCAACCATGGCCGGGAACAGCATGGCTTTACCAAACTGATCTTCACGCTTTGCCACGATACCGATAGCTGCTGCTGAGGTCATGCCCTGGTATTTTCCGGAAACCAGACCTACGATACCGATCGGCAGGCATCCACCCAGGATCAGAAGTCCTGTCATCGGATCAAGAGCTGCCATGGAGCCGCCTAAAAGACCGATCTTAGCCAGTGTGATAAAGCCAACCAGAAGACCGTAGATACCCTGTGTACCGGGCAGAAGCTGCATGATCAGAACCTTTGCAAATTTATTCGGATCCTCCGTAACAACACCGGATGCGGCCTGACCGGCAACACCAACACCGATAGCAGAACCCATACCTGCTAAAAATACTGCACTTGCTGCACCTAACAATGCAAAAACAATTCCTAAACTCATGAGTGATTAATCCTCCTTAATATCTACATATTTTGTATTTGCTCTGAAAGGACTGAAAGGTCTTCCTCCGCCCTCATAGAACTTACCGAAAAACTCAACATACTGCAGACGGTTTGTATGCACATAAGCACCCAAAAGGTTGATCGCCAGACTTAATGTATGTCCTACAAGAAAAACAATGATAAATAATATCGCGCCTAAAATACTGCGTCCCCCCATGCTGCCGATCTGATTGATGACCTGGGCGATAACACCTGTGGCCAGGCCCAGCGCCAGCAGTCGTGAATAGGACAGCACATCTGACAGCCAGCTGGTCACACCGTACAGCTCATAAGCGCCAAGCGCCAGTCTGAGCCCCGGATTTTTCTTATCTCTGGCTGAGAAAAGAAGTAATCCCAGCGCGCCGACAATGGTCAGCACCTTAGCCAGAAGATTCACAAAAGGCGGGAAAACGATCTGTGTACCGGCAATACCCGCAAAAATACTGGACGGCAACAGCATCAGGATCAGACCGATCAGGAATAAGAACCAGCAGCCGCAGTCGATCACAGCACTCATCACGTCTCCGTTTTTGATGCTGGTATATCCTTTCAGGAAGAGACCGGTAAACAGATGCACCAGACCTACCGCCAGAGAGAACATTAACAGTTTCATGGGATCATTCAGCGGCGCAAACCACAGCGGCGGGATTCCCACTTCATGGCCAAAGAAGACTCTGGAAACCACATTGACCACATCGCCAAAGAATCCGCCAAACAATACACCCCAGATGATCGTGGAGATGCCGCAGTACATAAACATCTGCAGCGTCTTTTTCATGGACTCTCCCATTCTCGGGAACTTTCTGATAGCGATAAAACAGCCGAGGAACATGATCAGACCATATCCTGCATCCGAAAGCATCATACCAAACAGGAAAATATAAAATGCCGACATGATCGTGGTCGGATCGATCTCTCCCTTTTTCGGCAGACCGAAGGATGCCAGTACACCTTCTGTGGTAGAAGATATGGGCCCGTTTTTCAGAAGCACCGGTGCTTCCACCTCCTCAGGCACGTCCTCAATGTCAATACTGCAGTCGTATACATCCCCGATCTTCTCTTTGATCAGATTCAGGGAATCTGCCGGCACAAAACCGGAGACAAAAAACGTATTCTGTGACTGAGGAATCTGTCCCAACACCTCGTATTTGTCTGAACGGATACGGTAATAATCCGAGATCTCCTGCAGTTTTCTTCGCAAGCCGGCACAGGCTCTGATCTTCTCTTTCAGTTCTTCGACCTGTTCTTTCAGTCGGCCGATCTTTTTTTCATATCCGGCCTTTTCCTGTGCAGGTGTCCTGTTCGCCAGATAGGAAGGTCTGGCAAAGCCGAATCTTCGCAAGGCTTCCTCCACAGCAGCAGCTTCACTTTGCAGTGCTGTCACAGCCAGATACGTGGTATCCCGGTCTGTGTACAGCACCTTTACATCAAAAGCTTCCAGCTGTTCATTTTGCTCACTGACCATCTGGTGAATACTCTCTTTAGTCAATGCACCCGGCAGAGTACCGATAAAACTGACAGTCTGTTCGGTATTCTCTCCGGCCATGGGTATATCCAGAGCCAGCCAGGGGGTCATACTCTCTGCCTGATTCTCCAGCTTCTGGATCGCTGCCTGCTTTTCTGAAATCTTCCGGCTCCATTCCGTCAGATTCTTTGCATCCTGCAGAATCTGTCCTCTCAGTTCAATGGAATGATGAAATTCCGGCTGACCGATCAGCGGCTTGCCCTCCAGTGAAGACAACATCGATTTCTTTTCCGGCGCATACGTATCCAGTACTTCCAAAGCATGATCTGCCATTACCGCCTGTTTTTCAAACACCTGACGGCTGCTGGAAGTGTCCATTTTCTGTAGATCCTCATCCTGCAGAACGGTGGTATCGATTTCCATGACGCCCAGCGCCTGCAGCTTTTCCAGGATAGCTTTTCTGTTTTCTTTCAGTGCGCAGATACTGATTCTCTGCATCTGCATTACTGCCATCCGGACATCCCTCCTTTACTCTTTGCTTTGGTTTAATACAATCCATCTATGATTGCATGAATTGCCTCTGTTTCTCTGGAAAGAGCCACCTTGCGGATCCGTTCTGTCTCTTCGGACACCGCTTTTTTTGCTTCTTCCATAGCAGCAGCTTCTGTTTCTCTGGCTTTTTCCAGAGCTTCTTTTGCCGTCTGCTTTGCCGCATCCACCTCGGCTTTTTGCCGGTCTGCGGCCTGCTGTCTGGCTTCGTTTAAGATCTCCTTACATGCGGCATCGGCTTCGCGCATGATC
Organism: uncultured Lachnospiraceae bacterium; assembly: GCA_945827805.1. GTDB lineage: Bacteria > Bacillota > Clostridia > Lachnospirales > Lachnospiraceae > UBA11957. The sequence goes on from CALZOU010000080.1 coordinate 10,516, forward strand.
TCATCTGCCTTCTTCTCAGCTTCACGGACAGTCTTTAAGGTTTCTTCTACCATCGGATCACCTCCTCCAAAAAACCTATGTTGTTATATTAACACATTGCAGTGAAAAATACAGCAAGTTTATACTTTTTTTGTTAATTTTTTATCATTGTATCGGTTTTATTTACAAAGTATTACCGTATCTCCTTTTTTCAATTTGGAAGATATCGCCAAAAAAATGGATTTATGGACAGAGAAGTGCAGGTGTGTTATATTAA
>CALZOU010000081.1 GCA_945827805.1 uncultured Lachnospiraceae bacterium
AGATCTAGTACGGTCTCGTGGGCTCGGAGATGTGTATAAGAGACAGATATGATAGGGGACAGAATCGTAAATACCATTCTGACAGCGCCAAAGATCTGACTTAAATGTGTGCCAAGCATAACAACCAGTGCACCGGCTGCCAGCACCAGAAAAGCGGTGATTCCCCATTCAATATTTTTCTTGTCTAATTTTATTTTCATATGTTGTCCACCTGCCTGCTAATTTCATAAACTTTTGTAATTATACCACACAAAAACCTAAATAAGGCAAGCAATGTGTTAAAAAAGTGTAAAAATATAGAAAACAATACTTACTGTTCACACATCTGCAATACACTTGCCTGATCATTAAGGTTTACAAAAAAGATCGGCAGTTTTTCTTGCATTTCCACTGATTCAGGGATATAATGACCGAGATTTGTAATTGTTCAGCACAGGACGAATCACTGGTACAGCAAAAACCTGGTTTTCGCTGTATTAACTGATGAGTCCGTAAGAACATGATACTTCAGGGAGATATTAGATATGAACACACAAAAGCTTCTGAGTTATACGAGAAAAGCTGTAGATGAATATCGTCTGATCCAGGATAACGATAAGATCGCCGTGGGTATTTCCGGCGGTAAAGACAGTCTGGCTCTTCTTGTGGCGCTTGCAAACCTTCGCCGTTTTTATCCGCATCCTTTTACCCTGGAAGCTGTCACGGTTGATCTTGGCAATCCGGGATTTGAGACAGAGAAGATCCGGACGTTCTGCCAAGAACTGGGTGTAAACTACACCTGTATCCAGACAGATATAGCCAAGATCATCTTTGAAGAACGCAAAGAAAAGAATCCCTGTTCTCTTTGCGCAAAAATGCGAAAAGGTGCTTTAAATGACGCCGCTCTGGAACTTGGCTGCAATAAAATTGCCTATGCCCATCATAAGGACGATCTGATTGAAACGCTTATGATGTCTCTGCTCTTTGAGGGAAGGATCAATACATTTTCACCGTTAACACACCTGGACCGTACCGGCCTGTATCTGATCCGTCCGCTGATTTTTGTGAATGAAGAAGATATTCGTGGCTATGCTCTGGGAAGCCATCTTCCGGTAACTAAGAGCCATTGTCCTGCTGACGGTTTTACCAAACGTGAATATACAAAAGAACTGCTGGCCCGGATCTATGAAGAAAATCCGGGAGCCCGTGACCGGATGTTTGGCGCCATACTTAACAATGATTTTAAGGGATGGCCCCGGCGTATCGACCGTTATGAGGCGCTCAGACAGTCATAATACAGCAAAAAGACCATGGAGCAGTTACTTCATGGTCTTTAATAAATGGTCAAAATACGGGGGAAGAGGCGCTGTGCACTCCACATACTCTCCTGTCCGCGGATGAACAAACCCCAGTGTCATGGCATGTAGGCACTGTCCCTCCAGTGTATAGGGGGATTTTCCGGGACCATACACTTCGTCTCCCAGAAGAGGATGACCGATACTGGCCATGTGTACTCGGATCTGGTGCGTCCGCCCGGTTTCCAATCGACATTCTATATACGTAAATTTTGAGAAACGCTGCAGTACCGTATAGTGGGTCACGGCGTTTTTTCCGTTTTGGCGGTTGATGGCCATTTTTTTACGATCCACAGGATGACGTCCTATAGGTGCATCGACAGTCCCCTCATCGTCCTTCAGGTTTCCCCACACGATTGCCCTGTAACGCCGGTTAATGGAATGCTCCTTTAGCTGCTCTGCCAGCGCTCTGTGCGCCATATCATTTTTACAGACCAGAAGTGAGCCTGTCGTATCCCGGTCAATCCGATGCACGATACCCGGACGCAATACTCCGTTTATTCCGGAAAGCTGCCCGTCACAGTGGTATAAAAGCGCATTGACAAGCGTTCCGCTGTAATGCCCTGCCGCCGGATGTACCACCATTCCCTTTGGCTTATTGATGACCAGAAGGTCTTCATCCTCATATAAAATGTCTAGCGGTATATTTTCGGGCTGGATGTCCAGCGGTATATCATCGGGGATCCTGACTTGTATCTCATCCTCCGCATTCAGACGGTAGTTGGGTTTTACACATATATCTTTTACGAGAACATTCCCGTTTTTGATCAGTTTCTGCAGATAGGACCGGGAAAAATCCGGCATGGCCTCATTCAGAAATTTGTCGATACGTTCTCCGCCTTCTGCGGCTGAAAAAAGCAGTTCTTTCATTACAGTTTACTGTCCTTCCGCTGGAAAATGCTCTCCAGTTCTTCATCTTTATAATAGAATACCACGAAAAGAACAAGAAGAACGGCACAGCATGTTATATAAATATCCGCCACATTAAACACAGGAAAATCGATCAGGGAAAAATACAGAAAATCCACTACATAATGCCGAAACAGTCTGTCAATCATATTTCCAACCGCGCCTGCGGCGATAAAAACCGTAATGATCCGAAGGGGGATCATTCTGGCGGTAAACGGCATACGGAGATAAAGAATGACAGCGGCCACAAGGAATCCGGCAGCAAGAATCAGAAAGACCCACTGCTGATCCCGAAGTATGCCAAAGGCTGCGCCGTGATTTTCCAGATAATGAAGGCTGAATATGCCCGGCAATAGTTCAATATCTGCCTGCCCTTTGAGATGAGAAATGGCAAGAAGCTTCGTCCACTGATCAAAGATAAGCAGAAGAACCAGTCCAAAAATTGCAGCCAGTTTTTCTTTCATATGACAATTCTTATTCAATGTTATGCCTCCATTAAAATTCTTTCCACGTCCCCTCTAATCTTGCTGATCTGCATAGTCTCCACCACAGCGTGACCGATTTTATCCAGAAGAATGAATTTTGTAGTGCCATCGGAGGCTTTTTTGTCGGAACCCATGGCTTTAAGCACTTCATCCGCATCCAATCCGCTGACACTGTCCGGCAGGCCAAAATAACGGTTCAGCTGCAGAATAAACTTCATTTCACTCTCTTTAAGCAGCCCTTTCTGACAGGAAAGCCACACAGCAGCTGCCATACCCACACCAACACACTGACCGTGCAGCATGGAAAAATGCATTAGCTTTTCTACCGCATGTCCGACGGTATGACCAAAATTCAGGATTGCACGGATTCCCTGCTCTGTGGGATCACTCTCCACCACGTCAGATTTGATCCTGCAGCATTCTCGGATCATATGAGCCAGGGCCTCGGGCTGACGATTAAGCACTTCGTGACGATGCTCTCCGATCCACTGATAGAGAGAGGCATCCCGGATCAGGGCAGATTTAAGGATCTCTCCCATTCCGCACACAAAAAGCTCATCATTCAGTGTGTTCAGAGTATTCATGTTCATATATACCAGCCGCGGCTGATAGAAAGCGCCTACCATATTTTTAAATTCTTCAAAATCAACTCCAGTCTTGCCTCCGACACTGCTGTCCACCTGTGCAAGCAGTGTAGTAGGAACCTGGATAAAATCTATGCCGCGAAGATAAGTAGCCGCGGCAAAACCGCAGAGATCTCCGGTAACTCCGCCGCCTAGTGCCAGCAAAAGATCTTTGCGGGAATATTTCTTCTCGATCAGAAAACGATACAGCTCTCTGACTGTATCAAGAGTCTTCTGTTCCTCTCCGGCAGGAAATACAAAGGTATTCACCTGATATTTTCCGGAAAGAATGTTCATCACCTCGTCCGCATACAGACCCGCTACCGTACTGTCGGAAACAATACAGATCTTTGTAGCGGAAAGATCCAGATCTTCCAGAAGAGAAGGCAGATCGGCAAAATCGTCTCGCCAGACAATATTATAATCAAAGCAGTGTTCCCTGCTTACTCTAAGTGTATTTTCCATACGATTCCTCTTTCTAAATATACTTTTGAATATCTATCCAGTATTTCCCTTTTTTTGACTGATTACGCACATCAATATAGCGAAATTTCCCGAGACCGCGTACTGAAATCAGGTCTCCCGGGTGAAGGCTGTAACCGTTGGAGACCACCTGACGGGCATTTACATACACCTGTCCGCCCTCAATATACGGTATTGCTTTGCTTCGGGATAACCCGAAAGCAACTGCCAGCACAGAATCAAGACGCACGCTGCTGACTGTGCCGGCCACATCCTGATATTGCGGTTTGGGTACTTCTGACAGCTTCTCCTGTACAGCCATGACCGTTGTATGACGGATCCTTGTCACTTCACGACAGATGAGTTCAGCCATCTTTTCCAGGCAGAAAACATAAGCCGTATGCCCCTGTACCAGGATATCTCCAAGACAGCTTCTCTCAATTCCCAGATGCATCAATGCGCCCAGATAATCTCTATGCGTCAGTTCTTCACTGAATTTATCATTCAGAGGGCGAATGGCAATGCAGCGGATAGGAAAATCGTCCTCTTCAAAATAAACAAAAGCATCAGGTAGAAATGCCGCTATCTGACGCTCTGCTTCCTCATATCCTCCGGATAATCTCAGCTTCACACCGAGATCATCCATGTTCAGATACTGTAAATTATGTAATTCATGTAGATCCAGAAAATCAGAACACACCACAATGTTGCGATTATAGGCACGTCTGGCCATATCCTGAAAGCGGCGCCTGATCAATTCTTCATTTTCCATAATCAGAAATCCGCGCCAAAGGAAGGCATGTTAAAACTGTTGTTTAAGATCTGCTGAAAGTCCCCTGTAATGTCCACGTTCGCCGGTGTCATCACAAAAATATAGCTGGATACTTTCTGGAGGCTGCCGCCAAGGGCGTAGCATGTTCCGGAAGAAAAGTCGATCACACGCTGGGCCACTTCCACATCAATACCTTCCAGATTAAGCAGTACCGTGCAGTTGTCAAGGAGAGTATCCGCAATCTCACGTGTATCTTCCATGCTGGTAGGTTTGATCACACAGACTTCCATATTGGCAACATTTGTACGTCCGCTGAGCGGTGTGATCTTGGATGTGGTTTTAGGCTTAGCCGTTGTCTTTGTTTTTGCGGAAGATGTTTTGGTTGCAGTGGTGGATTTCACAGTACTCTCTTTGGTGGATTTAACTGTACGAACCGGCTTTTTCTCCACCGGCTCATCAAAATCATCTTCGTCATCAAGTTTTTTGAAGAAGCGCTTTTTCGGTTTGGGAGACTCTTCAAACTCTTCGTCATCATCAAAAAACTCGTCATCGTCATCGTAATCGTCGTTCAGTTTAACTGCATTCAAAATCTTATCAAGAAAACCCATATTAATTTATCCCCTTTTTCTCTATTTCGTATAATCGCGTTCGCCAAAAATTCCGGTACCCACACGAACCATGGTTGCACCTTCCTCGATAGCCACTTCGTAATCATTCGTCATGCCCATACTGAGAACACTCATATTGACATTATTGATGTTTTTGGCTGCAATGTCAACACTTAATTGTTTTAATTTGCGGAAAATCTCACGGTTATCCTCGGGATCTTCCACGAACGGAGCAATCGTCATAAGTCCACGGATCTGAACACGCGGCAGTTTTGACATCTCTTCCACCAGTGCAATGGTCTCCTCTGTAGTCACACCGAATTTACTTTCTTCCCGGGCAACATTTACTTCTACAAGGACCGGCACATCAAGATCCTGTTTTTCTGCTTCGTGACTGATGGTCTGAGCAAGACGCAGAGAATCTACAGAATGGATCAGACAGGCTTTTCCCACCACCTGATGCACTTTATTGCGCTGCAGATGACCGATCATATGCCAGCGGATGTCTTCGGGAAGAAGATCTTTTTTGCGGCAGATCTCCTGTACCTTGTTTTCACCGAAATCCCTCTGACCCACACCATAGGCTTCTTCGATCATTGCCTCCGGTTTTGTTTTGCTGACCGCGATCAGCGTTACTTCGCTGCGGTCTCTGCCTGCACGCCTGCAGGCTTCTTTTATTTTTTCTTCTACTTTGCTTAAATTTTCAGTAACCATATCTGTTTCCTCCGTATACTATATCTGAACGTATCTGTTTACTGACTTGTCAGTGAACAGATACGTTCGCATCCATGAAAATCAGAACAAAATCTCATCTTCGCTGACCGTACTGCTGTCCAGTACAATATTATCATACAAAGACAGGCCATAAGGTGTGTCGGTATCGACGATACAGTATTCCTCATTCTTATCGCTGATTTCTATTCTTCTGAATACAGTATATCCCCGGTTGATATTGTAAACACCGTTTAATTGTCCGGTATCCTTCAGCGTGTAGGTCTGTGTGGAATTCTCCATCACAAGAACATCACCAACCGAAAATTCTGACATATCTACATAATAACTGTTATCATCACTGGCATAAATGGTTGCATTGACAAATTCTGTGCTGAAGGATCCGTCCTTATTTTCGGTTTTGCGGATAAAGCCCAGATCAGAGCTGTTTTCGAGAGACACGGCAAATTCCTTTGGAACCAGGAAAAAATCCTTCACCACTACAGCAGAAACGGGGATTTTGAGCCCTTTTTCCGCATTGGTGATAAGCTCGATCTCCAGATAACGGTCTGAAGCGAAACGGATCATACCTGATGAAAATGTGACCTTGGCGTAAGTCCCATCGTCCCTGGTCAGAAGTTCCAGGGCACCATTCATTGTAGAACTGTCTTTAAAAAATTTCACTTTTATAGAAGTCTTCCCCTCCAGCTTTGAGGCCTGAGCGGTTGTCACGGGGATCAGCACAGACCATTCTTCGCTGGTGATCAGTTTATAGACCGGAGTACCGGCACTGATACGCTCTGAAGTCCTCAGATTTTCTACTTTATATGAACTATAGGAAAAATCATCTGCTGTAAAATTCTCTGCAGTAACATCCTCCATACCATCTTTTGTGTAAACAACAACCCCGGACTCCGGCGCAAGATATACGGAAGAATCTCCAAGGACAGCAGTGGAATCATTGCTCCTATCCATACCGGCATAGTCAAGAATACTGCCGGTAAGAGAATATTTGAAGGAATAGACCTGTCCGAAATTATCCGGGGTAAATGAAGAAGCAAACTGTGCTGTCAGTGCTCTTATTTTACTTAAGGATTCTTCCGAAAGTTCTGTAGTGCCGCTGCTTTTCTCCGGAGACTGAGCCAATGAGTACACAGCTCCTGTTTTGCTGACTTTTCTTCCCTCCCGGGCATAATAGCGAATATATCCGTCATTATTGGATTTGACCACAGTCTCCTGACGGACAGCCAGTGCGGTATAGGTTTGATTCTGTGCCAGCGGACCGGCAATCACCTGATACGTAGAAATATGTTTAGTCGTAGCGTAAATGATCAGACTGATCACAATATACAGAAGAATGGCTCCGAAAATCAATGTGCCGATATTAAATGTAAATAATGATGAGGACCTGTTGCCTCTGGTGTTTTTTTTCGCGGACACTGTTTTTCTCCTTCTTCATTTAAATTGCGTTTAATATTCTAGCATTTTTACCATGTCAACACAAGAGTTTTTGGAAGTTCGTCCGAAAATCAGGAATAAATTCTGAAATACTGTACAGACTATGCAGTATAAACAAGGAGGTTTTGACTATGAAAACAAAAGGTCTTGACTACACAGCGCTGACTCTGGTCATTATCGGGGCTATTAACTGGGGACTGATCGGTTTCTTCCGCTTTGATCTGGTTGCCTGGCTTTTCGGCTCGCTTACTCTTCTCTCCCGGATCATCTATGCTCTTGTGGGAATCAGCGGCCTGTATTGTATCTGTCTGTTTGGACGTGTTAAAGATATGGGAGAATAATGGCCGCAGTTCAGATACAGATAATGCATAAAACCGGGCATCTCTGCCCGGTTTCATAATTTACAGTATTACATTTCGATAAAAATATACTCGGCAAGTTCAGCGGGAAGTTCTTCTTTATCCAGAGAAACGCTGAGAATAAAATTAACATTGAAAGCCTTGCTGATAGAATTCAGTTCTTTGATGGTTGCGGTGATATCGGCATCCTCAAGCTTTGCAACTTTTAAAAAGCTGTCCAGATACATTTCTTCAAGGTCGTGATCCTGAGAGATGATACCAAGGATAAATCCGATAAATTCATCAGAATTCTTCAGGCCATAACCGGAAGCGTCGATCAGACGAATCTTGTTGTTCAGCTCAAGCATATGTTTGGAACTTTTGTCGATATATACGATATTTCCATTGGCTGTTTTAATGGAAGTGTTCACTTTGTCTAAAAGCTGCTTAGTTTTTCCTTTCCCTTTTTTACCGATAATCATTTGAACCATAGCAGTTTCCTCCTTAGATACTTATGTATCAGACGGTCCGTCTGTACTTTGCTTACCAAAAGTATAGGATATTTGTGCGAATATTTCAATGATTTTTTCGAATTTCACATAAAATTTATGAATTTATTTCGCTGAGCAGTTTGTTCATATCACTATACAGAGTTACCTTGTTGACGGCCTTCATGACAATGGAAACATAAGGCTCTCCATATCTATTCTGACTCAAAATGGCCAGACAGGCTCCGGCAGCGGATGTGGTACCGGTTTTTCCCCCAAGTACGGTGACATCAGGCGGAGCAGAGTCTTCGCCTGTCAGATAATGATCTGTGGCATCAAGCCGGGCTGTGATCGTCTCCTCTCCCCGGGTATAGGAAATCGTATACTTTCCGAGCTGCATGGTTTCCACAAAATAAGGGAAAGTGATGGCCTCATTCAGCATCAGATAGATATCATATACCGTCGTATAGTGATTGTCATCGTGAAGACCGTGGGGGGAGACAAAATGAGTTCCTGTGGCGCCAAGGCTTTTGACCTCTTCATTCATCATCGCCACAAAATTCTCTACTGTGCCGCCTATATGACGGGCAATAGCCATGGCACAGTCATTACCTGAATAGACAAGAAGTCCATGAAACAGTTCGTCCATTGTAACTGTATCACCGGTCTGAAATCCCACCATCTGAGAACCTTCTTCCAGTGTTACATCTTCCTCGGTAATAGTGATCACATCGTCCATATTCCCGTATTTTACAGCCAGTATGGCTGTCATGATCTTTGTAATACTGGCCGGATAAACCTTTTCATACAGGGATTTTCCGAAAATCACCTTTTTATCATCTACGTCAAAAAGAGCCCCCTTTTCATTGCCGTTTAAGGACAGATTATCATATTCAACATCGCCTGGCGCCACACATAGATCGTGGGCAAAAGGGGGAGCCGTCATCAGAGATGCAGCATCTGTATTTTGGGCAAAATCTGATGTTTCCAGATAACTGTGGGAAATATCCAGATCATATCCTTTTTTCAGCTGAAAAAAAGCAAGTGTGCAGCAACCGGCAAACAAGATGCAGATCAATATGGTCAGAAGTATACGGTTGCGCCTGCGTCGTCTTCTTCTGGCTGACATTCTTTTTTTGTCTGTGTTTTTCATATACTGTCACTCCTGTACATTTCTCTCCAGGCCAGATCCCCGCTGGCCAGAGATTTGATCAACATTTCTGCTGTGGCAAGATTGGTAGCCAGCGGGATTGAAAATTTATCACAGGCTCTGAAAATATCAAAAATATCCTCTGCTTCCTGCGGCATCAATCCTGCATCCTTGAATATGATCAGCATATCCAGACGGGACTGTTCGATAAAAATCTCCATCTGCTGTACACCGCCGATACTTCCTGCCAGAAATTTATATACATTCAGATTGGCGGCTTTTTCCATAATACGGCCGGTAGTTCCCGTGGCATAGAGAGAATGTTCGCTGAGAATACCATGGTAGGCTATACAGAAATCTTCCAGCAGTCTTTTTTTTGAATTGTCCGCAATAAATCCTATATTCATTCTTTTTTACCTCCCGGATACGTACGGCTCTGCAGGCCGACATTCAGTACAAATCCCATACCGATATACAGACTGACAACGGACGTCAGGCCATAGCTGACAAAAGGCAGCGGTGTTCCTGTATTCGGAAACAATCCTGTAGCCACACTGATATTGATAAAGCTTTGTATCATGATCAGTGCTCCCATCGTACAGCATATCAGCGTTCCCGACAGATCCTTGGCTTTTCGTCCGTTAAACAGGCATTCCATGCTGATCAGAAGTTCCAGCAGAATGATAGCCGCACTTCCTACAAAGCCAAGCTCCTCTCCGGCTACCGCATAAATAAAGTCTGTCTGTATTTCCGAAATAAAATTACCGTTGTTTGCGCTGACACTGGTGGTCTTCAGGCCTTTACCGGTAAGCTGTCCTGAACCGATCGCCATAATAGAATTGTCCTGCTGCGCACGACTGTCGGAGTACTGTTTATCTTCAGAATAAAAGAATGTCATGATTCGCTGTCTCTGATAATCATTGATAATAGGCAGATTGGTCTGCGTAACCAGTACCAGATAGATAATGACCAGAGGAACTCCTATGACAAGAATGCCGCCGATGATCTTATAGCTAAGCCCTGCCAGATACATCAGGATACAGAACAGCGCTGCGATCGTGATGGTGTTCTTGAGATCTGGCTGCAATGCGATCATTACCAGTGGTGCCCCGATCAGAGCAATGCTCTTTAAAATAGTTTTTAACTTATTTAAATCATTTTCATGAACCATAAGATATCTGGCAAAAAAGAGGATGAGAAGGATCTTTGACAACTCGATCGGCTGAAACTGAAAACCGCCGATATTGATCCATCGGGTTGCTCCGCCTGAGTTTTTTCCGTAAGGCGATACAATTACAAACAGAAGCATAACAAAGTTGAAAATATATATGATCCAGTAAAAGTTCAGGATCCAGCTGAAATCGATCAGAGAAACAATGACCATAACTGCCAGTCCAAGAATAACGC
>CALZOU010000082.1 GCA_945827805.1 uncultured Lachnospiraceae bacterium
ACACAAGGAGTATCGTCGGCAGCGTCAGATGTGTATAAGAGACAGTTATATAAGTATTGATGTGTATTTCCAAAAGGGAGATATTCGTGAAGGTGAATAGAACAGCATTTCCTATACAGACTGTACATTTCCGACACGAGGAAGATTTGCATAATACAGGAGGAATTAGAAATGAACAAGACTGAATTAGTAGCAGCTATCGCTGAAAAAGCTGAACTGTCCAAAAAGAGTGCTGAGGCTGCTCTGAAGGCTTTTGAGGATGTAGTAGCTGAGGAATTAAAGAAGGGTGAGAAGATCCAGATGGTAGGCTTCGGCACATTTGAGGTATCCGAGAGAGCTGCAAGAGAGGGAAGAAATCCGCAGACCGGTGAAACCATGACGATCGCAGCTTCCAAAGCTCCGAAATTCAAAGCTGGTAAAGCTTTAAAGGATATGCTGAATCAGTAATCCACAGCAAAGGTTAATAAGGAGGCCGGACAGGAAACTGTCCGGCTTTTTAAAAATATAAAGAGGATATCTATTATGAGACTGGACAAATATCTGAAGGTAAGCCGCCTGATCAAACGCCGTACGGTAGCAAATGAGGCCTGCGATGCGGGTCGTGTTATGATCAACGGAAAACCGGCCAAGGCTTCTGCCGCGGTAAAGGCCGGAGATGTGCTGGAGATTCAGTTTGGTACCCGTACCGTTAAGGCTGAGATCCTGAATGTGCAGGAAACTGTAAAGAAAGAGGCGGCGCAGGAGATGTATCGCCTCCTGTAATGGCATGAACAGGGTCGGCTACTCATATACTGTAAGAAAAAAGTGAGTTTAGCCTATGCCGGAGTCAAAAAACGCAGGCAGACATGAGCTGTGTCTGAAGGAGTGTCAAAGCGGTGAGATCAGCGGTGTTAAGGAGGTTCTTTCCTTTGACACGGAAACAGTGCGGCTGGAAACGGTATGCGGGCGCCTGCAGATCAGAGGACATGATCTGCATGTCAGTCAGCTTTCTCTGGAGACAGGGCATATCAGTATCAGCGGGACAGTGGACAGTGTACAGTATATGAAGGGTACAAATACCAGAGGGGAGCAGAAAAAACTCTGGCAGCGTATGTTTCGTTGATGATCTCTTCGAGAGTGGCAGCGGATGCCTTACTGTTTGGTCAGATGGCGCTCTTTGGCTGGTGTATGGGCATGGCTTATGATGGCCTGCGAATTTTCAGAAACACACTTCCCCACAGCAGACGCTGGGTGGACAGAGAAGATCTTGTGTTTTGGATTTGCGCAGGTCTTCTTTTTTTTGACTGGCTGGTGCGCCACGTCCGGGGGGAACTTCGGATCAGTGAGATTCTTGCCGCTTTAGCCGGCGCGGCAGTCTATCAGTATACAATAAGCCCATTTCTGGTAAAATCCGTAAGCCTTCTTCTTCGAATTCTGACAAAACTGATGAAAAAGCTGTTTTTCCCTGCCTGTCTGTGTATAAAATGGTTGAAAAATCATCTTAAAAGAGGTAGAATCTCAATGTATGGTCATTTGAAACGATTCGGAAAGAGAAAAAAAGATCGGGGAGAACGAAAGAATAATGGCGAAAGCAGGGTTTAAGAAGAGAGCATACCGTGCAAGCCGGAATTACCGGCAGAATCTGGTCGGTATGCTGACGATCACAGTGATCGTCTGTGTGCTTTTGTGTGTGATCTGCGTAAAGAGCAGTGCCATGCACAGGACGATTGAGCAGAATAATGAAACCATATCTCAGCTGGAGACCCAGATCGAGGATGAGACGAAACGGACGGATTCCATTGAAAAAAAGGGTGAATACATGCAGAGTGATGAGTATGTGGCAAAAATTGCCAGAGAAAAACTCGGACTCGTAAACGACGGTGAGATCATGTTTAAGGAAACAAAATAAACAGAGGAGTCTCACGTTTTGACAGAATTTTTACTGTAATGTCTGTATAATGATCTCCGACGATGACGTCAGAGGAGGACAGCATATGCAGCAGATCATATTTGCCATGTTCGCGGCAGGCCTGTTTCTGGCGGTGCGGGACATGGCAAAAGTTTTTTTAAAAGAGAAGGAGAAGGTCTGGATCAGGGAAATGCCCCAGGACAGGCTTATGTGGGTGAAAGCAGAGGCTTTTCGTACATTATCAGAGGACTTCCTTGGGCAGGAGGAGGAAGTGGCTGCCCCCATGACGGAAACTGTATGGGAGACATTTAAAAGAAGAGCCTGTGATACCTGTCAGTATCGTGTGAATTGTGAGAAAGTAGGGCGGATCGGAAGAAAAAGATATGCCGCCAGTCTGATCCGGCTGATGGATGAAAATAAATGGGATCAATATGAGAATAAACTTGGGGAGTGGCTTTCCTGGTGCAGTAAAGGTCGGGATACAGCACAGATCCTGGCATACTGCATGCAGGAGTACTATGCGGATCAGTTCCATAAAAAACAGCTGAAGGATATGCAGACGGCTGTAGCCATGCAGCTGGGAGAGATCGCCCATATGCTGCGCCAGTCAGCCAGGGAGACAAGAAAATATCAGCCGCTTTCCGAAGGTATGATGAAAAAACTGAGAAAAATGGCATATCGGCATGGGCTTATGGTGGGAGAAGCCTGGTCCATGGAGAAGGACAACCGGCGGCTTGAGTTTTTTCTGACTCTGCGGGCAAGAAATCATAAGACAAAACCGATTAAAGAGGCACAGGAAATTCTGGAGAATCTGACAGGACGCCATCTGATGTCCGACAAACACCAGAAAATGTTTATTGGTGAAGAATATGAGCTGTTTTGTTTTTCGGAGACTGTACGCTATGAACTGCTGTGCGGCATCAGCCGCATCCCGGTGGAGGAAGGGACTGTCTGTGGTGATAATTACAGCATTTTTGCCGGAGATGGTTCTGTGCAGCTGTGCCTTTCCGATGGTATGGGTTCAGGAGCAGGAGCGGATAAGACAAGTGAACGGGTACTGAATCTTCTGGAAGAGTTTATGGCCTGCGGATTTTCCAAGGAAACTGCTTTTCAGATGATTCACACTACTCTTCTTTTACAGGAGAATCAGGAGATCTATGCCACTTTGGATATATGTCAGGTCAATCTGTATACAGGGATCTGCGAGTTTTTGAAAGCGGGAGCCTGTGCTTCTTATATTTTGCGGCAGAATCGGGTGGAAGTCGTAGAGCTTCCGGCCATGGCGCCGGGACTCAAGGCAGAGAGCGGCTATGAAAAGACAAGAGTACGGCTTCGGCCGGGAGATTATATTATCATGGTGACAGATGGTGTGCTGGATACTTTTGCCGGTGATGATCAGGAAAACGAATGGCAAAAACTTCTTTTGCATCTTACGCAGAAGGCACCGAAAAAAATGAGTGAGGAGATCCTGACCGCTGTCCGTCAGCACAAAGAGGAGAAAAATACTGATGACAGGACTGTTCTGGTAGCAGGATTCTGGGATAAACAGGAGTAATACAGATGATAAAAAAAGTGGCACAATTCATGGAAGCGTGGCATATGGTGCCGGAGTTTAAAAAAATTCTGGTGGGTTTTTCCGGAGGCGCGGATTCACTGTGCCTTATGGAAGTGCTGCGCACGCTGGCGCCGCGCTATGGATTGATTTTGTATGCTGTTCACGTGCATCACGGTATCCGCGGGGCAAATGCGGACATGGACGCTGCATTTGCAGAGGAATATTGCCGCAGATACGGTATCCCCTTTCGTATGTATCGGGTTTCTGCCCTGGAGGAAGCCAGAAAGCAGAAAATCAGTGTGGAAGAGGCAGGGCGTAATCTGCGGTATCAGATTTTTTCTGAGGCTGGAAAAGAATGGGGAACGGATGCGGTGGCGGTGGCCCATCACCAGAATGATCAGGCTGAAACGGTACTGTTTCAGCTGGCAAGAGGCAGCAGCCTGACGGGAGCAGGCGGTATCCGGCCTGTAAATCAGGGAATCATCCGGCCACTTCTTTGCGTCAGCAAAAAGGAAATCCTTGAGTTCCTTCGGGAGAGAAAACTTGAATGGCGGGAGGATGAAAGCAATACAGATACCTCTTATACGAGAAACTGTATCCGGCAGGAGATACTTCCCTTTCTGGAGAACCGGGTCAATGCAGGGGCAGCAGAGCACATTGCGTCACTGGCATTGCAATTGCAGGAAGTTGAAAGCTATCTTCGAACGGTGGAGAAGGATATCTGGCAGAGGATAGTTCAAAACAGGACAGAAGGCGTGTTTCTTGCAGAGACACTTCTTATGGAGCCTGAGCTTTTTCATCAGCGGCTGATATTGCATGCGCTGGATGTTGCAGCCGGCGGGAGAAAAGATGTGACAGCAGAGCATGTCCGCAGCGTGGCGGCACTGTTTCATGCGGATTGCGGAAAAAGAGTATGCCTTCCGGGCGAGATCATGGCATGGAAGGAAAAGGACGGAGTCTGTATTGGCAGACAATCAGAGACAAGATCGACGGAGGATATGCAGGAACTTGCTGTTCCGGGAGAGTATTCTTTTGGGAGAAACAGGATAAAATTATGTATAAAGCCGTCAGATCCGGCAAAAATTCCAGAAAACAAGTATACGAAATGGTTTGATTATGATAAAATCAAAGGCAGGCTTACGTTGCGAAAACGCAGGCCGGGGGACATCATCGCTGTAGATGATGCCGGTCACCATAAAAAACTGAACCGTTTTATGATCGACCGGAAAATACCGCAGCACATAAGAGACAGTCTCTGGATCATTGCGGAGGGAGATTCGGTTATCTGGCTGGTAGGAGAGCGTATCGGCGCAGACTATAAGGTAACAGAACAGACAAAGCGTGTCCTGGAGATCACTATCGCAGGAGAGTGTGAAGATGAGTGATAAAATCAAAGTATTATTAAGCGAAGAAGAAGTATCAAAAAAACTGGACGAAATGGCAGCTGTCATTAACCGTGATTATGCCGGAAAATGTGTACATCTGGTAGGTATTCTGAAGGGAAGTGTATTTTTTACCTGTGAGCTGGCAAAAAGGCTGACCATTCCGGTAACTATGGATTTTATGTCCGTGTCCAGTTACGGAAACAGTACAAAATCCTCAGGTGTGGTGAAGATCGTCAAAGATCTGGACGAGCCGCTGCAGGGAAAAGACGTACTGATCGTAGAAGATATTGTAGATACAGGACGTACCCTGCATTATCTGATGAAGGTCTTACAGGATCGTCATCCGGCCAGCATGAAGCTGTGCTGTATGCTTGACAAGCCGGAACGCCGTATCGTGGATGTAAAGTCAGATTATGTCTGCTTTAATATCCCGGATGAGTTTGTTGTGGGATTCGGTCTGGATTATGCCCAGAAATACCGTAATCTTCCATATATCGGTGTGATCTGCCAGGAAGA
The DNA here is from genome assembly GCA_945827805.1 of uncultured Lachnospiraceae bacterium. Lineage (GTDB taxonomy): Bacteria > Bacillota > Clostridia > Lachnospirales > Lachnospiraceae > UBA11957. The sequence goes on from CALZOU010000082.1 coordinate 5,345, forward strand.
CTGACTGTTCAGAACAGATTCGGAATTTTTATAGATATAGATAAGAGGAGTTAAGGTTACGTGGGAAAACAATCTAGAATATGGACAGGATATCTGGTGTTCTGCGGAATCCTGGTGGTCCTGTTCATTTATCTGTCCGGTAATATGCCGACGCGGGGAGCATATACCTGGCAGGAATTTCAGACGGCAGTAGAGCAGGAACAGATAGAGGCCGTAGAGATCGAGCAGAACAGAGAAATCCCCACCGGTTCTGTCAACGCGCTGCTCAAAGACGGAACAGAAGTAAGTTTCTATGTCAGCAATGTGGCCGATGTGGAGAAACTTCTGCAGTACTATGATCTGCAGTATACGCTGGATGATGTGCCGGGAGAGAGTATTTTCAGCAATGTGGTTTTGCCGGTACTTCTGTCCGTGGTCGTGGTCATGATCATGATTATGTTTATGAATCGCTCCATGAACGGCAGCGGTTCCAATGCCAAAATGATGAATTTTGGCAAAAGCCGGGCAAAGCTGTCCGATGATAAGGATAAAAAGATCACCTTTGAAGAGGTGGCAGGCCTGGAAGAAGAAAAAGAGGATCTTAAGGAAATCGTGGATTTCCTGAAAAATCCCCAGAAATATACCCGTGTGGGTGCCCGTATACCGAAAGGTGTACTTCTGGTGGGGCCTCCGGGAACCGGTAAAACACTGATGGCCAAGGCTATTGCCGGGGAGGCGGGAGTGCCGTTTTTCAGCATTTCCGGATCGGATTTTGTGGAAATGTTTGTGGGAGTGGGTGCGTCCCGTGTGCGAGACCTGTTTGAAGAGGGAAAGAAGCACAGCCCTTGCATTATTTTCATCGATGAGATCGACGCGGTGGCCAGACGAAGAGGCACCGGTATGGGCGGCAGTCACGATGAGAGAGAGCAGACCCTGAACCAGCTGCTGGTTGAGATGGACGGCTTCGGTGTCAATGAGGGTATCATCGTTATGGCGGCGACAAACCGTGTGGATGTACTGGATCCGGCCATCCTGAGACCGGGACGTTTTGACCGTCAGGTGGCGGTTGCGGTGCCGGATGTGCGGGGACGTGAGGCCATCTTAAAGGTACATGCCAAAAACAAACCTCTGGCTGAGGATGTGGATCTTCACCAGATCGCCCAGACGACAGCCGGTTTTACCGGCGCTGAGCTGGAAAGCCTTTTGAATGAAGCTGCCATACTGGCGGCCAAGGACGACCGCATGTTCATCATGCAGCAGGATATCAAGAGTGCATTTATCAAGGTCGGTATCGGTATGGAAAAGAAAAGCCGGGTGATCTCTGAGAAAGAGAAAAAGATCACGGCGTATCACGAGACGGGCCATGCCATCCTGTTTCATGTACTGCCGGATATGGAGCCGGTATATACGATCTCCATTATTCCCACCGGTATGGGAGCTGCCGGCTATACTATGCCCCTGCCGGAGAAGGATGATATGTTTGAGACAAAAGGACAGATGCTGCAGCATATCATGGTCTGCCTGGGCGGCCGGATCGCTGAGGAGCTGATCTTTGAAGATATCACCACAGGAGCTTCTCAGGATATCCGTCAGGCCACAGCTCTGGCAAAAGCCATGGTGACCCGGTACGGAATGTCCGACAAACTGGGGATGGTGGCTTATGAAAATGATTCCGACGAAGTATTCATCGGACGGGATCTGGGGCATACCAAAGGCTTCAGCGAAGCCACTGCCGCTTCTATCGATGATGAAATCCGCCGGATCATAGCCGGGTGCTATGACAGAGCAAAGGCTATTGTCAAAGAACATGAGGCGGTGCTGCATGAATGCTCCCGGGTATTGATGGAGAGAGAAAAGATTGACAGAACTGAATTCGAACAGATCTTTACTTCTACAGCCAACACACCGTGTCTTTGTGAAAATTGACAAAAAGTGAACGACATTTTTATGAACTTTGTGCAGACTTTTGGCGGGTGTGGGGATATAATAAGAATCGTAAAAACCCCCCAATACATTATATAGTTTTTGCTACACCAAAAGAGAATACAGTTCTCAGGAAAAAGACAACTTCCCGGTTGTCTTTTTTTTGCGCTTTTCGCCGGATGTGCAGGTGAAAAAGATAACAGAGTATGATATGATAAATAAAAAGAATAGTAGCTGTTCAGAAAATCACGAATTATTTTATGTGTGTATTTACGAAAGTAATGAACAGATACGAAGAAAACAGTCTGCCCGGCAGACGATGGGAGGAAGAAATGGCGGAATATACGATTACTCTGGTAAAAGAAAAACGCAGCTTTACGAGTGAAGAAACAGCTACGCTTCTGGATGCCCTGATCCATGCGGGGGCGGCACCGGATGCTCCCTGCGGAGGACATGGTACTTGCGGAAAATGTCTGGTTCAGGTGAAAAGTGAAAAATATAATGGGGTGCAGAAAGCCTGTCAGATCCGTACCGACTGCGATATGAAAGTGGATACTTCTCTGAAAGCTACCGGTCACAGTCTGCTGACTACGGGTGTGGAGAGAAAGATCCCCATCATGCCCATGATCCAGCATGTGGCAGTCAAGGGTAAACGCTGCGAAGTGGGAAGAAGTGATTCGGAATGGGAGCTTCTTCAGATGGCACTTTCTGAGGCTACCGGCCGTCCGGCTGCAGATTTTACCGCATCACCGGCGGTGATCTCTTCCATCTATTCCTTTATGGAAGGGCACAACCGTGAGGCGGAAGTGATCCTGTGCAAGGACAGAGTCATGGAACTGGCAGAAAAAGGAAAGAAATGTTATCTGGCAGCTTTTGATATCGGTACCACTTCCGTGGTAGGATACCTGCTGGACAGCGTAAAAGGAGAACAGCTGGCGGTGACCAGTCGGTTAAATCCTCAGTCCCAGTTTGGCGCCGATGTCATTGCCAGAAGTGATCATGTGCTCCAGAATGGCAGCGGAGATGAGCTGGCAGGATGTATCCGGCAGGCGCTTAATGAAATGCTCGGAGAACTGGCATCGCAGGCAGGACTTGAGAGAAAAGATATTTATCAGGTATCCGTGGTGGGAAATACCTGTATGCATCATCTCTTTATGAATATTTCCCCTGCGTCTCTGGTACATGCCCCCTATAATCCGGCAGTCCGGGAAAATATGATGTGTCGCGCTTCGGAAGTGGGACTGGCCATCCATCCGGAAGGAACCATGATCTTTCTGTCAAACATTGCCGGTTTTGTGGGCGCCGATACGGTGGGCTGTCTGATCGCCAGTGATATGGAACACCGGGAGAAAATGACGCTGATGATCGATATCGGTACCAACGGCGAGATGGTACTGGGAAATAAAAACAGAATGATCACCTGTTCTACAGCAGCGGGGCCGGCTTTTGAGGGCGCCAAGATCGCCTGCGGCATGCGTGGAGCCAAAGGCGCTGTGGATCATATTGAAATGAAAGACGGGGAGATCGTATACAGTACCATCGGCGGAGGAGAAGCTGTAGGTATCTGCGGTTCCGGCCTTATGGATATTGTAGCCATGCTTTTAAAGGAAGGGTTTGTGGAAGACACCGGCCGTCTGATGGATCCCGATGAACTGGAAGAAGAAAATGCCGTGAAACATCAGGATCGTATCATCAAAGTGGACGGAAAGAATGCCTTTAAGATCACGGACAAGGTCTATCTGACACAGAAGGATATCGGAGAGGTACAACAGGCCAAGGCTGCAATTGCCGCCGGTATCGTGCTTTTGTGCAAGAAAATGGGAATACAGGAAACAGATATCGAAGAGATCCTGATCGCTGGAGCATTTGGAAATTATATGCGGGCTTCCAGTGCCTGCCGAATCGGACTATTGCCGCCGGAACTTCTGGATCGTATCCATATGATCGGAAACGCAGCCGGAGAGGGCGCCCGGATCGCCATACTGAATGAGGAAGAATACGACAGAAGTGCCGGTCTTCATGAGCGGGTAGAGTTTCTGGAACTGGCCGCGGATCCTGATTTTAACGATACCTACGTGGACGAACTTATGTTTCTGGATGAAAGCGAGTATCAATTCTGCTGAAAAAAGATAAGGTATGCTGCTTTTTATATGACGGATGTGAAAAAATGGAATACATTGATATGTCAAATAATTGTCAGAATAACCAAAATCTGGTTTACCTTTTTCTTTGAATGTGATACTATAGACATATAATGTTTAGGAGGCAATTACGATGATTATTATTGGTGAAAAGATCAATGGATCTATTCCGGTTGTGGCTAAGGCCATTGCTGAAAAAGATGCAGAGTTTATCAAGCAGAGAGCCATCGCTCAGGACAAAGCAGGCGCTACCTATATCGACTGCTGTGCATCCGTTGAGGAGGATGTGGAGGTTGAAACTCTCAAATGGATGATCGACTGCATTCAGGAAGTATCTGATCTTCCGATCGCTGTAGACAGCCCGAGCCCGAATGTTCTGGCCGAGGTTTACAAATCCGGCATCTGCAAGAAACCGGGTCTGATCAACTCCGTATCCGGAGAGGGTGACAAGATTGACATCCTGTTCCCGCTGATCGCTGATTCTGAGTGGGAAGTTGTAGCTCTTCTTTCTGATGATAAGGGTATCCCACAGAGTGCAGCTGACAGACTGAGAGTATTCGACGATATCATGGCTAAGGCAAAACAGTACAATATCGATCCCAGCCGTATCCATATCGATCCCCTGATCGAGATGCTGTGTACATCTGAGGATGGTATTGCTATGGTTGAAGAGGTTATGGACACGATCCGTGCACAGTACCCCACCATCCATATTACCGGTGCTGTATCCAACATTTCCTTCAACCTGCCCTACAGAAAGATCCTGAACCAGTCCTTTACCGTACTGGCTATGAAGGCTGGCCTGGACAGCGCTATCTTTGATCCGCTGAACCGTGCTCTGATGGGCCTGATCGCTTCTACAGAAGCTCTGATGGCTAACGGAGAGGTTACCAAGGATCAGGATCTGGCTCCGATCGCTGAGAAGCTGGCAGAAGAGGATCGCAAGTACTTATATCCGGCATACGTTGCACTGGCTATGAAGGCCGGCATCATTGCTCCGGAAGTAGATGAAGAGTACGAAGAGCGCGACATCGAGGGCCTGTTCGAAGAGCTTAAAGGCGGTGTAGATCCGGAATTCGGAGAGAGAGACTTTATCGGTCTTCTGTTCGCTACAGATGCTATGCTGGGCAACGATGATTTCTGTATGGCTTATGTTGGTGCATTCAGAGATGAGATGTTCGGACCACAGAAATAAATTCATACATATATTTTAATCCTAGAGATTTAAACAAGGCATTGAGGACTGCCTGTTTAAATAAAAAAACAATATAATATTATAGCGGAGGGTAACATTATT
>CALZOU010000083.1 GCA_945827805.1 uncultured Lachnospiraceae bacterium
GATCTAGTACGGTCTCGTGGGCTCGGAGATGTGTATAAGAGACAGGAATGAGGCTGAAGAACTCGGATACGAGACGGTACTTCTTACGGATGAACTGTGCTGTGAGGCCCGGGAAGCCGGAAGTATGCTGGCCAGTATCCTTAAGACCTATGCCAGATCAGAAAAAAGATGCTGCTTTATTGCCGGAGGCGAGACGGTAGTCCATCTGACCGGTACCGGTAAAGGCGGCAGAAACCAGGAACTGGCCCTTGCGGCAGCCCCGGGAATAGCAGGAATTCCCAATGCCTGTGTTTTTTCCGTGGGAAGTGACGGAACGGACGGTCCCACCGATGCGGCGGGCGGTTACGTGGACGGCTCTACCATGGAATATCTCAAAAAACAGAATATAGATGTCTTTACGGTTCTTCGCCAGAACGATGCCTATACTGCGTTAAAAGCCACAGACGGACTCATCATCACCGGTCCGACAGGTACCAATGTCAACGACGTTGCGGTGGCACTTCTGGATGAAAGATAAATATACAAAGAAATCCCGGATCCTTTCTCCCTTGGAGCCGGGATTTCTTTATTGCCATACAAAATTATGAAAATCAGAGGTCATTTTTCCATGTGATATCCGGCAGTCTGCGAATTCGCCTTTTCTGCAGGACAGATAAATCTGTAGCCATATTTAAAAAAATACGTTATACTGTGCAAGGAGAAAATGGAGAAATGAGGGGCAAACATGGGAAAACGAACGAAAAAACGCGGGAGTCGAAATGTCATACTGATCATACTTCTGCTGATATTGTTTACGGCAGGTATCGGCGGACAGGCAGGAAAACGCAGTCAGCCGGAGCTTGATAAGACAAATGACAGTGTTATTTTTGAAGTATCTTCCGGAGGGCATGCAGAGGATTCAGCTGTTTCTAAGGCAGAAAAGCAGGATCAGGAAGAAGAGTCAGCTTTACAGGAGCAGACAAAAGATTTAGAAAAATCAGCATCAGATACGACCATTCAGACGCTGTCTGTGGACGAAATACCGGCATACAGCGGCCAGGCAGCCATAGAAATTAACCAGAATGTGCCGGGATTTACCGAGTCGGACTATACAACGGAGGCTTTTGAGCAGTACAGTCCGTTGGATGGACTGGGCCGCTGCGGTATAGCGTATGCCTGTGTAGGTGAGGAGATCATGCCCACCGAGGAGAGAGGAGCCATCGGTATGGTAAAACCCTCCGGCTGGCATACGGTAAAATACGATTTTGTAGATGGCAAATATCTGTATAATCGCTGCCATCTGATTGCTTATATGCTCAGCGGCGAGAATGCCAACACAGAGAATCTGATCACAGGAACCCGGTATATGAATACAGAAGGAATGCTGCCCTACGAAAATCAGGTAGCGGATTATGTACATGATACAGGGAATCATGTACTTTACCGGGTAACACCACTGTATGAGGGAGACAATCTGGTGGCCTCCGGCGTCGAGATAGAGGCTTCCTCCGTGGAGGACAAAGGCAAATCTCTGAGTTTTCATGTGTACTGCTATAATGTGCAGCCCGGAGTGACCATTGACTACGCCACCGGAGACAGCGCGCTGGCTGAGGATTTGGCGACAGAAAATGTACAGGAGACAGCGCAGGAAACTTCCGTAGCAGATGGAAAACAGTCTTCGGAAAATGCAGTAGCAGCAGTACAGGAAGAAACCTCTGCTGAACAGGATGGCGGCCATGCGAAAGAAGAGCAGGACTACGTTTTGAATAAGAACACAAAGAAATTTCATTATCCCTGGTGTTCCAGTGCTGACGATATTAAAAAGAAAAACAGAAAAGATTTCACCGGTACCAGAGAGGAAGTGATCTCTCAGGGATATGTACCCTGTAAGCGCTGTAACCCATAAGAAAAAGCGGCCAGGATGCCGCGGAAACCGCGGAAATCTGAAAAATTCTGATGCCCGGTATTGCTTTTTTTGCGGTAAATCGGTATAATAAGGATAGAATTTTGCACATAAGTCATGTGTGTACATACAGGAGGATGCTATGAGCGAATATAATGGCGCAGCAGTAGGCGCATTCGAAGCGGACAGCTATCTGGTTTGTTGTGTGGCGATCGATGCAGCAGTCAAGGCAGCAGATGTCAAAGTAGAAGGTATTGAGCGTAACCGTCTGAAAAGCGGAGCATGTGTAAAGTTGCGCGGACGCGTATCCGACATTAAGGCAGCTATGGAAGCTGCAGAGGAAGCTGCCAGACGCTTATCCCCGATTACAAAATCTGTGATCATCCCGGCACCCTCACCGGATACCGAGATCATGCTTCATATGACCATCAATAAATAAGGCAAAGGAGAAGAGTGATGAAAGACGCAGCTTACGGATTAGTTGAAGTTTTGGGAAGCTCCAATGCCATTCTCTGTGTAGATAAGATGGTAAAGACTTCCGACGTATATTTTAAGACCTGGAATACCAAATGTGGTGGACACGTTACTATTTTTATGGCAGGTGATCTGTCCGCAGTAAATGCGGCAGTAAATGCGGTTGCGGAAAATCCGCCCTGTGAGGTATTTTATACTGCAGTGATATCCAATCCGCATGAGGAAATGGCCAAGTTTGTAGATGAAATGGCTGCCAAGTTCCCGGGCAAATAAGTAGAGAATGAAGGGGCTGTTGCATTGTGCAGCAGCCCTTTTTACATGGGATTTATTTCCGGGAAAGATAAAAAAGGTATCTGTGAAGGTACTGTACAGTTACAAAGAAGGATCCTTTGGAACAGTTTGTCATACAAAACAGCTGTTTTAAAGGGCCGGAAAGGAAAGAGAAATAATGCAGGAGCGAAAGAATCCGTTTGTGCAGCTGTGGGCTGTACAGAAACATATGCTGAAGCATATGGTGATAAAAATAGGTGTCTGTGCCTATTGGATCCTGCTGGCTATTGTTACGGGGCTGCTGGTGGGAGCTTACAGCACGTTATTTGCCTTGGTGCTGGGCAAAGCTGCAGGATACAGAAACCAGTACAGCTGGCTGTTATTTTTAATGCCCCTTGGCGGCTTGATTATCGTTTTTCTGTATCGTGCGGCGAAGATTACCGTGGATCGGGGAACGAATCTGGTGATTAATTCTATTCATGCCAAGGATGAAGTGCCGGGTGTAATGGCGGTACTGATTTTTATTGCTACGATCATTACCCACCTGTTCAGCGGTTCGGCAGGACGAGAAGGAGCTGCTCTGCAGATGGGCGGAAGCCTGGGAAATGTAATTGCCCGCATCCTGAAAAAGAATGAGCAGGAGGCAAAGCTTCTGATCATGTGCGGTATGAGTGCCGCTTTTGCGGCGGTATTTGGTACACCGATGGCGGCAGCGGTCTTTTCCATGGAAGTAATCAGTGTTGGCATCATGCATTACTCGGCGCTGGTTCCCTGCATGTTTGCGGCGCTGGTGGCATCACGGTTTGCGGCTACCATGGGTATTGCACCGGAGACGTTTCATATTCAGAATATTCCGACCCTGACAGTAGTAACCGGAGCGAAAATGTGTCTGCTGGCATTGTGCTGTGCAGGTATCAGTATCTTTTTCTGTATATTCCTGCATATGGTGGGGCATTTGTACAAGCAGTATCTGAAAAATCCTTATGTACGGGTGTTTGTGGGTGGACTTATTATAGTGGGACTGACCCTCCTTCTGGGAACCAGGGATTACAACGGTGCCGGAAATGAGCTGATCGAGAGAGCCATTTCAGGTAAAGTGGTGCCGGTGGCCTTCCTGCTGAAGATGCTGTTTACAGCGCTGACACTGGGAGCCGGATTTAAAGGCGGTGAAATCGTGCCCAGCTTCTGCGTGGGCGCCACCTTTGGCTGTCTGTTTGGCCAGCTGGTGGGATTATCTCCGTCACTTTGTGCCGCGGCGGCTATGGCAGCTGTATTCTGCGGTGTGACTAACTGCCCCATCACTACGCTGCTGATCAGCTTTGAGCTGTTTGGATTCTCTGGGATACCGTATTTTATGATCGCTATTTCCCTCAGTTATCTGTTGTCCGGATATAAGGGATTGTACAGTGATCAGATCATCGTGTATTCCAAATACCGGCCGCATTTTATCAATCGCCATGTAGGAGATGAGTCGGAAGATGATCTGATTGAAAGTTAAGTTTTTTTCAGAGATAGTGATTTATTGACATCGATGTAGTGATTTGCTAAGATAAAGTGATGAAAAAAGCGAAATAGCGGCTGGCTACAGCCGAATGGAGGTATAGAGAAGTGGGAAAGATTATCTTAACCGGTGACAGACCGACAGGAAGACTGCATGTGGGACATTATGTAGGTTCCTTAAAGAGACGTGTGGAGCTTCAGAACTCCGGAGAGTATGAGAAAGTGCTGATCATGATTGCCGATGCACAGGCATTGACGGACAATTTTGAGAATCCTGAGAAGGTTCGCCAGAATATTATCGAGGTAGCTCTGGATTACCTTTCTGCGGGACTTGATCCGACAAAATCCACACTGTTTATCCAGTCCATGGTGCCGGAACTGACAGAGATGACATTTTACTATATGAATCTGGTGACGGTATCCCGTCTGCAACGTAATCCTACAGTAAAATCTGAGATCCAGATGAGAAACTTTGAAGCCAGCATTCCGGTAGGATTTTTCTGTTATCCCATCAGCCAGGCCGCTGATATTACCGCATTTAAGGCTACCACAGTACCGGTAGGAGAGGATCAGCTTCCCATGATCGAGCAGACCCGTGAGATCGTGCGTAAATTCAACAGCGTTTACGGGGAGACTCTGGTGGAGCCGGATGTTCTTCTTCCAGACAACAAGGCATGTCTGCGGCTGCCGGGTATCGATGGTATGGCAAAGATGAGTAAGTCTCTGGGCAACTGTATCTATCTGGCAGATGATCCGGAGGATGTAAGAAAGAAAATCATGAGCATGTATACAGATCCGCTGCATATTCAGGTATCGGATCCGGGACATATCGAAGGAAATACGGTATTTACGTATCTGGATGCTTTCTGCAAGCCGGAAGATTTTGCTGAGTTCTGGCCGGAGTACGCTTCTCTGGATGAGGTGAAAGAGCATTATCAGCGCGGTGGTCTCGGCGACGTGAAAGTGAAGAAATTCCTGAATAAAGTTATCCAGGCGGAGCTGGAGCCTATCCGTGCACGTCGTAAAGAATATGAAAAGGACATTCCGGCAGTGTATGATATCCTGAAAGCCGGCAGCGAGAAAGCCCGTGAGATTGCGGCACAGACGCTGGATGAGATGAAGAAAGCCATGAAGATCAATTATTTTGATGATCTGGATCTGATCAAGGCTCAGGCAGAGAAATATCAGGGCGAATAATGAACGAATAAAACTGCGAAATGACAGGTGCATTTCGCAGTTTTTACTTGCATATGAAGAATAATTGTGATATGATAGTTTCCGGTATTGAGTTGCCGGTGTGGCGGAATTGGCAGACGCACATGACTCAAAATCATGCGGAGTGATCCGTGCCGGTTCGAGTCCGGCCACCGGCATGAAAGAACGCTGTATTTGGGGATTTCCAGATACGGCGTTTTTTATGTTCAGATGAGGATTTTGCGAATTGGGGGCTCTCCGGCATCTATGCATAAACTTCCTGCTCCTACTAGTCTCGGAGTCGTGCTCGTTAAAGTCGCGGGAAGTTTATACATAGATGCCGGAGAGCCCCCAATTCGCAAAATCCATTTATGCTGTGCCGGAATTAAAAATCCCTGCAGCCCGGTGAGAAATGGTGCTGCAGGGAAATCCTTATTCTTCAGATAAGGCTACGGGTGTATGGCCGGAGTCTGTGTTCGTATAAGGAACGGTTACCACGTGAGGATAAGCGAATTCCAGCTCTGAATCCAGGGCAAACAGATGCAGGAGATCTTTGCGGATATCACTGCAGGCTACAAAGTTCTCTTCTATGGTAGAGGTGATTACGCTGGCCCGCAGGGTAACACCGCTGGTGCCCAGCTGGCTTACCAGAACGGCCGTGGGCGGTGCGTCGGCTTTTTTGACTTTCTGTACCAGCGGATGGTTATCGATGGTCAGAGAGAGAAGCTTACAGGCTTTGTCCAGGTTGGATTCATAGGTGATCTCGATATCCAGAAAATTGGAATTGACGGAGGATTCGTCAAAATAACTGTTGTCGATGACACACAGATCCATTTTCGCGTTGGGGACGATCACACTGCTGTTATTGTAAACATTCTGGATAACGGTGTTTCGCAGATTGATCGACCGGATGTAACCGGTGATATCCACACCGTCAACGTTGATCTTTACGCGATCACCGATATCAAAAGGTTTGAAAAAGGTAAGGATAAAACCGTGAACGATGTTGGATAATCCCTCCTGAAAGACGAAACCAAGAACCACAACCAACAGTGAGGATGACATCAGGATTGTATTGTAGAATTTTGCCATGGCATCGGAGAGACTGCCGATCTGGATCAGGAAAAAGATGACGATCAGCGCCTGTAAGATGCTTCGGATAAAATTCAGATGAATGGTGTTTTTTCCCTTAAAGGATTTGAAAACCAGATTCAGAAGCTTGATCATACCCAGCATGATCAAGACCATGATGGCAGCTTTGACGATATTTGATTCCCATAGAGCTATTATACTTTTCAGAATTTTTTTCAGATCAGCAGAAGAAGTTAAAAGCAGAGGAAAACCGGAAATAACAGTGTACAAAAAACATGCTCCTTTCGTTCTGCAGCTTTGCAAAAATGCTTGTCTGCAGGTAGTATGTAGTTGAAATACATGTCTGTATTGTATATCGAGCCTGTGGGGAGATGCAAGTAAAAAATCTGTGAAGAATAGGGCGCTTCACAGGAAAATATGATATACTTTGTGCAGTATATAGAAAAGCCGGAGAACAGCGGCGGAAAGAGAGAAAATATGAGTGCAGTAGTGACATTGAAAAAAGGTGAGGGCCGTGTGCTAAAGAACGGTGGACTCTGGGTATATGATAATGAGATAGATACGATCATGGGCCATTTTGAAAACGGCGATATGGTGATGGTTCATGATTTTGACGGTTATCCCATGGGACAGGGTTTCATTAACCAGAATTCCAAGATAAGGATCCGCATGATGACCAGAAAGAAGGATGTCGTGATCAATGATGATTTTTTGCGGATGCGTCTTCAGAATGCCTGGAATTACCGGAAGGATACGGTGGATACATCCAGCTGCCGCGTGGTATTCGGCGAGGCGGATTTTCTGCCGGGATTGGTAATCGATAAATACGAGGATGTGCTGGTAGTGGAATCCCTGGCACTTGGCATTGACAAGATGAAGCTTAAGCTTGTAGAGCTTCTGAAAGAGATTCTTCTGGAGGATGGCATCGTGATCCGCGGTGTGTATGAGAGAAGCGACGCTAAGGAGAGAATTAAGGAAGGCATGTCAAGGGTCAAGGGCTTTATCGGACCCGAATTTGATACCAATGTGCAGATCACCGAAAATGGTGTGAAATATATGGTGGATGTAAAAGACGGACAGAAGACGGGATTTTTCCTGGACCAGAAATATAATCGTCTGGCTATCCAGCGGTTGTGCAAAGGGAAAAGGGTACTGGACTGTTTTACCCATATGGGAACCTTCGCGCTGAATGCGGGCATTGCGGGCGCGGCTGAGGTTACCGGACTGGATATTTCCGAATATGCTGTGGAACAGGCCACGTCAAACGCTGCGTTGAACGGACTTTCGGATACCGTGCATTTTCGGGCGGCAGATGTGTTTGACGAGCTTCCCCGGCTGGAGGCAGCAGGGGAGAAGTATGATGTGGTGATCCTGGATCCCCCGGCCTTTACAAAATCCAAAAATACCATCAAAAATGCCATGAAGGGTTACCGTGAGATCAATATTCGCGGCCTGAAGCTGGTGAAAGACGGAGGTTACCTGGCCACTTGTTCCTGCTCCCACTACATGGATTACGAAAATTTCACCAAAGTCATCCGCCAGGCAGCACAGAGTGCCCACAAGCGTCTCAGACAGGTGGAATACCGTACCCAGTCCGCCGATCATCCCATTCTGTGGGCAGCGGATGAGAGTTATTATCTTAAATTCTATATTTTCCAGGTGTGTGATGAGAGGTAGCATACTGTGGTAAATGTCTATGGCTGTTGTGAATTGGCCCGCCAATTCGCAACAGCCCAATTAATCTCTTAGGTGATGCCGTCCATTTTCCTCCAAAAACGTGAAATAGCCGCTTTATTTCTCGAAACGAACAGTTTACCGTAAGTGCTGCAGCCGTTATAATAAAGCCATAATCCGGCGGTAAGAAAGATATGCAAGTCTCCCATCTGAAATTAACAGATGTCTGCCGCCGATGATGCTGATTGTCGACGTTGCCGCTTTATTTTGCCAAAGGAAAATACTGTAGAGGAGAAGCGGAGAAAAGAGGAAAAGGATGAAATTACTATTTAAACAGCGGATGTTTTCCTGGTTTGACAGCTACGATATCTATGACGAAGCCGGGAATGTTATGTATACAGTGAAAGGTCAGTTTGCCTGGGGACACTGTCTGAAAATATTTGATGCCTGTGGAAACGAGATCGGTACTTTGCAGGAGCGGGTATTTACTCTGCTTCCGAAATTTGAGATCTATTTGCGGGGGCAGTATGCCGGCTGCATAACAAAGGAATTCTCTTTTCTGAAACCGAAATTTAATATCGATTATAACGGCTGGTATGTGGAAGGTAATTTCTGGGGCTGGGATTATCAGGTATATGACACAGGCGGAAGATGTGTAGCGGAAGTTTCCAAACAGCTGCTTAACTGGACGGATACATATGTCATCGATATTCAGAATCCCTGGGATGCGCTGGGAGCGTTACTGCTTGTGTTGGCTATAGATGCAGAGAAATGTTCCAATGGCTCATAAAAGTGCAGGGATTCATATCATAAAACCGGGAGAGAAAAGATGAAATTTACAATAGAACATTTATCGAAAAGCTATGAGAAAAAGCTGGTTCTCAGGGATATAGATTTTTCATTTGAAAGCGGCAGGATTTATGGACTGTTGGGAAGAAATGGTGCCGGAATTTTTGACAGGCAGAGAGCTGTTGAAGTTTTTTATGGACATTCATGAGGAGACCATTAAAAATCCCAAAACGCCGGATGAATATTTTGACTATATGAGCATTGAGCCGGAGGACAGGGACAGGCTTTTGAAGGATTATTCCCATGGAATGAAAAACAAGATGCAGATGCTGATCAATATCATTGCCGAGCTGAATCTGTTATTGCTGGATGAGCCGCTGACTTCTCTGGATGTGGTGGTGGCGGAGGAAATGAAGCAGCTTCTGCGTTCGTTGAAGCAGGATCGTATCATCATTTTTTCCACACATATCATGGATCTGGCGTTGGATCTCTGCGACGAGATCGTGCTGCTCAGTCACGGTGAGCTTGAAATCGTAGATAAATCTGATCTGGACAGTAAGGAATTTAAGGAGAAGATCATTGCGGCTCTCCGGGAGGAAGCAAATGATTAAAACGCTGCGCATTTCTTTTTCCCTGAGAAATACATATCGTGTCAACAGCATCCTCTATTCGATCCGGCAGATACCGCTGATTAAGAATATTTTTCTGGAAACGATTTACCGGATGCAGGGATTTAAGGTGCTGGCCAATGTGCTGTCTGTTTTTGGTGAGATCATATCGGCTTTCCTAGGGAAAATTCTGTATTTTCTTCTGATGATTATGGGTGCGTCCCTGCTGTACGGCCTGCCTGAAGAAACAGATGTCCGGCTGGTACTGCATATTCTGGTGTTTTTCTCGATTCTTGGCTCTATCATCAATACGTATATGTTTGATCCTTCAAAGGATAAATATTATGCCATGATCCTTTTGGGAATGGACGCGAGGGAGTATACGCTGGTCAATTATTTTTATGCTATCCTAAAGGTGCTCGTGGGATTTGCCTTTTGCAGCTTTGTGTTTGGATTTGCCATGGGGCTTTCTGTATGGCAGTGTCTGCTGATCCCCTTTTTTGTGGCGGGGCTAAAAATCACTGCAGCGGCGAAATCTCTGAGGGATTACGAGAAAAACGGCAAGGTAAAGAACGAGAATAATATTAAAGGGTTTTATTGGACAAGGATCGCAGCGCTTCTCGTGCTGTTGGCGGCGACTTACGGGCTTCCGGTGCTTGGATGGATGCTTCCTGAAGTCGTTTCCACCGCCGTTATGTGTCTTGGCGTAATATCGGGTATAGTTTTCCTGCGTAAAATATGGACGTTCAAAAGCTACCGCGCTATGTATAAGGAATTGTTGACAGAGACAGATGTTTTCGCGGACAAGGATGCGGTGCAAAAGGCCACGCAGGAGCAGAGCCGCAGCAGTATCAGTGATGATTCGGGGATAGCAAGCAGCAGAAAGGGATTTGAGTATCTCAACGAACTGTTTATCCGGCGACATCAGAAGCTGTTGTGGAAACCGGCGAAAGGGATTGCCGTTGCGGTACTTTTGCTGATAGCGATCGTAGTGGCACTGGTTATGGTTTTTCCAGAGGTAAAAGCATCGGTGAACTGGATGC
>CALZOU010000084.1 GCA_945827805.1 uncultured Lachnospiraceae bacterium
ACAAGGAGTATCGTCGGCAGCGTCAGATGTGTATAAGAGACAGGTACTGCACAAACTGCGGGAAAGAAATAAAAAAGAAAAAGCTGAGCTCCATAAAGCCGGATCTGAAAGAAAAAGACGAGATAACCTGCCCGAGCTGCGGTGAACGGATCGAATACAGGGCAAGAAAGAAAACGATAGATCTCAGCGCATATGTGGCCCTGGTACAGCCGATCGACGATGAAAAGGCGGTCGTCAGACACATAAAATGCGGAGTTTTCGCAGATGGGAAAAAGAGAATCTGGATGGATGAACGCATACGGATCCTGATCTACAAGAAACAGCTTCTGCTGAAAGCCTACTGCGATATCTATTACAACCAGGAGCACAACAACAGATTCGACCGCCATAACCCGGCCAACAAAAGGACCGGCACAGGGTATCTGTATGACGGTGGGATTGAGGAGGCTTTTGCGGGAACACACTATGAACCGATACAAAGACTGTTTATCCAACTGGCGGCAGCAGGACAGAAAGCCGACTACAACAACCTCATGATCATTGCCGGAAACGAAAAGGCCAGAATACTGTTTGAGATGCTGCATAAAAACAGATTTTACAGATTATTCGAGCAGCAGTCGGAGTATATCAGCCATTGGAGCTGGGAGTATTTTGGATTATTAAAAACCGGAGGGAACACTATCGAAGAGGTTTTTGACATCTCCGATAGGCAGATGATTAACCGGATCCGCGAAAGGGACGGCGACAGCACGGAAGTGGAGTGGCTAAGATGGAGCATAAGGCATAAAACAAAAGTTCCCGACAAGGTACTGAACTGGGCAAAAGGCAATAATATGACCCCGAACGAAATGACATGGCTACTTGTAAGGATGAGCCCGGAGCAGGCCGTGAACTACATCGAGCGCCAGAGAAGAGAATCCTACAAGGGCAGCAGTCCAAAGCAGGTGATCGATCAGTACCAGGATTACATGAACATGTGCAAAAAGCTGAATAAAGACACGAACGATCCGATGATCTATAAAGCAAGAGAATTAAAGCGCCGGCACGATGAGTGCGTTGTGGAAATCGAAAGACGCGAGGCAGATATAAAAGCATCGGAATACTCAGAAAGATATCCGGAGGCCGAAGGTGTACTCCGGGAGATTAAAGAGAAATTCTCATACACCGGAGAAGAGTATTTCATCCGTGTACCGGAAAAGATCATCGACATCGTCCTGGAAGGCAGATTCCTTCACCACTGCGCCGGGGCCACCGACCGGTATTTTGACCGGATCAAGGATCACGAGACATACATCTGTTTCTTACGGAAGACAGCAGAGCCCGACACACCGTTCTACACGATCGAGGTGGAGCCCGGCGGAACCATCCGGCAGCACCGTGGGATGTTCGATGAAGAGCCGGAAATAGAAAAAATAAAGCCGTTCTTAAGGGAATGGCAGAAAGAGATCAGAAAGCGCATGAAAGAAGAGGACCACGAGCGCGCCAAACGGTCAGAAGAACTCCGGGAGTTAAACATCCGGGAGCTGAAAGAAAAAAACAACACAAGGGTGCTGAAAGGCCTGGAAGAGGACTTTATGGCAGCAGTGGGATAAGGAGGAAAGCATGGAACAGATGATGGAATACCAGAAAAGTTATAGTCAATACAAAGCAGAGCTGGACAACGAACTGGCCAAAACAGCGGAAGGGTTTGTCCGGATCGGGTACCTTTTAAAAGTGGCCAGAGATACGGATATCTTAAGAGAGAGCGGATACAGCACCGTCACAGATTTTGCCAAAGCAGAATACGGCATTGACAAGACTCAGGTGAGCCGGTTCATCCGGATCAACGACAAGTTCTCCGAAGGTGGTTACTCAGACCACCTTCTCCCGCAGTACCAGGGATTTGGATATGCCAAATTATCCCTGATGATGCTGATCCCGGACGAGATCAATGAAGAGCTGACACCGTACTATTCCAAGTCAGAGATCCAGACCATCAAGGAAGAAGTGGAAGCAGAGGAAAAGATCACGGACATTGAAGTCATGCTGGAAGAGCCGCCGGAAGACAGAAGTTTAAATCTGATCACTCAGGTGATGCGCCGGGTGCTGGAAGAAAATCCGGAAAAATACAAAGAGATCCACGAGACCTTCTGCATAGAAAAGACCACAGATGACCTGCAGAACATCCTGGCGCCGAACGGAGACAAGGTATACACCGTGCGCATCCCGGGAACCGGAAGAATCATGCTGATCATCAGCGACAAGGATCCGGATGTGGTACTTGTCAACATGCGACAGAACAACGAAAAGACCAGACATCCATGGAGCGAGGTCCTGCAGGTAACAAGCTGGCTGATTAAGACAGAATTAAGCGTAGAGGATTCCTGGCGGCAGCAGTTTGACTCAGAATTTCCCATTAAAGCTCAGGTTGCACCGGTACAACCGAAAAAAGAACCAAGAAAAGAAAGCAAGGTATCCAAGGCAAAGATTGAAAAGCCAAAGGAAAATTCTCAAAAAGCAGATATCCCGAAAGAAACACCAAAAGAGGAGCCGAAGAAAGAACCGGAAAAGCAGGAAAGCGCTGTAGAAACGCATACCCAGGAAGCCGGCACAGAGCCGGAAACACAGCCGCAGAAAAGCTCTGCAGAGCCGGAAAAGGAGACAATCGAACAAACTATCGAACAGACGGAAGAAAAGGATAAAGAAACACCCTCGGAAACGTCTGCGGGGCAGCAGGACGAAAACCCTGCAGATTCAGTAAATACTGAATCTCCGGACGATTTACAGGTCGAGGAAAAAGCACCGGAAGAGACACAAAAAGAAGAGAGAACGGAAGAACCCAAAGAGGATCCCGAGATCATCGAGAAGGTAGAGAGCACTCCGCTCTATGTTCGACGCAAGTATATGTCCAGGTTATCAGACGAGGAGCTGGCGGAATACCTGAAAAAAGAATTAAAGCCTCGCATCATGCTGTCGGCAGAATCCATCTTACAATGGCTGCAGGAGGAAGTGTGATGAAAAAGAAAGAACCTGAGCTGTTATTCCCAAAACAGCCAAAGCACCGTAAACGGATGAAACATAAAAAGAACATCCTCCAGGAGAAAAACGGCATATGTTTCCTATGCTCTATCCTGGAGGGCGACACCCGGCAGCAGTACGGCCTGCACAAACATCATGTCTTCTTCGGCGTAGCAAACCGGAAGCTCTCCGAAGAAGATGGGCTATATGTATATCTATGCGTGCGCCATCACGAGACCGGACAGGATGCCGTACACGTGGACAAAGGAACCAGAGTCATGCTGCAGATCTACGCACAGGAAGTCTACGAAAAGGCGCACACTCGTGAGGAGTTTATCAGGCGCTACGGAAGGAGCTACATACAGTGAGGAAAAAAGGCATACCTAAAATGGAGCTTAAAAAGCGACGAAAGGAAATTTTATAAACGGTAAAAACCAAACACCATGGAAGGCCAACAACCCGAACTGTGCCACATGTATGTACAGAAACCCAGAACACGCATGGACGAGCCTTGGAACATGCAACTATGCAGGTCTTACCGGAAAACAAGAATCACAATATGCAAAGCCAAGGACTGCCCGGGATTCCCGGGCAAACGGATCATAAAGAGAAAAAACAATCCATTGAATATGTGAAACGAGGAGGAAGAAAGTGACAGAGAATAAAATCGAACTAAAGCCATGTCCGTTCTGCGGTAATTGTAAAAAGGGTGTTTTAGTATGGCTACAGTCAGAAGTGGAGGAATAGTGAATGCTGACAAGTCCAGAACGAATGAACGTAAAGGACAGATTCTCGGAATATTGCTGTGATGAATGGATAGACGAAACCTCAGACGCCATGTTCGACTGGCTGGGAATGATGGATCTGCTGAATGAAGAAGCTATCAAGGAATTGCCGGAACTAAAGAAAGGAGAGAAATAACATGGTATACAGAATCATCATTATAATTCTGTTGGCAACAGTACTTTTCTTACTGTGCTACGTGATCAGACTGCAGCGCCGGCTGGATTACGCTGAGCGGGAGCTTGATATAGCTCTGCGGGATGGACGGAAAATACGGAAGTAACAAAAATACGGGAAAAGGGGCGATGCGCATGGACAAGCAGATACTTAAGGACTACATAGATGCATGTGAGCTAGTAAAAGAAACTGAGGAAGACATACAGGCGCTGGAGGGAAAGAAGAAACAGGTGGCGCATATCTGTGTCAAGGGGAGCAATCCTGAGTTTCCATACCAGGAACAGCACTTCTCGGCGGAAGGCACAGCGTTCTCGTGGGCAGACGATACAGCTCTCAGGGATGAGTTAAAAGCTCTTTCGGAGAGAAAAAGACTTGCAGAGCAGATCAGAGCCAGAGCACAGCAGGAGATCAACAGAGCACCGGCAAGGATCCAGCGCATCATCCGATTTCGGTATATCAAGAATATGTCGTGGGAAAAAGTTGCTGATCGGATGGGCAGAGGAAGCACAGGGGACGGGATTCGCAAAGAATTAGACAGATTTTTTGAAAAAAAATGAAAGTTTGTCCGTTTTGTCCGGATTGTCCGTTTTAACTGTGATAATATTTATACTGCAATCAGTGTCAAGAAGGCACTGACTTCACTCACTTCCTCCGCTGGCAGCAGGCGATCAGATGTTTGCTGGTTGTCTGTTGGACGGATAGTTCATCTGTTAACCTTTCAGCAAGAAGACGTCTGGCAGTACGCTAGGCGTCTTTTGCTGTGAAAAAGAAAGAAGGTGGTCTAATGACAAAGAAAAAAGCGGGCGGAAGACCGCCGAAATACAAAAATGTAGAAGAAATAGAGAAAAAAATAGATGAATATTTCGAAGAATGCAAGGGAGAAGTAATCAAAAACGACGATGGGGAACCGGTTTTGAATAAATACGGAATGCCCGTGATCATAAACAACAGACCGCCCACAGTTACCGGATTGGCGCTCGCACTGGGGTTTACAAGCAGACAGGCGCTGCTTAATTATCAAAGCAAAAAAGAATTTGTTGACACGATAACGCGCGCGAAGTCAAGGGTTGAACAATATACTGAAGAAAGGCTGTTCGATAAAGACGGGGCAGCAGGTGCAAAGTTCAGCCTTTCAAACAATTTTAAAGGATGGGATGAGAAGCAGGATATTAAAGTTACCGGATCACTTGAGTCAGAAAAGACTAAGCTTGACGATCTAATCAGACAGATGCGCGGTGATGGGTAATGAGTACAGAGCGCCTGATTCTGTCAGATAAATATAAGGCATTTTTAAAATGCAACGCAAAAGCAGAGTTCCTGGAAGGCACCACGGCAGCAGGAAAGACCACAGTAGGACTGTTTAAGTTCATGCTAAAAGTGGCTGAGAGCCCTAAAAAGATGCATATCCTGGCTGCGAAGGATACCGGTACAGCGGAAAAGAACATCATCAACAAAGACCTCGGGATCATAGATGATTTCGGGGTGCTTGTTGAGTATAACGGCAACGGAACCAAAGATGACAAGATCCCGCATATCCTGTTCCATACATCGGGCGGTGACAAGACCATCTATGTCATGGGTTATGGAGACAAAAAGAAATGGCAGAAGGCCCTGGGCGGACAGTACGGGTGCCTGTACATCGACGAGATCAACACCGCAGATATTGATTTTGTTCGCGAGTCTGCCATGCGCTGCGATTATCTGATGGCCACGCTTAACCCGGACGATCCTGCGCTTCCGGTATACAAAGAATTCATAAACTGCTCAAGGCCTCTTCCGGGGTATGTAAAAGATACACCGAAAGAGATCATGGATGAGCTGAAAGAAGAACCAAAGCCCGGATGGGTACACTGGTTCTTTTCTTTTGCCCACAATTTGGGTCTCACAAAAGAAAAACTGGATCAGATCATCCTGACCACACCGAAAGGGACAAAGATCTGGAAGAATAAGATCGAAGGTCTCAGAGGAAAGGCAACAGGACTTGTATTCAGCAACTTTGACAGAAAGAAACATGTAGTTACAAAAGCGTTTGTAAAAGCCGGAATAAAAAACGGATCGATCCGGTTCAAGAAATTTACAGCCGGTCTGGATACGTCTTACTCTCAGCGGAGCGAAGATACCATAGCCATGATCTTTCAGGGTATCACATACGGAGGACAGCTGTTCATACTGGAAGAGAAAGTATACAGCAATGCACAACTGGACATTCCTCTGGCACCTTCAGATACCGCAGTAAAATTTATAGCGTTCCTGGAACAGTGCCGAAAGGAATGGGGATTGGCAAAGGATGTATTCATTGACTCTGCCGACCAGGCCACCATAACGGAGCTTAGAAAGTATAAACGGCAGAACGGAAGTATCTACAATTTCCACGATGCTTATAAGGCGCTGACCATCATCGACCGTATCGAGCTGATGATCGGATGGATCCAGAAGGAATGCTATCTGGTGGTAGACACCTGCGTGGAGCATCTTTCAGAATTTGACCGGTACAGCTGGAAAGAAGACAAGGACGAGCCGGAAGACAGAAACGACCACACGATCAACGCGTCACAGTACAGCTGGATACCGTACCAGCACATGATAGGAGTATAGGAGATATGGGATTTATGGATAAGATCAGGAAAGGCATACGAAGCTGGCTACAGATTCAGCCGACATCACCATATACCATACAGATACAGGAATATATGGATTTTGAACTGAATGCCATTAGAAACAGAATATGGTACCGTGGCGATGGAAACGAGCTGCAGCAGCTCTATTCCCAGTTAAATGAGTCTGCGGACAAATACAAGTTCTGGGCATCCCAGTCAACACCCGGGCAGGAGATTCGCAAGATCCATACGGGCATCCCGAGCCTGATCGTGCGTGTGCTGTCTTCTATCGTGATGACAGACATGAACGACATAACAGTTGACCCTCCGGTAATGCGGCAGGTGTGGGAAGAGATCGAAAAAGAGAACGATTTCAGAAATGCCCTCAAAGATGTCATTGAAGAGGTACTGTATATTGGTGATGGTGCTTATAAGGTGTCAATTGATACGGAAATCAGCCAGTATCCGATATTGGAATGGTATCCGGGAGAAAGGATTGAGCTGGTAAGAAACAGAGGAAGACTCAGAGAGGTCATATTCAAAACACCCTACAAACACGAAGGGCAGCAGTACGTTTTGCATGAGCATTACGGCTACGGATACATAAAAAACGAACTCTACAAGGGTGATGAACTGGTAGACAGAAAGACCATACCGGTCACACAGGATATTTCAGACTGGGAATTTGATAAAAGTGTCATTCTGGCCGTTCCGATAAAAGTGTTCGATTCTGCGAAATGGAAAGGCAGAGGCAGATCCATATTTGACGGGAAACTGGATAACTTCGATGCTCTGGACGAGACATGGAGCCAGTGGATGGACGCCATAAGAACCGGACGCTCGAAATCATATATTCCGGAATGCCTTACACCAAAAGACCCGAACACAGGAAAAACTCTCCGCCCGAATCCGTTCGACAATCGCTATATTCTTACAGAGACGGCCATGGGCGAGCATCAGGAGAACAAGATATATACAGAACAGCCGGATATCCCGCATGACAGCTACATGGCTGCCTATATCACAGCGCTGGATCTGTGCCTGCAGGGCATTATATCGCCATCCACGCTTGGCATAGACACGAAGAAGCTGGACAATGCGGAAGCACAGCGTGAAAAAGAAAAGACAACGCTGTATACCAGGGACGCTATCGTTGGATCCATACAGGATAATATACCGAAGGTGATCAGCGCAGCACTGAATGCATACAACATCATGATGAAACAGAGTCTGAGGGACATTAAAGCAGAGATTCCATTCGGAGAATACGCAAATCCGTCCTTTGAAAGCCAGGTGGAAACTGTAAGCAAGGCAAAGACAGGTGGCATCATGAGCATTGAGGCATCTGTCGAGGAGCTGTACGGCGACACAAGGGATGAAGATTGGAAGAAGGAAGAAGTGGCCAGGCTGAAAGCTGAACAGGGAATAGCATCCATGGAAGAACCGGGCGTAAATCTGGAAGGGGTGACAGTAAATGAAGGTGAAGGTGGCGAACAGAATATACCAGATGTCCCAGGCAAAATACCGGGAACTTTTGAAGGTGGCATCTGAACAGGTGCCGAGAGGCATTTATGCCATTGAGAAAAAAGACTATGCGGAGCTCAGGTGTGATAGATGTGAGAGCATAACACAGGCAAAGAAGCTCCGGCAGCAGTTTAGGGCAGAAGGGTATAAGGTGTACACAAATGGCATCTGATTATGATCTGTCCGCGGCTTTTAAGGCCATTGAGGATGAGCTGACAGCTTCCATGATCCGCAATCTGAAGCGCCACAGGGCCGAAGAAATAAAAGAAGGCTACGAATGGTCCATGTGGCAGGTGGAACAGCTGAAAGCCCTGGAGAAGTACAAAAAAGAGAACCAGGCAAAGTATAGCACCCAATTCGAGAACATCAACGCGCAGATCGAGGCCATGATTCGGGCTGCCAAAGAGCAGGGCGGAACAGATCAGGAGCAGAAGATCCTGCGGGCCATGAAAAAAGGATTCACCGCACGCAAGGCCTCCAGAGGGGCTACAGCAGAGTTTTTTAAGTTAAACAAGAGAAAGCTCGAAAGCCTAGTAAAAGCCACCGTAGACGACATGAAGCGAGCCGAGACGGCGGTTTTAAGGATGGCAAATGACCAGTATCGAAAGATCATTTACAATGCGCAGGTATACGCGAACACCGGAGCCGGGACTTACGAAAAGGCTGTAGACATGGCCACAAAGGATTTTTTAAAATCCGGCATCAACTGCATAGAATATGCTAACGGCAGCCGGCATACCATAGCGGACTATGCCGACATGGCGATTAGAACAGCCGGAAAGCGTGCATACCTGCAGGGCGAGGGCGAGAAACGAAAGGAATGGGGGATATCCACAGTGATTGTGAATAAGCGTGGGAATCCCTGCCCGAAATGCCTGCCCCATTGTGGAAAAGTCTACATAGACGATGTATGGTCTGATGGACCTAAGTCGGGCATATCGCCTTTGACCGGAATCAAGTATCCGCTGATCAGCTCAGCTGTAGCCGGCGGCCTGTACCATCCCCGGTGCAAGGATAGCCACACAACATACTTCGAGGGTATCAGTACACCGCCGGAAGGCAGCGTGTACACCAGAGACGAACTGAATCAGATCGTCGATCAGTATAAAGCGGATCAGCGACAGCAGTACGCTGAACGACAGGCGGAGAAGTACGAACGTCTGGAAAAGTTTTCCTTGGACGAGGAGAACCAGAAGCGATATGCTGCAAGACGCGAAGAGTGGAAGAGAAGACAGAATGGAAAGCTATCATTGGAACCGAAAGAAGATTTATCAGAGAGAAGACGACAAAGGATGGAAAACCTGCGGAATAAACAATCAGATATAGATTTTTCTAGTATGGATTCTTCAGAACTTAAAAGATACATCTCAGAGAACTTAAAGACAGATTTTGTGAATATGAAAGGAGCAAATACGGATTTTGTTCGCGAGACTGTAAAAGTGATTGATCAATTTGAAAAACGCATGGGCGGAAACACGATAGAAGGTCTTAAAGTTCAATTTGGCGGAACTCCAGCGGGAGTGTATGCAAAGTACGATGATTCTACAAAGACTTTGCTGCTGAAGAAAACAGGAAACCTCACGTCTTATGAAGAAACAAGGAAAAAAGAGAATTTTAGGTATCGCTTTAAGTATAAAAAAGATTTAGATTATCATGCTACTGAAACCTACGGCGGAGTGATATGGCACGAGCTTGGTCATGCGGTAGATATAGATTGCGGTCAAGCGTTGTCCAGAAGGTTATCATCTGATATTAAACTCGAAGAAGAATCATTGCGCGTGTCTGCCTATGCAAGAACAACGCAATTTGTTCGAGCAACAAAACGATCCGAAGCATGGGCCGAAAACTTTGCTGCGTATATGCACGGAGGAAGAAATAAAGCAAAGGTTCCGAAAGAAATTGTAGACATGATAGAAAAGTACTTTAAAAGTTACACCGGTACAACCGGAGTGAGGAGGTGATACACATGAAAGTAAAGGTAGTACATGACTTCTACGACAAAGAAGCAGATCTGGAACTCAGAAAGAAAGACACAGTTCTGGATGTAACCAAAGAAAGAGCGGCACACCTACAGGGTATGGGACTTGTAAAACCCGTGGAGGTGAAAGCAAAAGCAGAAAATGCGTAGGAGGTGATCCGTACATCTCCCGTTGAGGCGCTGGGTTATGCGTCTTATTTTTATGCTCCAAACACGAGAAGAGCCTAAAAGGTGCGTGGCCGGCGACACCGATGGAAACGGAAAACATTACAGGGTGACACCCTCAAAACGGAAAGGAGAAACCATATGTATAAGAGCTGTCTCTTATACACATCTGACGCTGCCGACGATACTCCTTGT
>CALZOU010000085.1 GCA_945827805.1 uncultured Lachnospiraceae bacterium
CCCCCCCCCTTTTTTTTTTAATTATACGGCGACCCCCTTTATCTACACAAGTAGTATCGTCGGCAGCGTCTTTTGTGTATAGAGACAGGAATAAAAACATTCCGAAAAAGCAAAAAACATTTGACATAAATGGGGATAAATGCTACTATTCTTAATAGAAAAGGTGCTACCGATGACGGTTCGCCTGATTTATTAGGGTAAAAAATAACCGCTTAACTCGTCAGGTTGGGGCGGTTATTTTTTTGTGGTCTTAATGCTATTGGATCCAATCGAATAGCCAAGACCAAATGAGGTTAAGCAGATACTAAGTACTGCAATCAAGTCAACGATTGTAAGCATAAGCTGAGTCCTCCTTTCCATTAGAATGCTCAAATGTGAGATCTATGTAATCGGAGCTATGAACTCTCCGCAAAAAGCGAACCGCCATACACACGTCAATGTGTGGTAGCACCTAGGCATAATGCCTATATAAAGTATACTAAATGTATATTATTTATTCAACTCAATTTTCCAAAAAAGCAGCAACTCATTTCAACGTGCCAGGTATCTGCATAACCTCATTTGGTCTTGTATATTCGATTGGTATTAATACACAAAAAAAAGCAAAAAAATAACCGCCCCTAACCCTGAGAAAGTTGAGCGGTTATTTTTTTAACCCCAAAATCAGGCGAACCGTCATTGATAGCACCTTTTCTATCAAGAATAATAACACTAATATCAATTTATGTCAAACATGTTTTTTATATTATGAGAATATATATTCAATCTAATGCAATAATAAGGCTGAATATGTCATCATTTCACACTGATGGCATTTGGATAGATTCTCTCCATCACCGCATCCCCATAATATGTATCCAACACCTCCTGTACCACATTCGCAGCCGGTATCTGCTCGCTCCGCTCCTGATACCGCACCAGTGCCGCTGCCGACACAGCCATATCACAGACCATAAATATTGCCAGCAACCAGGTGATCACCTTGCCCGGCTTCATCGGAATCTTTTCCACCAGCCTGGAGAATACCGGATACACGATCTGGATCCACACCACGGAGGCCAGACCCCAGAAAAAGCAGTACAGCAGATTGATCCTGCCGCCCAGATTAAAGGGAATCGCGCTGTAATCCCAGAATACCGTGCCAAAAGCGATCTCCGTGATCACGCTGCACAGATACTCATAGGCACCGCCCAGAAACGTGCCGATGGAAAAGATAAAAAAGCTGCCCTTATTCCGGGATCTGTACAACAGTACCGTGGCCATCACCATAGCCATACCCCAGACAATGCTGAAAGGCCCCCAGACAAGACTGCTGCGGCTCATCCACACACCGGCTCTGACACGGCAAAACAGCGTTTCTGTAATATCTCCCAGTAAAGAACCCACCACCAGGATCCACACCAGCTTATAAAACCCACAGCCGGCGGCAAATACGCCCTCCTCATCGGCTGCTTTGTCCATGGATCTCGCCTGTGGATAGGCCCTCTGCACACGTTTTTCCACAGCATCGACGATTCTTTTTTCCAGAGCTGCGGTGACTGTCGCTATCCTTTTATTTGACTGACTCCACTTTTCCAGATGACGGCCCCGCTGCTGCAGCAGAAAATGCGTACCCAGAAGATCTGCGGCCAGAATACCCAGAAGCACCCACAGGATCACCACCGTCAAAATGTGCGGTGCCATCCGAATGAGCTGTACAAAGAACTCATTTCCCCAGCGGATGATCACATAACCCAATGCACCCCATAAAAGAGAGGCCGGGATACAGATATAGCCATCCATATTACCCCGGACATTTTCATAGTTCCACAGTCTTCTGTGCAGCAATCGTTCTGACAGATGTCCTCCGACCCATTCTACCACCGTGGTATAGATCATACTGAACAGAAACAGCCAGATTCCCGTCAGTTCCTGTAAGGTTACGGTGACCAGGATCGCGCCCACACCGTAGGTCACACAAAACGGACCGTTAATAATACCTCGATTGGAAAAAGAACGGTGGCGGATCGTGGCGTATACCGTCTCCAGGATCCACCCCGCAAAACCGTAAATAAAAAACAGAGCACAAAGCTCTGCGGCTGAATAGGTTAACATAGCATTTCCTCCTGTGTATATTTCAGCAATGGGGACGTTCCATCAAAAGGAACGTCCCCAACTGTATGTGTTAATCGTAAATACCGTTTACAGTGACTTTAAACACGGCTTCCTTTCCGTTCAGATCCTCTTTTCCGTAGTCTTCCGGGAAGGTCACCGTTACCGTTACATGATCCCCTGGATGAGCTCCGATCAGCTGCTCCTCAAAATCATCGATATAGAGTCCCGAACCGATAACCAGATCCGTACCCATTCCCTGGGTATTGCCTCCGGAAAATTCCACACCGTCTATGGAGCCTACGTAATCAATATTGACAGTGTCTCCATTCTCCACAGTCAGGGAAGGATCCGTCTGATAGGTCGTCTCCTCTGCCTCGATCAAACTGCCTGCATTCGAATTTTCATCTGTAACACTGCTTTCTACTTTGGATGTTGTTTCATTGGAAACGCTGCTCTTTGCGGCAGATGCTGTTTCACCAGTGGTATTGGAATTCTGCACTGCATCAACAATAATAACGGCGATAAAAAGAACGACCACAAGAACAGGAAGTCCGATCATAAGAAACTTCTTTGTCTTTTCTTTCTGCTCCTTACGCTTTCTCTCCTGTGCTCTTCTTTCCTGTGCCATCTGACGATTTTCTTTTTTCATAGCGGCTGTCTCCTTTTCGTTTTTTTCCGGTTTATTATAAACCTTAATTAAGGAGAAAGTGTGAATTCCTTACATGTAAAAAGACTATATCCGCTGTTCACGTTTTGCCATTTTATTTTCATACATACTCTTATCCGCCTTATCAAACAACACACGGAATGAGCAATTGGGAAATTCTGTGGATAATGCCCAGCCACACGCGTAGCTGACTTCTACAAATTCTCCACCGCCATGATGAACTTTATTGAATTCCTGCACATCTGCCTGCAGCTGACCTAAGATCGCCTCTACTTTCTGTCTTGAAGCATCATATATGACAACCATAAATTCATCTCCGCCGTATCTTCCGACAAAGTTCGAAGCAGGTATCGCATTGCGAAGCAGTCTTGCAAAGTTGGCTATTAATTGATCTCCAACAGAATGACCTAAAGTATCATTGGCTTTTTTCAGATTGTTCAGGTCAAACACAACACATGCTATCGGTTTCTGCATTAATTCCGAATCGTTGAAAAATTCTTCACATCGCCCTTTATTCGGCAATCCTGTGTGCTGATCTGTAAATGCCTTCTGTTCCAGCTGATGATTTCGATGCCGTATTCTTACAGCGTCCAGGGAACGGGCCAGCATGATCAGAATCAGTATCGTAATATCCACAGCTGTCACAATTTCCAGGTAACGAATGATCGTGGCGATAGACTCTGAATATTTTTCTGCTGCTGATACAGTTTCATCTGCCATCTGAAAATATTTTTCACTTACTTCCACAATATTGGTAGCTTCATATCCGGATTCGCGAACACAGTAAATTTCTGCTTTTAACTGCTTCCAATACTCCATCTGAGCATCCAGATCACTCTGATAGGTTTCATCCTGCAGACTGACAAGATTATATTTTCGCGATTCGTATTTCAGTCCTTCTAAAATATCATCCAGATAAGCGATAAGCTCATCATTTTTCTGACCTACGATTTCCAGTTTAACTTCGCGCTGTGTCGCTCCTCTGACGATCCCTGCATAATTGATGACTCTCGCCGTTCCCTGCAGACAATTGATCTGAAAAATCATAGCCCCCACCAGAAACACCATTACCAATATTAAAGTACTCTGAATAACAGTCACAACTGTCTGTATTCTCTTTTTCGTCATATTTTTTTCCTCATATTACTCCCTGATCAGGATTGCCCGGCATGGCGCACCGTCAGCCTGTCCCAGATTCAGCGGCGCCGCATTTATCCAGTATACACCTTCCTCTACGCCCTGTAAACGAATCCCTTCCAGAAGCACTACTTCTGCTCTCAGAAATTCATAATGTATCTCAGCCGGTGCCTCTATAGGTCCCACTGTCTGTGACTCATTTCCAAGCAAAAGTATGCCTTCCCGGACAAATACCTGTGCCGCCTCCAGAGTGACCACGGCATCTGCGCCAATCAGAATGCGTTTCGCCGCTTCCGGATCAATTATTCTTGCTTTATCTATGATCTCCTGCGCCATTTCTGCTGTTATCATCCCTTCGCAAAAGGTAACAAAACATTTACCGACAACGCGCCCAAGATCCAGCTGATCGATGGTCTTCCCATCTTTATAAAAATGATACGGTGCATCTATGTGCGTTCCATTATGCGCGCACATGGAAAGTGCTGTCAGATTACATATGCTCCCATTTCCAATCGTTTCAACTACTCTTCTTTCCGGCGCTTCGTCACCGGGAAAAACTGCGCACTGAAATACTTCCTGGGAAATATCGTAGATTATCATACTCATTACTCCTCGTATAGGTAACACTTCTGTCTTACCTTTTTTCTCAATATAACGTATTCTATCACAATTATTCCAAAATAGTATGGACTCGTTTTCATTTTGCAGAAATATTTTTTCGAAGTAAAGAAACGCAAAAAAATAACCGCCCTCAACCTTGACAAGTGAGCGATTATTTTTTTGCTTATAAATCAGGCGAACCGTCATCGGTAGCACCGCTTCAATATTTAACCGATACCTCCCAGCGCAATGCCAAGGATCAGTACGATAAAGCACACCGGCACATACAGATACTTACACAGCGGATAAAACCAGCTCGCAAAAGCTTTGTCACGTCCCTTATTCACCTGCTTTTCCACATACTCCTTACCGCATACCCAGAAGAACATGATGCCGGCCAGCCCTGCACCCAGCGGGCAGATATAGATGGACAGAACATCCATCCAGCCGGAAACGATACCCTGGATCATAATAGAAACAATTACGCCGATTCCGCCGATAATGGCACAGGCCGGTACACGGGACAGATTAAATTTCTCCTGCACCGTGGCAATGGGTGCCTCATATAGATTCAAAAGTGAGGTCATTCCGGCAAACAATACCGCCACGAAGAAAATAATGGCGATGATCCGACCACCGGGCATTCCCTTGATCAGATTCGGCAGAAAGATAAACAGAAGTCCCGGGCCTCCCTGATCCAGCTGCGCACCGGTGGTAGCCATAGCCGGGATAATGACCAGCGCCGCCAGTACGGCAGCCAACGTATCAAAAAATGCCACGCGGAAAGCAGAAGCCGGAATATTCTCCTTATCCGGCAGGTAGGATCCGTAGATCAGTGTGCCGTTGCCTGCTACGGACAGGGAGAAGAATGCCTGCCCCAGAGCAAATATCCATGTCCTGGGATTGCAGAGAGCTTCCGGCTCAATGCGGAAAATATAACGACAACCGTCCGCAGCACCGGGCTGCAGCGCCACATAGACTGCCAGTACCACAAACAGGCAGAAAAATACGGGCATCATTACCTTGTTAGCCTTCTCAATCCCTTTGCCGATCCCAAACATCATGATCAGCATACACAGAATCAGCGCGGCAATCTGCCATGCATTGTTGCCAAAAGCGGATGCCATTTTTCCAAAGGCTGCTCCGAATGCATCTACATCCGCCGGAGCCAGCGTTGCTCCAGTAAATGTGCCTACAGCATATTTCAGGATCCAGCCCATAACTACCGTGTAACCGATGGCCATAGCCAGAGAGCCAAGAACCGGGATAAGTCCCAGAGCACGGCCCACATTCTTTTTGTTTCTCATGGCCGTGGCTTTGCCAAAAGCATCGATCGGACCCGACCGGGTCGCCCGTCCGAAGCTCATCTCACCGATTACACCCGTGCAGGCAATCAGTACCACAAAAATAAAATACGGAATCAGAAAGGATCCGCCGCCATACAGGGATACTCTGGTGGAAAACATCCAGATATTGCCCATTCCCACCGCAGAACCGATGCAGGCCAGGATAAAGCCCCAGCGGCTGTTGAACGACTCTCTCTTTTTCATTTCAATGTTTCTCCTTCTTTTCTTTCTCGCTTTACCGCACCCATTTGTCCTGTACTTCCTGGTATACGGCAAAATATAACTTATTATAACATGAAACAGAGATTCGGTGAACCTGTATATTCACCAGAATCCCTGTTATTGCCTTTTTCTTATGCTTTTTGTTCCGAAGTTTCCCGACTAAGCAGGCTGATGCCGATAATAATCAGCATCGCTCCCGTCACTGTAGCCAAAGACGGAATCTCCCGCAGAAACACAAATCCCAGAACCGACGCAAATACCGGCTCCAGCAGCTTCACCGCGGATACGAAGGATGCCTTTTCGTATTTCAGTCCCCAGGAGAATATACTGTGTCCCAGAAGGGTACAGAACACGGCCAGGCCAAGTGCGATCCACAGATCATGGGGCTGAATGGGTACTACAGGATGTCCTCCCGTCATAGACGCAAACAAAACCACCACTCCTGCGAAGAAATACACGATCCACGTATAGGCATTAGTGGTCATCACTGTGCGGAGCTTTCTGCCAATCAATGTATAGATACAGGAGCTGGCTGCGCCCACCACCGCGATCAGATCTCCCAATAGCCCGCCGCCAGACACATCCGATGCCGCAATGATCACACTGCCCACAAAGGTCAGCACAATATAAAGCCAGCCCTTCCCGGACAGCTTTTCTTTCAGAAACAGGCTGCCTCCCAAAGCCACAAAGAAGACCTCCGTATCCACCAGAGATACACAGGCCGCAATGCTGGTTCTGTTCAGTGCTTCGAAATAGCAGACAAAATGTATGCCCAGAAACAAACCGCTGGCCATACACAAAAACAGATGCTTCTTTTCCATGCTTCTGTACTCACCCTTGCAGCGGGTCAGCACCACAGGTGCCAGAAGCAATACGGAAAACAGCATCCGGTAAAATACGAGCACTGTGGAGGGTGCGTCCGCAAAGCGCACCAGCACCGCAGACAGGGAAGTTCCCACTACACCCAGAATAATAATCAATTTTTTCATACTGTTTTCTCCGCCTTTTTGCTGCACACAGCCATGGCACCAATCACCAGGCCGATGCCAAGAATGCCGGTCAGGCTGATTTTTTCCTTATATAAAATAATGCCAAGCACCGTTGCTGTTACCGGTTCAATGGAAGCAATGATGGACGCCAGGGAATTTTCCACATGCACCAGTCCCAGCGTATACAAAAGATACGGTGCCACCGTACATACAATACCCAAAGACAAAGACAGCGCGCCATAAGACACTGAAGAAAAAGACAGCTTCATCACTCTGGGAATATCCGTCAGGCACCCCGTAGCCACAGCCGCCACCACAAAGGTATAACAGGTGATGGTCAGGGAATGATAACCTCTGTCCAGTGCATACCGGCTGAAAATGGAATACAGCGCATAGCCCAGGCCCGCGCCCAATCCCAGAAGGATACCTCCCGCGCTGATGTTCTGGCTGCTCTCAAATACTCCGGTCACCAGCACGCAGCCCGCAAAGGTCATGACCAGAGCAATGGCTTTTCTTACGGAAAACTGCTCGTGAAACAGAAAATACGAGAGCACCATCACAATAGCCGGTGCCGTATACAGAAGCACTGCCGCCACGGACATGGAGGTAAGTGTCACTGCCTTAAAATAACAGAAATTAAAAAACGTAATGCTGGCAATACCTGTTCCCAGAAAACACCAGAAATCTTTCAGCCGGATTTTTAACATCTGCCGGTCATACACAAGAAGAAACAACACCATTGCCACCGCCGTCACCACGGCCCGCAAAAAAACGATATCCATGGATACCAGCCCGATGGCATTCAGATTTCTCACAAATACTCCCAGACATCCCCACAGGATACCAGAGATCAGAATAAATACAAACGATATTTGTCTCATTACATCGCCTCTCTTGCAAGGGTACAGACCGCCTCAGCCGCAGCCTGCGCTTCCTCAACTGTATTTTCCCCGGAAAAACTGAAACGCACAGCGCCGCTCTCCACTGTCCCCAATGCCTTATGCGCCAGTGGAGCACAGTGTGCTCCAGAGCGGGTGGCAATGTCAAAACGTTCCATAAGCTCATCTGCCACTTCGCCGGAATCATATCCATTAATATTCAGTGTAACAATACCTGTTCTTTCAATAATTCTGGACTCTGCTTTTTCCCAGGACGAATAATCGCCATACAGCTGCACGTTTTCCATCAGTCTGACTTTTTCATAAAATAGTTTTGCCAGCTCTGTCTCTTTTTTCCATATAGTATTCACATCTTTTTCCCGGGCATTTCTCACCGCGGCCAAGAGTCCCGCAATTCCATGAACATTCAGTGTTCCCGCCTCCAGATACTCCGGAAAAATGTCAGGCTGTCTTCTGTCATAAGAATGCATGCCTGAACCGCCTTCCTTTAATGGACGAATGGTAACATGCTCATCAACAAGTATTCCGCCTGTTCCCTGCGGACCCAAAAGACCTTTATGACCGGTGAAACACAGCACATCAATATGCATTGCTCTCATATCAATGGGAACGATTCCCGCCGTCTGTGCAGCATCTACCACCAGAAAAATCCCATATTTTTGACAAATTTCTCCTACTTTATACAGATCTATCACATTTCCGGTAACGTTCGAAGCATGCTGAATTACTACCGCCTTTGTGTTTGCGCAAATAGATGTTTCCAGTTCTTCTAAAGATATGCGTCCTTTTTTATCCGCCGACAAAACTGTCAGCTGTATTTTCTCCTCGTCTTCAAGACGATGCAAAGGACGAAGCACAGAATTATGTTCCATGGCGGTAGTGATCACATGATCTCCCTGATCAAATAACCCCTGTATGGCAATGTTCAGCGCTTCTGTAGCATTGAGTGTAAAACACACGCGATTCGGAAAGGCGAAGCCAAATAGCTCTGCAATTTCGGTTCTTGCCTCATATACTATACGTGATGCTGCCAAAGAAGCTTCGTTTACACCGCGTGAAGCATTTCCCACACACATCATTGCCTGCGTCACCGCTTCAATGACACATTTCGGTTTTAGCATAGTGGTTGCTGAATTATCGAGATAAATCATACGTCTCATCCTCACGTTTATTTTTCGTCAGAAAAAGAGGCCGGGATATTTCCCGGCTTCCTTATCTTCCGAAAACTTTCTAAAACATAAGTATTGCCTGTCCGTTATGGTTTGATCAAAAGATCTGCCTGTTCCATTGTCTCAACGATCACATACATATTGGTGACAGTTCCTACCTGAAGTTGTTCACTCAATCCATAGTAATTCAAGCATGTACCACAGCTCATGATTTCAACGCCCTGAGCTTCCAGAGATTTCAGATCCTCGATTGCAGGAGAATCTTCACACGTCATATAAACGCCGCTATTGTAAAACAGCATGGTCTTTGGCAGTTCATCCTGCTGTGTTACAGCATAGATAAACGCTTTCATCAGAGTCTTTCCAAGCTCTTCACTTCCCCCACCCATCTGGTTAGAGCTGATCACGATTACTTTATTTTTCTTTCTGGCATCTGGTATACATACTGTCGGCTGCTCTTCTTCCACTTTCTCAACCGCTTCACCATTCACAGCGATCTGCATACATACTTTGTACTCCTGCTCAGACAGTTTCTCAGACTGTACAGGATATCCTTTTACATTCGCCATCTTTGTCAGATTCTGTACAGCAATCTCATTGTCCACATGGATTTCTACTGTGCCGGATTCTGTCATCTCTTTAATTGCATTCTTTGTTTTAACTACGGGAAGCGGGCAAGCGTCTCCCATAGCATCTACTATTATCTTTCCCATCTTACGAAATATCTCCTTTTCTTCTAACTGCATGTATTGTATCATAATTATCTGCAAAACACCATTCTTGCCTAAAGAAAACAGGCAAGATATAATGAAAGAAAAACTTCTGGAGTATTATATGCGATTTAAGGAACCTTGTTATGTGATATCTTTTCATACGACGGCTGATGCCATTGCTTTTGAGAGGCAGGCGCAGGCAGATTCTTTCCCGGGGAGGCTGATTCCTCTTCCCCAGGCGATTTCTGCGGGGTGCGGGATGGCCTGGAAGATGCGGCAAAAGGATTTTCCGGACTTGCGTGATGAGTCTGTTGCAGCTCTGGGGATTGTGTTTGATCAGATTTATGAGTTGAGTCTCTGAAAGATAGGGGACGGTTCTCTGTCTTTTTTTAGGAAACTAAGATTTTGGGGACGGACGCTGCAGAAAATGACCGGGTTACGACTGGCTAAGAGAAATATATATGTGCGAAAA
>CALZOU010000086.1 GCA_945827805.1 uncultured Lachnospiraceae bacterium
GGCTCCGTACTGTACAAGACAGCACCGTTCTTCCCAGCCGACCGCCCGGGCCCGGGCAAGTAGTGCCTCATCCGGTTCTCTTTCCTCCAGCCGGAGAGCGGAAAAATCCGCCCCATAGCTTCTGTACAGCTCATACCATCCAAAAAA
This sequence comes from uncultured Lachnospiraceae bacterium, assembly GCA_945827805.1. Taxonomy (GTDB): domain Bacteria; phylum Bacillota; class Clostridia; order Lachnospirales; family Lachnospiraceae; genus UBA11957. The sequence continues at coordinate 148 of CALZOU010000086.1, forward strand.
CTCATGGGCAATGCTCTCACACTGCAGATACTGGCTCACCAGCTCCTCATCCACCGGGATCTCAAGGGCTTCATATTCCAGCAGTATCCGGGACAGGTCTTCCCAGCCCCGGGCTGTTACAAACTGCAGCCGCTTTCCCTCCCGGCGGGTAAAATAAAACCGGTCTTTTTTACAATCCAGGAAAAATAATATGGCGCCATGCAGACGGTTCTCCCGGGCATAGGCCCGCCAAACGCCATAATCCGGCTCAATCTCCAGCCGTTTTACCCGGTCCAGGGTCACCATATCAAATTCCCTGACGGAAGTATTGTACACATAGGGATTTCCCGCCGTCACAATGATCCACCCTTCCGGAACGGCAAACTCACCGAATTTCTTTCCCTGCAGAAGCTGCAGCATGGTAGGCATCAGAGTCTCCGACACACAGTTGATCTCATCCAGAAACAGAATACCTTCCTTTTTCCCGCTCTGCTCCATATAGGCATAGATACTGCCGATGATCTCACTCATGGTGTAACGGGTGACCTCGTATTCCTGTCCCTGATACGTCTGTTTTGTGATCACCGGAAGCCCCACGGCGCTCTGGCGTGTATGGTGCGTCATGGTATAAGCCACAAATCCCACATCACAGATTCTGGCTGCCTGCCGCACAATCTCCGTCTTTCCGACCCCCGGCGGACCGATCAGCAGGATCGGACGCTGTCTTGCCGCCGGTATGCAAAACTCGCCTTCCTCTGTCCTGGCAGTGTACGCCCTGACCGTATGTATAATTTCTTCTTTTGCTCGCTGTATATTCATGTTTCTCCTACTTTCCGCCGCAGTAACCGTAACTGCTCTCCTCATCAAACAGATTGGAAAACTCCCGGTCGATATGAAGGTTCACCGGCCGGATAAATGCCGGCAGTTTTCCCTTCAGCAGCCGTTCATTCAAATACACAAAGGCTGTCTCATAGTCCGGGGCCTCCCGTGGAAATATGCCGTCACCGTCCGTAAAATAGATCAGTCCTTTCAGGTCCCTTATTTCACCGCTTTTTTGTTTTTCCCGGATCCAGTCAAACACCGGGCGAAAATCCGTATTGCCAAAACCGGTGATTTTTACATTTTTCCGGTATTCCTCCCAGTCGTTTTCGCTTTCGATCAGCTGATAGTCCTGTATCATGGAATCGCACTGCAGAATATGTACCCGCATCTTCCGGAAAAACCGTTCCTTCTTTTCCAATATGGTAAACGTCTCTCTCAAAAACTGCTGCACGATGTCTCCGGAACAGGAACCGGACGTATCGATGGCGATCACCAGCTCCGACAGCCTGCGTACCTCACTGGTCTCCAGAGGCTCCAGAAGCACCGGACCGTCATAATGGCAGCGGCTGTAATGATACAGTATGGGATCAAAATTTTCCTGATCCAGGATCCGCTCCTCTCCCGATACCATAAACCTTTCCAGAAAAGCCTGATACTCGTATTCCGAAGCCTCCGGCTCCTGATATTTTCTGACCGTATGGCCGCCGCTGCCCTGTATGCCGCCAAAAACTTCTTCACTGGAACCTTCTCCGGCCATCCTTTTCTGCCGACGGATCTGCTGCTGCCACTGCTCTGTGGAATGTTCACCCGTATACCACAGCTGATGATCATCACAGACAAAAAGCTGCCCAAGCCCCTGATGCTGCTCATGTGTGCTCCCCTGCAGCCGCCGGTAAAGTGCTGCTGCCGAAACCAGCTTCTCTTTTTCCAGAAAACGATAAACCTCCGTCCGCTGCCTGCGCTCCCCGGCAGAAACCGTCCGCTCATAGCCAAGCCTTTTTTCCAGCGTCCACTCCGCCAGGCAGTCACAGCAAATATCCCAGTTTTCCCTGTCCTGGATCTGTCCGGCATAGAAAGGATGAAACAGACTCTGATGAAGCAGCACATGAGCCATATCCCGCTGACACCGCTCATGATCCTCCGAAAAATCCCGCAGAAAAGAGCTTTCCTGCATACACAGGGAAAATCCATCCGTCCCCAGACGCGCTGCATGGCCCTCCAGGCGGGCCGGAAGAAGCAGATGAAACATCTGCCCGAGATAGGGATAAAAACGATCAAAATTCCGGCCCAGGAGGGTCAGAACACGAATGTACAACGGCTGTGGGCTCCGTGTTGTTTCTCCCGCTTTGCCATCTGAAAAGTTTGCCGCAGGGAGCATGCCCGGACAATCCGGCCGCCCTTTTTTCGCCCCCATACAAAACAAACTCCCCTTTTCCGGCGAAAGCAAAGCTCCCAGACAGTCTGTGCGTCCCTTTTGTACCGCCATAGAAAGCAGTCTTTCCTTCTCCTCCGCCGGAAACATTCCTGCCGTCATACAGACTTTTATCCCCGTAAGATCTCCGTCCTCCAAAAGCCTTTGCGCCAGTGCACGGTGTCTCATCCGCAGATACTCCCCACAGCGCTGTCTGTGTCCCGTATCCTCATCCGTCCCGTGACAAAAAACGCGGATGGCCATATCAAGACGGATCCTTTCCTGACCACTTGTCAAAAAACGTTCATAATCCGTGTTGATACGATCACCCGCTTTCATTAAAGTTTGCTCACACCTGAATCAAGCTCTTACGGCCTCATCAGCAAATGCTTCGGCCTGTCTTTAACAGTTACAGCTTTTCTTTATGCTCCAGCAAATACTGGTAGATTTCCCGCTTTGTGGTTCCCCGGTCCGCAGCCACCAGCTTCATGGCTTCTTTTCTGGAAATCCCCTGGTTTTCATAGCTCTCCATATGTTCCTCAATGGAAATTTTCTGCCAGCTCTCCTGTTTTTCCTTCTCAATGCTTTCCCGGCTCTTTCCCTCAAGCACCAGTACACATTCTCCCCGGGGCTCATTTGCGCTGTACCAGTCGATCGCCCCGTTCAGCGTAGTCTGAAATGCCGTTTCATGCTTTTTTGTCAGTTCCCGGCAGACCGTTATCCTACGTTCTCCCAGGGTATCGTAAAGCTCCTGCAGCGTGCGCAGCAGCCGGTGAGGCGCCTCATACAGGACAATGGTTCTTGTCTCTGTTTTTAACTCCTCCAGTACCGCCTGCTTTTCCTTTTTGTCGGAGGGAAGAAAAGCCTCAAAGGCAAATCTCCGGGTAGACAGCCCGGACATCGTCAGCGCTGTGATACAGGCCGCCGGTCCCGGCACACTGGATACGGGAATGCCCGCTTCCAGACACATTTTCACCAGTTCTTCACCCGGATCGGAAATACCCGGCGTCCCCGCATCCGTGATCAGGGCCACCGTAAGGCCGCCCAGCATTTTCTCCACCAGCTGATGGCCCTTTTCGATCTTGTTGTACTCATGGTAGCTGGTCATGGGGGTTTTGATTTCAAAATGATTTAAGAGACGGAGGCTGTTTCGTGTATCCTCCGCAGCGATCAGATCCGCTTCTTTTAATATTCTCACCACGCGGAAAGTGATATCCTCAAGATTCCCGATGGGCGTGGCGCAAAGATACAGTTTTCCTGACATTTTACGCGTTCTCCTGTTCTGCGTCCTTCTCTCTTCCCTTGCCCGGCTGCCAGTCCATGCCATAGATCTCATGGATCTGCTGACTGTACTGTCCAGGCGCGTCGTAAACGATCAGCGGTTTTTCTACCGTGATCCGGGGTTTTCCGCCTTTTAAGGCTTCGATCAGCACCATATTCGGTTCCCGGTCCACAAAGGGGTAGACCAGCTGCATCCTTTTGGGTTCCAGACCGTATTTCATCATGACACCCATGATCTCTGCCAGCCGAAACGGGCGGTGCACCATATACAGCCGTCCCCTGGGCTGCAAAAGAAGCGCGCTCTGGCTCACCACATCCTCCAGTGTACACAGCACTTCATGGCGGGCAATGGTCTTGGCCTCCAAAACGTTGGTCAACCCATGCTGCCCCGTCATATACGGCGGATTGCAGGTGACCACAGAAAAAGAGGCCGCGCCAAACGTCGCTGCAGCCTCCTTAACATCTCCCTGTACGATATGCACACAATCCTCCAGATGATTCAGAGCCACGCTTTTTTTCGCCGTATCGGCACTGCGTTTCTGTATCTCCAGCCCCCAGAATTCTTCTCCCGTCGTCTTGGCTTTCAGAAGAATGGGGATCACACCGGAACCGGTGCACAGATCCAGCGCTTTTTCACCTTTTTTGACTCTGGCAAACCAGGACAGGAGCACCGCGTCGATGCCATAACAGAAATCTTTCGTCTGCTGGATCAGCTTATAGCCATTTTGCAGATCATCCAGTCTTTCTCCCTCGGCAAGTACGATATCCATGTACATATCCTTTCTGTATCTGTTCAGTACCTTCACAGATACGATAATCAGTTCTCTTTCTCGAGATTGGCGCAGGCTTTGACTTCCTCCGCCGACAGTTTTATCTTCTTGTGCCGGGGCTTGAATTTCAGCTCCTCCACCTTATACTCCTGAATCTCCTTCTCATCATTAACGTCTACCAGCACCTTTACCAGCTGCCTGAGCACATTGACGCTGCTGACCTCACCCTTTAATCCGTCCGGTGTAGTTACATAATCACCCACTGCCGGCAGCTTTTTGTTCAGGTATTCGTAAGTCTCCTGCTCGTTTTTCAGACAGCACATCAGCCTGCCGCAGACACCGGAGATCTTTGTGGGATTTAAGGACAGATTCTGCTCCTTGGCCATTTTGATGGATACCGGCGCAAATTCCGAAAGGAACGTATGGCAGCAAAGCGGACGGCCGCAGATGCCGATACCTCCCAGGATCTTTGTCTCGTCTCTGACACCAATCTGGCGAAGCTCAATACGTGTCTTAAATACAGCCGCCAGATCTTTTACCAGCTCACGGAAGTCGATACGTCCGTCAGCAGTAAAATAAAACAGCACTTTATTGTTATCAAAGGTGTATTCTGCCTCGATCAGCTTCATATCCAGATTGTGTTCACGGATCTTTTTCAGGCAGATCTGAAAGGCCTCTTTTTCTTTCTTACGGTTGTTTTCTTCCCGGGCATCATCCTTTGGGGTTGCCACGCGGATCACACTTTTCAGCGGCTGGATCACTTTTTCCTCGCTGACTTCTCTGGGACCAAGTACGACAAAACCATACTCTACGCCCCGGGCTGTTTCCACGATGACATGGTCACCCTCGCATATGGGATAATCTTTTGGATCAAAATAATAGATCTTGCCCACATGACGGAAACGCACTCCGATTACTTTTATCATATTCATAACTCCTTAATTTTCACGGATTGTCAGAAGCAGAAGCTCAATGCTCAGTTCAAAATTAACATTGGACTTCAGCCTCGTTTTTACTTTCTCTATGGCATTCAGGATCTCCTGCAGGCCCTCATAGGAACTCTGGCTGGCACGCTTTTTGATCATATCCAGCTGACGTCTGAACACCAGCTTATCCACCTCCGCCGTTGCCTTAAACAGCAGCACATCCCGAAACCACATGGTAAACAGTTCCAGATATTCATCAATATCGGCCTTTTCTTCTGTGAGACGCTTCACACAGTCATTGACCTGTACCATAGGCATATGATAGGACCGGGAAAGAATCTCCACACAGGTATCCACCCGGCTGTGAAATTCTCCGGAAGTGGCAATGTCTCTGGCCTTGCCGATATTCCCCTGGGCATAAGCCGCATCCAGCTCCGCATAATAATCCGGCACATCACAGGCATCCATCAGATATTTCTTAACCTTAGGTTCACTGACAAGACGCATGGCCAGATGTACGCAGCGGGAACGGATCGTGGGCAAAAGCATATCCACGTTATCCGTCAGAAGAAAGATCTTGGCATACTTCGGCAGATCCTCCAGGGTCTTTAACAGGGCATTCTGGGCCTGTGTCGTCATTTTCTCCGCTTCCGGCACAATATAGATCTTGTAGGGACTGCATTCCGGACGGATCAGGATATCGTCCACCAGCTGAGCACGGATCTCATCAATACCGATACTGGCCGGCTTTTCATGATATACTGTAATGATATCCGGATGGTTGCGGGTCTCTGCCTTTTTGCAGGAAGAACACTCCAGACAGGGTTCGATCCCATGCTTTTCACACTGCAGCGTCATGGCCAGAATGCCGGACAGAAGCTTTTTTCCTGTCCCCTTTTCTCCGTAAAAAATATACGTCTGCGCTACTTTATCGCTTTTTATAATATTCTGTAAATAATCAACGACCTCTTCCAGGCCGATCACGCTGTCAAAACCCGGCATGGTACCCCTCCTGTGTCTGTTCTTTCACAAAAAACACTCTGTTATATCAAATTCCCCTTCATCACTCGTGATTTTGCCGGACTTATCTATAGATTATCCGTTGTATATGCTAAAATCCGGTGATTTTTCATTATAATACTATGAACGATAAACTGAAAGTCTATCGTTCATAGTATACCATAGATGTGATCTTTTTTTCAATCTCTGCCATACATTCCTCCAAATTTACATTAGAAAAACGCTGCGTGATCCCTGCCTCCAAAAGCTTCTCCTCGGAAAAGTCCTCACAATCTGCCAGAAATCTCCGGCACAACTCCGCATACCGCGGACTTTTCTGCATCTTTTCCCGGGTCAGCGCACGGCTCAGGCGTTCCCCGTCTTCTACTTCAATGTACAGAGGAACCATGGTATCCTGTCCGAAATATTCCTTCATCTTCTGATAGGATTCCAGGGTGCCGATGCCCAGATAATCATGATTTTTCAGATCGATCTGCCCATCATCCGCAGTAAAATAATGCCACACGCCATGGACGGTATTGTAAGAGCGAAGCTCGATCAGGCGCCCAGCTTTCTGAATTTCATGAAGCTTCTGCTCATCCGTAAAATAATATTCTCTTCCTTCCTGTTCCCCCTCCCGGATCGGGCGGGTAGTATACAGGACAATCCTTTGCAGGCCTAAATCTCTTTTTTCTAAAAGCTTCTGGTATATGGTATCCTTCCCGGAAGCGCTTTTTCCCATCAGATAAAAAATGTGGTGCATGATGACTCCTTTTTCGATCTCACTTCGGTAATGTGTTTCCCCGCGAGAGTTATTTTGCATCTGTTCAGAACCTTTCCAGATACCTTATTTATCTTATTCTATCATACTTTTAGTGCTAACGTCCTTTTTATTTTTCTGTATATTCAGCGTATATTCACATACTCAGATTCCATTTAACATTTCTTTACAAATCATCTGCTTCGTCATACCATTATTTCCTAAATAGTTTGCAAAACTCTTCGAAAGATAAAAACATTCCTGCTGCCATATATTTATGTTTAATATCTGTTACCGTAAGAAAGAAATGTTCCTCTTTTTTTACCTCTTGGCTGCAGAAAAAGCAGCTGGATTATTGTTTCCAGCCACTTCTCCTGTTATTACATATGAATTTTAGTTGTCTGCGTTACGGATCTACTTCCGAATATCCACCAAACCGGTTTCCAATACCATATCGGAAATCTCATAATACGCCCCGTCACCCGCAAGATTCAGATACATATGGGAAAGATCCTTTTCGTTGACGATCCATCCCATCTTAATTTCTACGCTTTCGCCCGGCTTCAGACCGGAAATATAGTTTCCGCCATTCCCGTAATCTTCAGAGACACTGTAATATACCATTTCCTGCCGGGCAGCACTGCTGCTTCCCCGGATAAAGTCGTATCCGTCGCCTGCGGCGCATTCAGCATTGTAAACCTGATATTTTCCGTCTTTTTCATCCACGAACAATATAGATCCATTATACAAGATATGACGAAGCTCAGCATCGCCCGTATTGGTATAGGTGGCTGTCGTCAGTACCAGCTTCTGGTTCTGCATTTCTGTTTTCACCACCTTATCCAGTGTGTTGATGCCATCACCTTTTTTGATGTAGGAAAGCTCATTCTGCACCAGCTTTCCGTCGCTGCCCACAGCATCCTTCCATTCTTCCGGAATGTCCTCTCCTGCCAAAAGGCTCAGATCATCTGCGATCTGCACATCATCCAACGTAACAGAAATATCCGAAGTCTGTATATCATTTCCGTCCGTATCCTCACATAAAGCGGACAGTGCAAAAACTTCTCCCGGCTGATGTATCGTCAGCTTATTTGCTTTCACTTCAAAAGAAGGTGCCGCAACCGAAACTTCCCCCGGAGTCGCATAATCGCTCCAAGTACTCAATCCTTCCGTATCCACCATCTGATCCGTTCCCTCCAAACGCAGCCTTTCCGCTACCTTGTAGGCTTCTTCCTTTGTCACATCATTGCCAATGGATACCACCAACACCCGGTACTCCTCCGGAAACATCAGATACATACGCTGATTGAATTCCTCCTCACCCGCATATTTAAGGTACACCCCTTCATGCTCTCCGAACATGGTTTTTTCGCTTTCTTCCACACCCAGATCGGTGTTAACCTGATCCAGGTCTCCTTCATCCATCAGCACAGTCCAAAAGGAAAAACCTCCATGGCAGGGGGTATCCTTGTATTCCAGATGGTATTGATCTCTCCAGTCCATACTCTCCGGAATATAATCGGCCTGCACCTTAACCTCGGCAATTTGTTTTGGCAGTGATTGAATGTCACTTCCTTTAAGTGCTGTATTCACACCATACTTTCCCTGCTTTTCCATATACATATGATACAGCCCGGTACCGGCATAGGCCAGGGTGGCTGTAGCCAACACACATACGGCCACTGCTGCCGCTGCTTTACTCACGCTGCGGGACATTCGGGTTGTTCTCCGTTTCAGAGGAACGATTTTTCTTTCCGTATGTACCTGCCTGTCCACTTCTTTTATAATCATCTCATGAATAAAATCCGGTGTTTCCGGTAATTCCTGCTTTAATTTTTCCAATTTCATTTTCATTCTCCGCTTTCTTTATCTGCCAGATAACCTCTTCATTGACTAAGTGTTTTTCATCGAATATCTTTCATCATCTTCAGGAAGCACTCTCCAGAATCCGCTTCAGCTTCTGCCTGGCCCTCGCCAGCCGCTTCTGCACAGCGCCCTCGGAAATTTCCAGCACCTGCGCAATCTCCCGCACGCTGAAATCCTCACCGTAATACAGCACCACCGGAAGTTTAAGCTCCTCCTGCAGCTGACTCACTGCGCAATATAAATCACTGTAGTCCTGTGACTCAACGGCAACCTTTCCTGCCATTTCTGTTTCCATATCCATTGGAATCTGCCTGCTCTTTTGCCGCAGCACATTGTAACACTCATTGATCAAAATCCGAATCAGCCATGTCTTCGCATAAGCATCCTGTTTCAGGCTGTTTATTTTTGAGAAAGCTCTGACAATAGTTTCCTGAATGGCATCTGCACAATCCTCGTCCTCAGACAAAATCGATCGGGCGGTCACGTACATATGCCTCTCCGAATCTATGATCAACGCTCCAAGCTTTTCTTTTGTCAAGCCATTACCACCTTTCCTCGCCGGCCGGCAATTTGTTTGTACATACATTAGACGCTGGAATAATAAAAATATCCCCAGGAGTTTTGATTTTTTTATGTTTTTATTTCATAAGAGAGAATCAACTGCCTTTTCTTGAAGGCAGGCAATTGGCTGATTCTCCCTTTTGGGGATGATTTGCTTTACTTCGAGAGCCGGAAAATTACTTTGATGATAAAAATTTTGTATTGGAAAATATATACGACATGTATTTGATAAATAATGAAATGTATTTGCCCTGCTCACCGGCCGGATCCCTGTCCGGCCGGACATACAGGATATAGAAAATCTTAAACTTTAAACCGATATCCCACGCCCCAGATCGTCTCAATATACTGCGGCTTGGAAGTATTAAATTCGATCTTCTCACGGATCTTCTTGATATGTACCGTAACAGTAGCGATATCACCGATGGATTCCATATCCCAGATCTTTGAAAACAGTTCATCCTTGGTAAACACGCGATTAGGATTCTGGGCCAGGAAAGTCAGCAGATCAAATTCCTTGGTAGTAAACTGTTTTTCCTCTCCGTTGACCCACACGCGACGGGCCGTCTTGTCAATCTTGATTCCCCGGATCTCAATAATATCATTCTGCGGCATATTGCTTCCGATCAGCCGCTCATAGCGGGCCAGATGCGCTTTTACACGCGCCACCATCTCACTCTGTCTCTTATACACATCTCCGAGCCCACGAGACCGTACTAGATCT
>CALZOU010000087.1 GCA_945827805.1 uncultured Lachnospiraceae bacterium
GAGATCTAGTACGGTCTCGTGGGCTCGGAGATGTGTATAAGAGACAGGATGAATTATGCTCTAAAACTTACCTTTCAAAAATCTCTGTCAGATGCCCGATCTTCTCAGCCAGCTCATCGGTAAACGCGCCAGACGCCATACGCCAGGTCCAGTTACTGCCCAGTGTGGAGGGCTGGTTGATGCGAGCTTCTTTGCCAAGGACCAGATAATCCTGCATAGGGATCACCGCCAGGTCGGCCACACAGGCCAGTGTCAGACGGATAACATCCCAGACTTTTTCTTCTTTTGCGTGACCGCCGCTTCCCATATACTCATCCATGAAAGCAATGGCTTCCTCGTCCAGCTCGTCAAGCCAGGCCAACAGCGTATTGTTGTCGTGGGTTCCTGTGTAGGCCACGCAATGGTTCGTGTACGTATGCGGCAGATAGTTGCCTGCTTCACGTGGATCGAAAGCGAACTCCATGATCTTCATACCGGGATATCCGGAATCTTTCAGCAGATCCAACACTTCCTGCGTCAGATAACCAAGATCCTCCGCAATGATCTCCTGCTCACCGAGAGCCGCGTTCACTGCGTTAAACAGCTTCATACCCGGGCCCTTTTCCCAGTGTCCATTCTCAGCAGTCTCATCGCCGTAAGGAATGGAATAATAGGATTCGAATCCGCGGAAATGATCAATCCGCACCACATCGTAGATTTCAAAGCAGTGTTTCAGTCTCGTGATCCACCAGGCGTAACCGGTCTTTTCATGATACTCCCAGCGATACAGCGGATTGCCCCAGAGCTGTCCCGTCGCAGAGAAAGCATCGGGGGGACATCCGGCTACAGCCGTGGGCACACACTCTTCGTCAAAAGCGAACAGTTCCGGATTTGCCCAGGCATCTGAGCTGTCCAGCGAAACGTAGATGGGAATATCACCGATGATCTTAATGCCCTTTTCGTTGGCATACGCTTTGAGCGCCTTCCACTGACGGTCGAACATATACTGCTGGAAGCAGTAAAAATCTACCCGGTGAGACAGCAGTACCTTCTGTACAGCCAGTGCCTCGGAGTCATGCTTTTTCAGCGGTGCCTCCCACTGGGTCCAGCAGATGCCGTTATGATCGTCTTTGATGGCCATAAACAGGCTGTAATCCTCCAACCAGTAAGCATTTTCTTCTACAAACTTACTGTAGGCCGCATCAGGAACGAACCGGTCAAAAGCTTTTTTGAGCAGTGTAAAACGAGTCTTATACTGCTTTTCATAATCGATCGCCCCTTCTGCCCCCATAGGACAGCAGGTATCGCATTCTTTTTTTGTCAGTAAGCCCTCTTCCACCAGGGTCACCGGATCGATAAAATACGGATTCCCCGCAAAGGTAGAGAAGGCCTGATAGGGCGAGTCCCCGAAGCCCGTAGGCCCCAGGGGCAGGATCTGCCAGTAGCTCTGGCCTGCTTTTGCCAGCTGATCGATAAACTCTCTGGCTTCTTTTGAGAAACAGCCGATGCCGTACGGTGACGGCAGTGAAAATACCGGCAATAAGATTCCGCTTGCTCTTTTCATATTATTAACCCTTTACAGCTCCGGCAACAACGCCTTCGATGATGTATTTCTGGCATGCCAGATAGAAGATAATGATCGGAATGATGGAAATAACCAGAACACCCATCATGGCGCCCATATCTACGGAACCGTAACCACCCTTCAGATACTGGATGGCGATGGACAGTGTCTTGTATTTCTTGGTATCCAGTACCAGAGACGGCAGGAGGTAATCGTTCCAGATCCACATAGCCTGAAGAATGGCTACTGTGATACAGGTAGGTTTCATGATCGGCATAACTACCTGGAAGAAGGTCTGGATCGGTGTGCAGCCATCGATCATGGCAGCTTCCTCGATCTCCAGCGGAATGGATTTCACAAATCCGGTGAACATAAATACCGCAAGACCGGCACCGAAGCCGAGATAGATGATGATGATGCCCCACGGATTGTCCATATGAAGCATGTTGGCGATCTTGGACAAGGTGTACATTTCCATCTGGAACGGTACAACCATGGCGATCAGACATGCTGTGTAAATGATCTTTGTGGCCACATTTTTTACTCTCACGATATACCATGCAGTCATGGAGCAGCAAAGAATGATAACAGCTACAGACAGCACAGTGATAAACAGTGTCCATCCAAAAGCAGCGATCAGCCCGGTCTTTTCAATACCGCGGATATAGTTTTCGATACCTACAAAGGTCTTCCCGGTCGGAAGCGCAAAGGGCGCTTTGCTGATATATGCTTTTTTCTTAAATGAGTTGAGCACTACCAGAATGATGGGATATACATAAAGGACGCTGATAATGGTAAAAATAACGGTCAGCAGCGTGCCATGTTTACATTTCTTTTTATCCATTACTGCTGCACCTCCTTCGATGTTGTCAGCCTGTTCTGTACCATGGCAATAATCGTAACGATGATAAAGAAGATTACAGCCTTGGCCTGACCTACACCTTCATAACCGGTTCTGCCGTAGAAAGTGTTATAAATATTCAGGGCCAGCATCTCAGATGCCTTACTCGGCGCACCGTTAGTCAACGCCAGGTTCTGGTCGAACAGTTTGAAACCATTGGTCAGTGTCAGGAAAGTACAGATGGTGATGGACGGCATTACCATGGGAATGATAACGTTTTTCAGGATCTGCGGAGATGTGGCTCCGTCGATCTTGGCGGCCTCGATCAGCTCACCCGGAATGTTCTGGATACCGGCAATGTAGATAACCATCATGTAACCTACCTGCTGCCACAGTGTCAGGATAACCAGCCCCCAGAAACCATATGTAGCGGAATATGTCAGTGTACGGTCAAACATGGCCAGGATACCGTTTAACAGAAGCTGCCATACATAACCGAGGATGATACCACCGATCAGGTTCGGCATGAAGAATACGGTACGGAATACGTTGGTGCCTTTAAAGCCTTTTGTCAGCAGCATGGCTACCGCAAAAGCCAGCACGTTGATCAGAAGTACGGTAACAATTGTAAACAGTACGGTAAAAATCAGAGAATGGGTAAAATCATTTTCTGCAAAGATTTTTACATAGTTAGCCAGTCCGATAAACTTGGCATCGGTTACCGTGGTAAATTTACAGAAGGACAGATACACGCCCAGTAAAAACGGAGCGATGAACCCGATTGTAAAAGCCAGCATAGTGGGCAGTACAAAAATCGGGAAATAACGTTTAATCGCCTTTTCCATAGAGTTTTTCCTCTCCCTTGTCTTAAAAACGTGGCGGACATTATTTCTTTTGTCCGCCACATTCGTCAATCAGTCATATTATGCAGATCTTTCAGTAATGATTACTGTGCGTTTGCAGCAGCATACTCTGTTGCCCAGCCATCGACGAAAGCAGTCTTAACTGCATCCCAGTTGCCTGTACCCTGTGCATACTCAAGCAGTGCAGAACCAAGTTTGTTCTTCCACTCTTCACTCGGCATTGTAGTGAAGTTCCAGCTTACAGCTGTCTTTCCTGCTTTGGTGTACTCAGCATTTGCCTGTACCAGCGGGTTAGCCGGCAGATACTCGTCAAATGTGGTGAACGGAGTTACAAAGCCCATCTCGTTTGCCAGAGTCTCGCGTCCTGCATCGCTCTCAACAACCCATGCCATGAAGTCCAGAGTAGCCTGGATATCAGCCGGATCTGCTTTGGAGTTTACACACCAGTAGTTCTCGGAACCGGTGCACAGACCCTGATTCTCTTCGCCTGTTGCTCCGATGTAGATCGGCAGCATGCCCAGATCTTCGTCAGCAACTTCGTTGTCTTTGATATCGTTGTAAGCCCATGTACCATTCTGATAGAATACAGCCTCGCCCAGTGCGAATTCGGAAGCAGCATCCTCACCTGTCTTGGAGGAGATCATGCTCGGCTCGCAGGTAGCGTTGTTGATATACAGATCCCAGATGTTTTTGTAGTTATCAAGGTATGTTCCCTCGATAGCATCTGTAGAACCGATACCTTTATCTTTGTACTCATAGTAGATCGGCAGGTTAGCCAGGTGAGTTTTAAATCTCCAGTCAGAGGAGGAATCCATACCAGCGGATGTGAAGGCACCTTCTACACCGAGGTCATCTTTGTTAGCCTGGATTTCTTCTGCAACTGTCTTTAATGCTGCAAAGTTGTTCAGTTCATCGATGGATTTGATGGTTGCGTAATCTTTGCTGAAGTAATCGTTCAGAATCTTCTTGTTGTAGATGATACCGTAAGTCTCGATAACGTATGCGATACCTTCAACCTTGCCATCTTCGATCAGCGCGTAGTCATCGCTGGCCAGATCGCCGTATACTTTGCTGCCGGACATATCGTAGCAGTAATCTTTCCAGGAAGCCAGTCCAACCGGTCCGTTTACCTGGAACATGGTCGGTGCTTCAGTTTTAGCCATCTCTGCTTTCAGAGTGGACTCATATGTTCCGGATGCAGCTGTCTGTACGTCAACCTGAACACCAGTCTCTTCTGTGTATTTTGCTGCCAGTTCAACCCACTGATCAGCCTGCTCCGGTTTGAAGTTCAGATAATAAACTTTGCCGCCCTCTGCGGAAGTGTCAGCCGGAGCCTCTGCCTCGCTCTCAGCCGGTGCAGATGCCTCTGCTGCAGATGAAGCCGGAGCATCACTCTTTGCCGGTGCTGCAGATGAAGATCCGCCGCAGCCTGCCAGCGTACCTGCTGCCATAGCAGCAACCATGGATAATGCCAGCCAACGTTTTACATTTCTCATTTTCTTTTTTCCTCCTTATTCCTTCGTGCATTTTCATACACCTTTTTCTGATTATACAATTCTATGGCATATGAAGAAAAATCAGAATATCAATATTATTCGATACATATCAGTTTTTTATGTATTTTTTATAATTATAATGTGATTTATCATACCACCTTTTTACGGGCATAATTCAGGAATCCGCCAAATAGTAAACTTTTATATAATGTCAGAAAAGTCCACTTGGTCATGTATTGATATGATGAAAAAAACAGCCACAGCTGTGTAAAAAACAGTTGTGACTGTATAGTTTTCTTTTTATATTATTCCTCGTTATTCTCTATGCCGCTGCTTCCGGCTTTGATCAGATTTGCCTGCTGTGTGAGCTCCCGGCCGCCCGTCTCGTACCACTGCTGCACATAATCGTCAAAAGCATCCACCGGCTGTTCTCCAATAATGATCTGGATAAATGTCTTCAAGGAAAGCTTTTCCAGCTTATCATCCGTCAGTCTGTTATATTCCTGGGTACAGCCCTCGTTGACATACCGGATATTGGTATTGATCAGCTTGCTTACCGCCGTGATGCGGGACGTGTAGGCTGCCCACAAAAATCCGATCCGCGGCTGCCCCTGCTTCAAATATTCCTGGCAGCTGTCATAATACCCCTGCTCCAGCACCGTCAGATCGCTGTAGCGTTTTCTGTTGTTCATCACACTGAGGATCCGGCGCGTCGTTCTGAAGACCGCATCCGAATAGTCCGTATTGATCAGAAACGGTGTGGCAGACTGATCTACGTTCATTCCCAGATACTGTCCCACACCCACGGCTTCCTCTTTGCCGTCATACCGGGCATAATCAAACAGCGCCGAAATGATCTTCGGGATGATCTCCGGATGTTCATATCCCTTTCTGGCCACCACACAGTACTGACGGCCATATGACAAGGATGTGTACACTTCTCCGTTTTCATCCGGAAACAGATAGGGTTTCCAGCGGGCGCCGGCATCGTTGAGACCGGATAAGGGCGAATCGGGTGCCCACCACCAGCCGAAAAATGCTCCGCAGCGTCCATCCGACAGAAGATCCGACAGATTTGTCTTATTTCTCAGCATAAAGCTCTGATCCAGCACGCCCGCCGCATACTGCTCATGCAGGTAAGCCAGTGCGGTCTTCATCTCTCCGGTCACGGAACCATTCACCATATTTCCGTTTTCATCTTCCAGCCATTTACCGGGATAGGCATGGAAATAATCAAACAGGGGATCCAGTGAAAAGCAGATATCCGACTGACCCACCAGGCTGGGCGCAAAAGCCAGCCCCACATTTCCTTCCTGACTTTTTCCGGGATTTTCCCGGGCAAAGATCCTGATGATCTCCATGGCTTCTTCCATGGTTCTCGGCTCCTGAAGTCCCAGCTTGTCGATCCAGTCCTTGCGCATCCACAAAAGGCTGGGACCGGTATATACCTCCGTTTCCGGAAAGGCCATCAGTTTGCCGTCGTAGGTGACCATTCCCAGCTTATCCTCGCCGTAACTGTCATACATTTCCTTGATCCGGTCACTGGTGCAGCTTTCATATACCGGCGTCAGATCCTCGATCAGATCCTGCTCTACCAGAATATCCAGAATATCCTTGCTGGTTACCAGCATGATATCCGGCAGATTTCCCTCCTGTATCGCCATCAGCTCCAGCTGCTCGTACTGCACAGAACCCATTCCCTCAAAAGCATTGTCGTTCTGCACATTCAAAAGCTCCCGCAGATACCGTGTATAGTTATTGTTCTCATAGGTGTCCGCTGAGGGCATGTTGGAATTATTTTCCCAGGTCATTTTCCCCAGGGTGTAGGTGACCAGCTCCGGATACCGTCCCAGAGGAGTACTCATTGCCGTTTCCCACTGGGCTTCTTTCATGGATTCGGTCACCACATCGGAAGTCACTTTCGTATCGGCCGGTTTTTGGTCAGTCTCTATGTTGTCTTCTGCTTCACAACCTCCGAGCATGGCGGCACAAAGCAAAAAAAGCCCTGTGATCCCCGCCAGTTTACTTTTCCATTTCATCTGCAATACCTCTTCCTGCCTCTGATAGTTGTTTGGGAATCCTCACGGTCACCGTGGTCCCTTCTTCCGGCACACTTTCAAAATACATGGAGGCAGCTTTTCCATATAAAAGCTCCAGCCGCTCGTTGACATTGCGAACGCCGTATCCCTGCGCATGTATGCTCAAAAGGCTGCGGCATGTTTCCTGATCCATACCCACACCGGTATCTGCCACGGTCCATACAATCTTATCCTTTTCGTTTTTGCAGCTGATCATTAACAGCTTTTCGCCTTCTGTTTTCAGATCCAATCCATGCTCCAGCGAATTTTCAACCAGGGGCTGCAGCACAAGATTTGGCATCTCATACATCAGCAGAGAATCTTCAATATCATATTCCACCGTAAATTCATTATCATGCATAACCAGCTGGATATCCAGATACGAACGGATATTCACCAGCTCATTCTGCACGGTGATCATATTTTTTCCTTTATTCAGTGTAGTTCTGTAAAAGTCAGAAAGAGCCAGCGTCACATGGCTGATATCCTCCTGTCCTGCAGCCAGCGCTTTCCAGTTGATCACAGACAATGTGTTGTAGAGGAAATGGGGATTGATCTGTGCCCGCAGAGCCTTCATCTCCAGGCGCTGCTGCCGGATCTTGCCCTCATACACCTCGCGGATCAGCTTATTGATCTCCGCCAGCATATTCTTAAAGCTTCGTACCAGAATACCCACCTCATCCTGTGACGTATCCACCACATCGATGCGGCGATCCTCGGGATCCATCTCGTTGATACTCCTGGTCAGCGCCTCGATCCTGCGCACCATGATCCTGCTCATATATCTGCTGACCAGAATGATCAACAACAGACAGACTGCGATTACCAGCACGATCTGTTTCAGCATGGTGTAAAATTCCTGATAGATCGTTGCTTTCTCCATAAAAACGCAGATGGATACCGGCAAATGGTCAATATCCCTGCGGACGATCATATACTGTTCCTCCAGTTCATCATAGGTCATCCCTGTACCGTAAGATGAATTCATAAAAAGGATGCGGTTATCCTCATCCACCATCATGATGCCCGCGCCTTCTTTTTCAAAATACTGCATGGGATCCGTAAAGCCCTCTAATGTACAGTAAATACCCAGATATGCCTCTGATTCATGAAATCCCGGAATTCTGCGGATAGCCAGAAGCTGCTGGTGGCCTCCATCCGGCCATACCCACACCTCTTCCACGGATGCTTTCAGTGTCTTGAACCAGGGCATATTTTCAATATCCGACAAAGGAGCCAGTGTAGTACCGTGAGCCGTTTCAATATTATCGGAATAGATCGTCAAGTGGTCGATCTTCTCGTGGTAAAATTTCGGCATATTCAGCACCGGATCCACTACATAGGTATAATCATAATACACCTCATAGGTTTTCTGCTGCTTTTTGTCCAGAATACCTTGCAGCTCCGAATCAAATACCGTATAGGTCAACAGATTATCATAGATATCCACCTGCTGATCGATGGCTTCTCCCACCTGCTTTAAAGATACCTCTATAGCCTCCTGCTCACGCTCTGACAGAATGCGGTTAAATCCCTGAATCATGAACACAGCCACGATACACAGCGGGATCAGTCCCACCAGGATCATGACCAGATTCAGCTTCCTGCGATATTTCTGATTATTCAGCCAAGCGATCTTGTTTTTAATCCAGGTTTTCATCGTTTTCTCCACTCTTGCGGAATTTCTCCGGACTCACACCGGTGTATTCCCGGAAACTCTGGCAAAAATAGGACACGTTGGAAAATCCCACCTTCTCGCAGACCTGTACGATCTTCATGTCCGTGGAGGTCAGAAATTCCTTGGCTTTTTCCATCCTGCACTGCCGGATGTAACGGCTGATCGTCATGCCGGTTTCCTTCTTAAATATATAGCTCAGGTATGTCTGGGACAGATAAACTCTGGCGGCCAACTGATCGATCCGAAGATCCTCGTCCACGTGATACTGTATATACCGACGGATTCGTTCCACATCACTGCGGGCACTGCCGTTTTCTGTCAGACAGTTTTTCTCAAATTTATGGATACATCCCTCGATCACCTCGCAGATACTGCCTAAGTTTCCCGACTGGTATACTTTTTCCACATCCGCCTTCATTTCCTCAGAGCCCACCGCCTGCATCTGTTCATAGATATCGCGAATCAGCTCTGTAAAAATGAATTTGATATACATCTGGGAATCCATGGATGCGGTGCGGATCTGCTGACGCAGCTTATAATAGTTGTCCCAAAGCTGCGGGATCTCCTTTTTGCGAATATTTTCCTGCAGTATCGCCTGAAAATCTGTCTTTTGCTGTATCGGTGTTTCATCCTCACTGAAAGTACCGCCGTCATAGCCAAAAATATGTTCATCCAGCTGATAAAACTTATTTTCCAGCTGAGTTTCCAGCTCTGCATACAGTTTTGGCAAATGATCACTGTGTTTTACCGGTCGGCTGACGGCAATGTAGGATTCCATGCCATACTCCTGCTTCAGCCACTCCCGTACAGCTTCACCGATACGCATATAGTTATTGGACGCACTCTGATAAAACAGGATCAGCAACTGATTCATATCCAGTGACAAAAAACCCAGTTCCCGATCAAGAAACTGCGGCAGCTTCTCCTCCAGCTCTGCTTCGTGAGATTCCACAAAATTGTCTTCTGTTTCCATAAGCATCATACACTGGATTCTGTTGAACTGCTCTGATTTTTCCGGATTGCTTTTCAACAGCTCTGCATAGGTACTTTTGCCGGTCTCCAGATACATCTTCAGATAGTGACGGTAAAGATACTGGCGGCTTTCCCTCTGTTTTTCCCTTTCCTGCTCTCTCTGTTCTATGGTGCGCAGGATCTTTCGGATCGTTTCCTCAAACTCCTGGGGTTTTACCGGTTTCAATATGTAATTGCTGACACCGTTTCGGATGGCTTTCTGGGCATAATCAAATTCGCCGTAGCCGCTGAAAATGGCAATGGGCATCTGGGAACCGTATTCGCGGATCTTTTCAATCAATTCTATGCCGTCCATCTGGGGCATCTTGATATCCGTCAGCACCATATCCGCGGTCTCCTCCCGAAGCATGCGCAAAGCTTCCACGCCATTGGACGCTTCCCGGATCTCAAACTCCTCGGGCATACGCTGAAGAAGCATACGGATACCGTTTCTTTCTATCTTTTCGTCATCAACGAGTAATACCTTTCTCATGATTTTATTTTTCCTCCAGTTCTTTCCTGCATACCATTCTAACAGAGTGCAGATGAATTGACCAGATTCACCTTTGAAAAAACGCCAACGAAGCCAAAGGGAGAGCCAAGGGGACAGGTTCCATGACTCACAAGTGAGTCATGGAACCTGTCCCCTGTCTCTTATACACATCTCCGAGCCCACGAGACCGTACTAGA
>CALZOU010000088.1 GCA_945827805.1 uncultured Lachnospiraceae bacterium
ACGGTAAGGTGTATGCAAAATCACTCTCTAATTATACGGGACAGATGGTTACACAAATCACCTTGAATCGCTCCAATGGAGAATTGTATGGCAAGAACAGTTCGCTTACGATATCCGTAAAGAGTTATTTGCCAGGCAAACCGACCCTCAAAGGGGTGGTATGGTCAACATCCAACGCAAAAGTAGCTACAGTGACTACCGGCGGAAAGGTAGTGGCCAAAGCAGAAGGAACTGCTGTGATTACAGCCACAGCAAAAGACGGAAGCGGTGTATCCGCCAGCTGCAAGATCACTGTGCGCGCATCCAAGCCAGGTAAACCGACGATCAAAAGTCTGAAAAATACTTCCGGGAAAAAGATCACCGTGAAGCTTTCAAAGAAGGTATCCGGAGCTTCGGGATATGAGGTGGAATACAGTACATCCTCCGCTTTTAAATCCAATGTGAAGAAGGTTAAGATGAAATCTACATCCTGTACATTGAGTGGATTGACTAAAGGGAAAAAATATTATGTCCGCGTTCGGGCATATAAGACAGATAAAACGGGGACGATCTATGGAAAATACAGTTCCGTAAAGTCCCTGAAGGTAACCAGGTAATTTATACGCAGACTGCGGACTGTCAAATCTTTACAGACAGTTCGCAGATTTTTTGCGAGAAAGGATAAGAAACAGTATGGCAAAAAGCGTCAATTACGATGCCAGCAGCATTTCAGTTCTGGAAGGACTGGAGGCTGTGCGCAAAAGACCGGGAATGTATATCGGCAGTACCTCCAGAAAGGGTCTCAATCATCTGATCTATGAAATCGTAGACAATGCGGTGGATGAGCATCTGGCTGGATTCTGTGATCATATTTCTATTACTTTGCATAAAGATGGTTCCTGTACCGTAAAGGATAACGGACGTGGTATTCCGGTGGGAATGCATGAAAAAGGAGTTCCGGCGGCCCGTCTGGTGTTTACCACACTGCATGCGGGCGGAAAGTTTGATGATTCTGTGTATAAGACCAGTGGTGGCCTGCATGGTGTAGGTTCTTCCGTAGTAAATGCCCTGTCAGAGTGGATGGATGTGCAGATCTCCCGGGAGGGGTATGTGCATCATGACCGGTATGAGCGTGGAGAGGCTGTGCTTTCTCTGGAAAACGGTCTGCTGCCGAAGCTTGGACGGACAAAGGAAACCGGCACGCTGATCCGTTTTCTGCCGGATCCGGAGATTTTTGACCGTACCGATTTTTCTGCTACAGAAGTAAAGAGCCGTATGCATGAGACGGCGTATCTCAATCCGAATCTGACCATAAATTTTGTGGATGAGCGCAAGGATACACCGGATGTGGTGGAATTTCATGAGCCGGATGGTATTATCGGATTTGTACGTGAACTGAACCAGAATAAAGAAGTGATCAATGAACCGGTGTATTTTAAAGGTGAAGCCGATGGCATTACGGTGGAGTGCGCGTTTCAGTATGTCAATGAGTTTCATGAAAACGTTCTTGGTTTCTGCAATAACATCTATAATGCAGAAGGCGGTACACATCTGACCGGTTTTAAGACAACATATACCACGATCATGAACAGTTATGCTCGTGAGCTTGGCATTCTGAAAGAGAAGGACAATAATTTTACCGGTGCGGATATCCGAAACGGCCTTACGGCAGTTATCTCTATCAAGCATCCGGCGCCCCGTTTTGAGGGACAGACCAAGACCAAGCTGGATAACCAGGATGCTGCCAAAGCCACCGGTAAAGTGACGGCAGAGCAGGTACAGCTTTATTTTGACCGCAATCTCGAGCAGCTGAAACAGGTGCTGGCCTGTGCGGAGCGTTCCGCCAAGATCCGAAAGACAGAGGAAAAGGCAAAGACCAATCTGCTGACGAAACAGAAATATTCTTTTGACTCTAACGGAAAACTGGCAAACTGTGAAAAGAAGGATCCTTCGCTGTGCGAGATTTTTATTGTGGAGGGAGATTCCGCAGGCGGTTCTGCAAAGACTGCCAGAGACAGAGCGTATCAGGCGATTCTCCCGATTCGTGGTAAGATTTTGAACGTGGAAAAGGCTTCTATAGATAAAGTTCTTGCTAATGCGGAAATCAAATCCATGATCAATGCCTTCGGCTGTGGATTTTCCGAGGGCTACGGCAATGATTTTGATATTACAAAGCTTCGCTATAATAAGATCATCATTATGGCAGATGCGGACGTGGATGGTGCTCATATTTCTACGCTGCTTCTGACCTTATTTTACCGGTTTATGCCGGAGCTTATTTACGAGGGGCATGTATATATTGCCATGCCGCCGCTGTACAAGGCAATTCCGTCCAAGGGCGAAGAGGAGTATCTGTACGATGATAAAGCTCTGGAGAAATACAGAAAGCGTCATACGGGGCCTTTTACTCTGCAAAGATACAAAGGTCTTGGTGAGATGGATGCCGAGCAGCTGTGGGAGACGACATTAAATCCCGAGACCCGCAGGCTGAAGCTGGTGGAGATCGAGGATGCCCGGCTGGCTTCCGAAGTAACGGAGATCCTGATGGGAACAGACGTACCGCCGAGAAAGGCATTTATCTATGAGCATGCGCGGGATGCGCAGTTGGATATCTAGGAGGTGACGGCAGATGAATGGTATAGAAGAAAAGATCATTAAAACTGAATATTCAGACATCATGCAGAAATCCTATATTGATTATGCCATGAGTGTCATTGTTTCCCGCGCCCTGCCGGATGTGCGTGACGGTCTGAAACCGGTACAGAGACGTACTCTGTACGATATGTATGAGCTGGGTATCCGTTATGATAGACCTTACAGAAAATGTGCAAGAATCGTGGGTGATACCATGGGTAAATATCATCCCCACGGCGATTCTTCCATTTATGACGCTCTGGTGGTTATGGCGCAGGATTTTAAAAAGGGTATGCCGCTGGTGGACGGTCATGGTAATTTCGGTTCCATCGAAGGTGACAGTGCCGCTGCCATGCGATATACGGAGGCCCGTCTGCAGAAGCTTACCCAGGAGGTCTATCTGGCAGATCTGGATAAACAGGTCGTGGATTTTATGCCAAACTTTGATGAGACAGAGCGTGAGCCGGAAGTACTGCCGGTGCGAATCCCCAATTTTCTGGTCAATGGTGCCGACGGTATCGCCGTAGGTATGGCTACCAGTGTGCCCCCTCATAATCTGGGCGAGGTGATCGACGCGGTGGAAGCCTATATGGCTGATCACGATATTACGACAGAAGAACTGATGCAGTATGTCAAAGGTCCCGATTTCCCCACCGGAGGTATTGTGATCAATAAGGATGATCTTCTGTCCATCTATGAGACGGGAATGGGCAAGATCCATCTTCGCGGTAAGGTAGATATTGAGAAAGGAAAGAATGGGAAGCAGAACATTGTGATCTCTGAGATCCCTTACACCATGATCGGTGCCAATATCGGTAAATTTCTCAATGATGTGGCCGCTCTTGTGGAATCCCGCAAGGCTGCCGAAATCACCGATATTTCCAACCAGTCCTCCAAAGAAGGCATCCGTATTGTGCTGGAACTCAAAAAAGGGGCAGATGCGGAAAATCTGGTAAATATGCTTTACAAAAAGACTCATCTGGAGGATACCTTCGGTGTCAATATGCTGGCAGTGGTGGATGGACGTCCGGAGACACTGGGATTGAAAAAGGTCATTGAGCACCATGTGGATTTCAGGTTTGAACTGGCTACAAGAAAATACACCACTCTTCTGGCAAAAGAAAAAGAGAAGCGGGAGATTCAGGAAGGTCTGATCAAGGCCTGCGATGTCATCGATCTGATCATCGAGATCCTGCGGGGATCCCGCAGCCAGAAACAGGCAAAGGACTGCCTGATCAACGGCAATACAGAGGGTATCAATTTTAAGACAAAAGCCAGTGAAAGAAAGGCAAAGGGACTTTGCTTTACGGAACGTCAGGCGACAGCAATCCTAGAGATGCGTCTGTATAAGCTGATCGGTCTGGAAATTGACGCTCTTCTGGATGAGCATAAAAAAACAGTGGCAAACATTGAGCGATACGAGGATATTCTGGATAATTATGATTCCATGGCTGATGTTATCCGGGAGGATCTGGAACGTATCCGTCAGGAATTTGCTGTACCGAGAAAGACTAAAATCGAAAATGCAAAAGCGGTCGTCTTTGAGGAGAAGAAGATAGAGGAGACAGATGTCTGCGTCATGATGGACCGCTTTGGTTACGTGCGTTGTGTGGATCAGTCGGTGTATGAGAGAAATCAGGAAGCCGCGGCAGCGGAGAGCCGGTTTGTGGTTCAGTGCAAAAATATTGATAAGCTTTGTCTTTTCACGGATAAAGGAAACATGTATCAGGTGAGAGTGCTGGATCTTCCTTACGGAAAATTCCGTGATAAGGCCATCCCTATTGATAATTTCTGCCAGTATTCCAGCGCGCAGGAGAGAATTCTGTATATGGATGCGCTGGAAAATATCCGGCAGCAGAAGCTGATGTTTGTTACCAGAACCAGTATGTGTAAGATCGTAAGTGGGACAGAGTTTGCCATCAATAAGAAGGCAAGCTTATCCACAAAACTGGCTGAAGGTGACGAACTGGTTCTGGTGGGTGAGATTTCTGCCATGGAACATCTGGTGCTGCAGAGCCGTCAGGGATTTTTCCTGAGGATGCTGCTTTCCGAGGTGCCGGAGAAGAAAAAACCGGCTCTTGGTGTGAGGGGTATGCGTCTTGCTCCGGGAGATGAGCTGGAAAATGCTTATCTGTTGGCCTGTCGTGTTGATTATACTGTGGAAATACAGGATAAGCCTCTGACGCTGAATAAGCTGAAACTGGCCAAGCGTGACACGAAAGGTACAAAAGTCAGACGGTAAAACCGTCTGCGACGGGAGATGAAGAATATAATGAAAAAAATGATGGTATTTGGGGCATTGCTCCTTTTGCTGACAGGCTGCGGGAAGAAAGTGTCAGACGAAACGTCTTCTCTGGTTGCGGTAAAAGGCAGTGAGGTCACAGAAAGCACATCTGTTTTATCATCCGGTGAGACATCATCGGATGAAGTGCTGGCAGCAGAAAGTATTACAGACAATGAGTCCAGTGTACTTCCTGTGGAAGAAAATCGCGGACTTGTGGTGATCGATCCCGGTCATCAGGCGAAAGCAAATACACAAAAAGAACCGGTGGGGCCTGGTGCTTCTGAGAAGAAAATGAAAGTATCCGGCGGTACACGGGGAACTTCCACGGGATTATATGAATATGAACTGAATCTGCAGGTATCCCTTAAGCTCAGAGATGAACTGGAGAAAAGAGGATACGAAGTTGTTATGACCAGGGAAACCAACGATGTGGATATTTCCAATGCAGAGCGGGCTGCAACAGCCAATGATCTGAAGGCAGATGTTTTTGTCCGTATCCATGCCAATGGCTCCGACAACAGCAAGGTAAATGGTGCATTGACGATCTGCCAGACAAGCAGTAATAAATACAATGGGGATATTTATGAATCCTGTAAGGCATTATCTCAGAGTGTGATCGATGCTTTCTGTGAAGCTACCGGTGCGGAAAATGATGGAGTATGGGAGACAGATACCATGTCCGGTATCAACTGGTGCGAGGTTCCGGTGACTATCGTGGAGATGGGGTATATGTCGAATCCCGAAGAAGATCAAAAGATGGCTTCTGAGGAATATCAGGAAAAAATAGTACAGGGAATCGCCAACGGTATTGATATTTTTATGGAAGAATCAGGAGAAATTCAGGAAACCCCTTGAAATCGGGAAATATGAGTGGTATACTATTCAAGAATTAAATAAGATGAGACTAGATGAGAGTGAACTTCGGTTCACTCTCATTTATGTAATAGGGGTTCTCTTATTTTTCTGTTGCATGATGATCTGCTGTTTTATGGAGGTATGTGTATTGAGTAAAAGAGAAGAGTACGAGCGCAGAGCGGAAGAACTGCTGATGCCCATCATTGAGGAAAACAATTACGAGCTTGTGGATGTGGAGTATGTTAAAGAGGCCGGCAGCTGGTATCTCAGAGCTTACATCGACAAGGAAGGCGGGTTTACTATCGGTGACTGTGAAAAGGTCAGCAGAGCTTTCAGTGATCTTCTGGATGAGCATGATTTTATTGAAGATGCCTATATCCTGGAAGTCAGTTCTCCGGGACTGGGCCGTCCGCTGAAAAAAGAAAAAGACTATGTCAGAAGCATGGGTAAGGAACTGGAGATCCGCACCTACCGTGCCCTTGACGGAGAGAAGGAATTTTACGGAATACTTACCGCATATGATGATAAAACGGTGACGATCCGGCAGGAAGATGAGTCACTGAAAACATTTGCAAAGAATGAGATTGCTCTCATCAGACTGGCATTCGATTTTTAATACAGGAGGAAAAAAGAAAAAAATGAACACAGAACTTTTAGAGGCACTGTCCATACTGGAAAAAGAGAAAAACATCAGTAAGGATACAATTCTGGACGCTATTGAACAGTCTCTGTTACAGGCCTGCAAGAACCATTTCGGTAAAGCGGATAACGTGACAGTGACGATCAATCGTGAGACCGGTGATTTCCATGTAATGGCAGCAAAGACCGTTGCGGAAGAGGTTGAGGACAGCGTAGAGCAGATCAGCCTGGCAGATGCAAAAATGATCAATCCGTCCTATGAAGTCGGCGACATTGTCAATGTGGAGATTCAGTCTAGATCCTTTGGCCGTATTGCTACCCAGAATGCCAAAAACGTTATTCTGCAGAAAATTCGCGAAGAAGAGAGAAAAGTACTTTACGATGAATATTTCGGCAAGGAAAGAGAAGTCGTTACCGGTATTGTGCAGCGTTACATGGGTAAGAGCGTAAGCGTAAATCTTGGTAAGGTAGATGCCATTCTGAACGAAAAAGAGATGATCCCGGGAGAGCATTTCAATCCGACAGAACGCGTAAAAGTATATGTTCTTGAAGTAAGAGATACATCCAAGGGACCGAAGGTGCTGGTATCCAGAACCCATCCGGAACTGGTAAAACGTCTGTTTGAATCTGAGGTAACCGAGGTACATGACGGTACAGTAGAGATCCGTGCCATCGCCCGTGAGGCAGGTTCCCGTACAAAGATAGCCGTGTATTCCAACGACCCGGATGTAGATGCTGTAGGCGCATGCGTAGGTGTGAACGGTTCCCGTGTAAATGCCATTGTTTCTGAGCTTGGCGGTGAAAAGATCGATATCATCAACTGGGATGAAAACCCGGCGCTGCTGATCGAAAATGCCTTAAGCCCGGCAAAGGTCATCACGGTTCTTGCCGATCCGGATGAAAAGGATGCCCTGGTTATTGTTCCGGATTATCAGCTGTCTCTGGCTATCGGTAAGGAAGGACAGAATGCCCGTCTGGCAGCCCGTCTGACCGGTTACAAGATCGATATCAAGAGCGAGACACAGGCCCGTGAATCCGGTGACTTTGAATATTACGGTCTGGATGAGGACGAGGATGAAGAAGTGCTTGATACAGAAGAGGATGTGGAAGAAGATATCGATGATACCGAAGAAGCAGAAGCACCCGAAGAGAGCACGGAAGAGTAAAACATATGAAAAAAATGAAAACGCCGCTGCGTAAGTGTACTGGCTGCGGAGAAATGAAAAACAAAAAGGAAATGTTCCGGGTGCTCAAAACTCCGGAGGATGAGATCATTCTGGATGCTACCGGCCGAAAAAACGGCCGCGGTGCCTATGTATGTCCATCGGTGGACTGCCTGACAAAGGCGGTAAAGAGCAGAGGACTTGAACGTTCTTTAAAGGTTCCGGTTCCCGATGAAGTTTACGAACAGCTGAAAAAGGAGATGGAGAACCTTGAACAATCATAAAATATTATCTTTCATCGGTATTTGCATGAAGGCGGGTAAACTGGTCAGTGGAGAGTTTTCGGTGGAGAAAGCCGTAAAGTCCGGTCAGGCCAGTGTCGTGGTAGTTGCTGCGGACGCGTCGGATAACAGCAAAAAACAGTACACCAATATGTGTACCTACTATAAGGTGCCGTTGTTTTTCTTTTCCTCAAAAGAAGAGTTGGGGCAGGCGCTGGGGAAAGAATACAGAGCGTCCCTGGCAGTTCTGGATGAAAATATGGCAAAGGCGCTGATCGCCAAGATGGAGGATGCAGCAAAATAGGAAAGGCTGGTGTGAATTTGCGCAAACTTAAAGTATTTGAGTTGGCAAAGGAACTGTGCGTATCAAATCGTCTGATCCTCAGTTTTCTGAGAATAAACGGTATGGATGTCAAAAGCCATATGAGCGCACTGAATGCACAGCAGGAGAAAATGGTCCGCGACGCGATTGCAGGCGGATTCGACATAAAGAAGGATACGGAGGCAAAAATACAGTTGCAGAAGGAAACAAATCAGGTAGAAAATAAAGAGAAAAAAGGTCAGGAGAGATCCACAGTCAGACCAAAAAAGAAAAATCTGATCCGTGTGGACAGACCGCAGAATGCCAAGACGCAGGAAGGTAAAAAATTCCACATGACAGCAAAACCGGCGAAAAAAGAGACAGAAGCTCCGGTTAAGAAAGAAGCGGTTAAGGCAGCACCGGCAAAACCGGCAGAAACGAAAACACCACCGGTGAAACCGACTGAAACGAAAGCAGCACCGGTAAAACCGGCAGAAGCAAAAGCAGTTTCCGAGAAGCCGGCAGAGACAAACACAGCATCTGCGAAACCGGCAGAGGTAAAACAGGCTGAAAAGCCGTCAGCAGATGTAAAGGCGGCGGAAGCAAAGATGCCGGAGACAAAACCGGTACAGCAAAAAGCTCAGCCGGAAAAAACGGTTGAAAGAACAGAAAACCGTCAGCAGGGCCAGAACCGTTCTTCCGGAAATGGAAACGGGGAGAGAAGAAACACACAGGCCAGAAATAATGGCGGAAATGCCAATGGGAGAAACGGTAATTCCGGTGACAGACGTCAGGCTCAGAGAAATGGACAGGATGGTGACAGACGCCAGGGCGGCGACAGAAACTTTAACAGAAATGGTGAAGGATTCCGTGGCCAGAGAAATAATCAGGATGGCGAGAGAAAAACTCAGGGTGGTTTCGCCCAGAGACGTCAGGATGGTGACAGACGTCCGGGTGGACAGGGTCAGAGAAGCTTTGGCAAAGATGGAGACGGAAATAACAACAGACGTCCGTCCTTCGACAGAAGAAATGATGTTCGCAAGCCGGTAAGTGAGCCGGATATGGGTCTGGCCAAGAAGCCGTCCCGTGAAGGCAAAAAGGAGAAGGATAAAGAGAGAGAGAAGGCAACACAGCGTGAGAATAAGATGACCAACGACAGAAAAGCTGGCGGTAATCGTCCGAACCAGGGAATGAAACAGAAATCCCGTCTGCCGAAAGCTCTCCAGAAGCCGGTACATCCGCAGCCGAAGAAGGAAGAACCGAAGGAAGAAATCAAAGAGATTAAGATTCCGGAGAAACTGACTATCCGTGAGCTGGCAGAGGCCATGAAGAAGCAGCCGTCTGAGCTGGTGAAAAAGCTGTTTATGCAGGGCATGATGGTTACGGTAAACCAGGAGATCGATTACGAAAAGGCCAGCGAGATCGCGCTGGAATACGATATTATTGCAGAGCCGGAAGAAAAAGTGGATGTTATTGCCGAACTTCTGAAAGAGGATGAAGAATCCGAAGAGGTAATGACTTCCCGTCCGCCGGTAGTCTGCGTTATGGGTCACGTTGACCATGGTAAAACATCACTTCTGGATGCAATCCGTGATACCCGCGTGACAGACCGTGAAGCTGGCGGTATTACACAGGCTATTGGTGCTGTCTCTTATACACATCTGACGCTGCCGACGATACTCCTTGTGTAG
>CALZOU010000089.1 GCA_945827805.1 uncultured Lachnospiraceae bacterium
AGATCTAGTACGGTCTCGTGGGCTCGGAGATGTGTATAAGAGACAGAATATGTTCTTCTCCATCCATCACAAGACGGTCATAGATCTCATCAGAAAAGATCATCAGTTCATGTCTTCTGGCAATCTCCACGATCTGTTCCAGGAGCTCCTTGGGATAGAGCGCACCTGTCGGGTTGTTGGGATTGATGATCACCAGAGCTTTGGTACGGTCCGTGATCTTTGATTCCATATCCTTCAGATCGGGATACCATTCTGCTTCCTCGTCACAAATATAATGTACAGCCTTTCCCCCGGCCAGATTGGCACAGGCCGTCCACAGAGGATAATCCGGAGACGGGATAAGTATCTCATCCCCATCATTCAGCAAAGCATTCAATGACAGCTGGATCAGTTCACTGGCTCCGTTTCCGGTATAGATATCCTTCATGGTCACATTGGGAATATGCTTGATCTGCGCATACTGCATGATCGCCTTTCTTGCCGAAAAGATTCCCCGGGAATCCGAATATCCCTGAGAATTCATAATATTATCGCGCATATCAAAAATAACTTCCTCCGGCGCGGTAAAACCGAAAGGTGCCGGATTGCCGATATTTAATTTCAGGATCTTCATTCCTGCCTCTTCCATGCGGGCAGCCTCATCCACTACCGGACCTCTCACATCGTACAATACATTATCCAGCTTTGAGGATTTCTCAAAACTTCTCATTTTTTCACTATCTCCTCTCCCCGGATCATCAGGATGTTTTTTCCATCAGATCCTTCAATTCTTCCATCAGCGTATTTACATCTTTAAACTCCCGGTACACGGAGGCAAAACGTACATACGCCACACCATCCAGTTTTTTCAGATGGTCCATCAGCACATTGCCAATGGTGGTACTGGAAATTTCCCGATCAGATCTTCGAAAAATCTCATTTTCTACCGAATCCACCAATGCATTGATGGCTTCTGCAGAGATCGGGCGCTTATAGCAGGCTCGCATCACGCCTGCTTCTATTTTAGACCGGTCATACTGCTGCCGGGTCTGATCCTTTTTGATCACCACAAGAGGCAGCGTCTCTACTTTTTCATACGTCGTAAATCGTTTCCCACAGGAATCACAGAGACGTCTTCTGCGAATCGCGGTATTATCATCCACCGGTCTTGAATCCAGAACGCGAGTATTATCTTCCAGACAAAACGGACACTTCATGGTCTACCTCCTATCGCATCGGTTCCGGAACGATATCCGTACCATATCTGCCCTCCAGGAACTGTTTGAAATAGGTTTCATCTTTTCTGACCTTTTCTCCATTTTCTTTCAAAAACAGTGCCAGAGGATATATCCGTGTCACACCATCCCTGCTGCAGTCAGTCATCCAGATTTCATCACGTCTGAGTACACTGTTGGCCATAGTCGGCATATCATAGGACGTGCCAAGAAGCTGCGCGCCATTTACATTGGTCTGCGGATCAGTAAACATTTCCAGAAGGAAACGGAATGCCTTGGGATGAAGCTTCTGGTTGGCATCATCAAGAAGAAGTGTTTCTCCATGAACAAGTGCTGAGGAAGCCAGTGCATACAGACGAACCATCTGCGCCATACCTTTTCCCAGCTCTTCCAGAGAAAGTTTCATACCATCACGAACCACAGTGATTTTTTCTCTCTCAAAAGTAATATCTGTAATACGGCTCTGCACACAGCTCAGTGCTTTTTTCAGGATTTCAGCAACATCGGCCTCAGAAAGTGCATCAATTACAGGTGCATTATCCAGAAGAGAACAATCTACAAAACGAATCTTTTCCAGAAGTCCACTGACTTCCGCTATCTGCCCATGGTTTTTGGCTTCAGCCATAACAAAAGACAGCATAGGCACATCATCAGTGAGCGGTGATACATCCGTATCTTCCAGTCCTTCTCCCAGGAAAACACCTTCCCGGTCACGGTCAAAAACCACATCATATGTAGTGTCCGTCAGATTTCTGAAAAACAGTGTTTCCTCCGTCACATTTCCCTTAAGGATACGCAGTACATACTCATATTCATGTTCACTGTTTCTTACCAAAAGAACAAAGCCCGCAGTTTCCTCCTCATTTCCGTAAAAACAATGCTGTTCTTTCATGGCCGTCTGCGGTTCACGGACCAATCTTGTCATATACCGTATAGCTTCCAGCACAGCACTTTTGCCGCTGCCATTGGCTCCGTACAAAAGCAGTGCCGGAAGAATGCCGATTCCATCCAGCTGGCTGCGGATCAGTGTCTTTGGATACTCTGTAATATTGGCTTCCAGCAGGGAAAGTTCTGCTGCATCGCGTATAGATTTAAAATTGGATGTGGTAAATTGAACGATCATTTCGTTTCCTCCCTCGTCAGACTATGGTAATATGTCGATTCCGCCTGATAATATGTCAAGTATATCATATCTGCAGTTATTTCGCAATTATGGGAGAGATTTTTTCTCATTATTTATGTCTGTTTAATACCATTTTGTACTTGTTGCCGGCAGCTACAAAAACTGAGCGTATATTCGTAAGCATACTTATCGTTCTTTGTGATTTTCCCGCACAAAACATTCTTCCTCTATACTCACAAGAATGATATCCTCTCCGATCTGTTTTACACATTCCCAGGGTATTACAAAGTGAGTTTCTCTCCCGAAAAAACCACATATTTTCCCCGGTCCCGGCACGATCAACGCTGTGATTTTTCCGCACTTTGGATCAAATTCCACATCAACTACAAATCCAAGACTGGCACAGTTTCTTGTATTAATAACTTCCTTGCGCTGCAGTTCGCGGATGTTCATGACTGCTCCGTTTTTTACAGTATATGAAAAAAAGCGGTAACTGGTAACTGTTCAAAACAGGCCGACTCACTTGCTGACGAAGCAGTAAGTAAGTCGGCCTGTTCTAATATAGTTACATTAAAGTTTCATCACAAAGCAGTCTGCCTAGCAATGAACTTTCAGATTTATCTATGTAATTGGCGTTTTGCCGGTCCATAGTAATTCCACACACCATGAAACGCATAGCGAATAAAACATCCGCAGCTCTGTAAAAGAGACATGCCCGCTTTCCTGTATACACCAAAAGTCATTCTGGCAGAATTAAGTTTGCTTCCTGATTTTCCGGTAGTACTTAGACTGTACTGAAGATAAGGCACATCAATACCTGAACAGGTGCCATATTTTTTCAGTACCTTTATCCAGGTCAGATAATCCTCATGCACCGCATCGCATGCCATAGGAAACTCTCTGGCCACCTCTGTCTTCATCAACACAGAACTGCAGGCTATACTGTTACAGCCCAGAAGCTCCTGATAGGTAATCCGCCCCGGCATATGTATGATCTGACCGTCTTTAGCAGATCCCGGACAGCAAAGCCGCCTGGCAGTCGAACAGATCACATCGCCTGTTTCTTTCAGCCGTTCCAGCTGTGCTCCCAGCTTACCCTCAAGCCAGAAATCATCAGCATCAAGGAAGGCCACAAAATCTCCCTTTGCCAGCGCAACACCGCGGTTTCGCGATTCAGCAACACCGAGATTTTTTTCATTCCGCACATAACTGATCTGCTGTGTGTCCATATAATGCCGCAGCACTTCAGCAGTCTTATCAGTTGAGCAGTCATCGATCACCAGAATTTCCATCTCTGCATCCTGTTTCAAGGCTGACTCCACAGCCCGCGCGACTGTGTTTTCTCCGTTATATACCGGTATCACCACCGAGATCATCTGTATTGTCTCCTTTGTCCTCATTGGCAAGAGCTGTTGTCTGGTTCTCTTCCACACCTTCGGAGGTCTCTTTCTGGAATAAGATTCTGAATGTCATAAACATCAGCTTAATATCCAGCCACAGAGAATAATTCTGTATATAGAAAAGATCCAATTTCAGCTTATCATAGGGAACTGTATTGTATTTTCCGTAAACCTGCGCATATCCGGTAAGTCCGGCTTTCACCTTTAGTCGATAGTAAAATTCCGGAATCTCTTTTTCATATTTACGCATGATCTCTCGCCTTTCCGGACGTGGACCAACGATAGACATATCTCCCTTCAGGACATTAAAAAGCTGCGGGAGTTCATCAAAATGAAGATTTCTAAGTACTTTTCCCACCGGAGTGATCCGGGAATCATGTCGTGTTGCCAGCTGCGCTCCATTTTTTTCAGAGTCTATACACATGCTGCGGAATTTATAGATCATGAACAGTTTCCCGCCGATGGTCACACGTTCCTGTTTATAGATCACAGGTCCTCTGTCATATGCTTTGATCATGATCGCGCTGATCAGCATAAACGGAGAAGCCAGAATAATTCCCAACAGCGAAATAATAATGTCCGTGGCACGTTTAAAGAAAACCTGTTCTGCCGTCAGTCCCATATTTCTTGACAGAAGAAGCGGTGTATCAAACAGATGGATTCTCTCGGATCCTTTGATCAGGATATCTGAAATCTTCGGTGTCACATAGCAGCGAATAGAATGAGAAAAGCAGTATTTCAGCAGTCGATTACGAATTGCTGCTGGCAGATCCCAGATGATCACCGCCTCATAATCCCGCATCATACGGTAGACTTCTTCCTCTCCCGCCTCATTGATATTAACCTTGGCACAAATATCATATTTGTCGTTTCGCTTGCCAACCTTCTGTACAAAGCTGTCCGGTTTTCTGTCTCCATAAACAAGAAGCATTCTGTGCGGCGGATACAGACATATGTATATGGCACCGCTGAGAAATGTCCAAAGGATAATGATCACAAAATCACAAAGCTGTACCAGCAACATGGGTGTTACCGGCAAAAACCATCGATGGATCAGTACGATCTGAAAATACTCGATCACATTCGCACAGACACTGGAAATAGCCAGCGCATATACAATATCCAGTTTTTTCATAAAACCGACACGAAGTCCGCCGCTGATCTTCGAAAACATAAATGTTATGATCGCATATATACCGATCAATACGTAATTACCACGTCTCCAGAAAGGCGCCGTGATCCGCAGACGGTAAAATCCATACCAGGCATACGCAAAAACTGCGGAAACCGCGATCAGATAAATAATGCCCAGGAGAAAAACGACTATTCGTTTAAAGTATTCTCTTTGTTTCATATCTCCTCCGGGATATAGGATATCCCTTTTTTCCTTTGATTTTACATGAATTATATCTGCCTTATTCTAGCAATGACATTTTGTTTTGTCAACAAATCTGCCGGGGTTTTCCCTGTTTCCAATAATTTTTCATTTTATTTTCATATTTGTTTTTTGGAGAGGACGGACGATGGACCCGTTGGTATAGTTTTGTATATAATTTATTTTTCAGGGACGGACGATGGACGTCGAACCCGCTGCTACAGACTTATATATGTTTTCTGCGCTCCGCCTGCGCTCGCTCCGAGCCTAGTATAGCGTTCGATAATAACTGGATCAATCACGCAGAATGCTTCTTCGAGTGTGCAGGTCAAAAAACGCAGGCGTAGCGGGCTACGCTGAGGATTTTTGACCTGTGCAATCGGAGAAGCAGGCCAGTGATTGATCCAGTTATTATCGAACGCTATACTAGGGTCTCGGAGTCGTGCTCGGAAAGTCGCTTGAAAACATATATAAATCTGCCGCAGTGGGGTCGCCATCCATTTGTCTACTGCAGTTTGAGTTTTAGTCAGTCAGGTGTTTCTTCTTATCAAAGAAGTCTTTGGTTTCTTTGGCTACGACACCGTTTAAGGCGAACAGGGCGATCATGTTCGGGAAGGCCATGAGACCGTTCATGATATCCGCGATCGTCCATACGGCGCTTACGGTGATGAAGGGACCTGCGAATACTGCCAGAATGTACAGCCAGCGATAAACTTTAAGTCCTTTGCCTCCGGTCAGGTATTCCAGGCATCTCTCGCTGTAATAATCCCATCCGAGGATCGTGGTGAACGCGAAGAATACCAGGCAGATCATCAGCACAAATGCGGAAACTGTGGGCGGAATCGGCAGTCCGTTCTGGAATGCGTAGCTGGTTACAGCTACACCTTCAATACCTTCTACCTGCCATGCACCGGTAAGTACTACGGCCAGACCGGTCATGCTGCAAATTACGATAGTGTCGATAAATGTACCGGTCATGCTGACCAGACCCTGGCGAACCGGCTCTTTTGTCTGTGCGGCAGCTGCAGCGATAGGTGCGCTACCAAGACCGGCCTCATTGGAGAAAATACCACGGGCAACACCCTTCTGCATAGCCACGATCATACTTCCGACAACACCGCCGGTTACAGCCTGCGGATTGAATGCACCTTTAACGATAGTAACGATAGCTGCGGGAACCTGTGTAATATTGCAGATGATCAGGATCAGTGCAAAGATGAAATAGATCACTGCCATAAAAGGTACCACGATCTGGCTTACACTTGCGATACGTTTTACACCGCCGATCAGAACCAGAGCGACGAACAGAGTAACAACAACAGCTACAAGTACTGTAACTACAGGATAAGCACCGATCAGCGGAATGTTGATCATCATAGTGCTGTTGGGATCAAAAAAGCTCTGGGCTGCTGTGGAAATACCATTGATCTGTGTAATGGTACCGATACCCATCAGACCGGCCAAAACACCGAAAATGGCGAACAGCTTTGCCAGCCATTTGAAGTTCTTTCCCATACCTTTTTCTATGTAGTAGAAAGGTCCGCCGAGACTGTGATTGTTTTTATCGATCACACGATACTTTACGGCCAGAAGGCCTTCGGAATATTTGGTTGCCATTCCGAAGAAAGCCGCTACGATCATCCAGAATAGTGCTCCGGGACCACCGGCGCATACGGCAGTAGCTACACCGACAATGTTTCCTGTACCGATGGTTGCGCTTAGGGCTGTACACAAAGCACCAAAGCTGCTGATCTCGCCTTCGCCGTCTTCCTCATTCTTGAACATCCATTTCAAAGCCAGCCCTAATCTG
Source organism: uncultured Lachnospiraceae bacterium (assembly GCA_945827805.1). GTDB lineage: Bacteria > Bacillota > Clostridia > Lachnospirales > Lachnospiraceae > UBA11957. The sequence continues at coordinate 6,923 of CALZOU010000089.1, forward strand.
CTGACCTGAAGTCCTCTTGTGCGCACGGTCAAAAGGATGCCTCCAAGAAGGATCAGCACCATCAGTGGTACGCCCCAGATCAGATCGTCCAGTTTCACGATAAGTTTGTCTACGATTTGCCAGATTGATTGTTCCATTTTTTTCTCTCTCCTGTCTGTCAGTTTTGACGGAATATACCTGTGACACGCCATCACAGTTCCGGTAGAGTATACCTGTATACTCCCAGCCCTTTCTTTATTCCTTTTTTCTAAAAAAGAACAAGAAAAAGAGCCCTTTACTTTGGGCTCTCAAAACAAAACAACATACAGAACGCCTTTGTTCAGCATTCTCTGTCCTTTCGCCTGAGAGATTCACATGTAATACAGCATGTGTTGCACCTTCGGCCTCCGGTCTTGCCGGATGTCTCCAGAGATACGATCCATTCGCAGTTTTCACCTGACACAGGCACCTGAGAGCGTTACTCCTTCGGCGGGTTCAAACCTCTTTCCTGCGAACTTCATCTCGTAAATGTTCCGTTATTAACTATAATCAACTTCTTTCTATATGTCAATATTATTTTAAACTTTTTTAACCAATATATTGTCTTTTAAGTTCAAAAAAGCGGCGTTCTCTGAACTTTCAGACAACACCGCTTAATTTTATTTTAATTTTAATGGCAAATCTGAGGTGGAATCAGATTTAGAAAATATGGAAGTTAACGATCAGTGCAGCAAACACGATGGAAACCATGGAAAGCAGCTTGATCAGGATGTTGATGGACGGACCTGAAGTATCCTTAAACGGATCTCCTACAGTATCACCAACAACGGCTGCCTTATGGCACTCGCTTCCCTTACCGCCGAAGTTTCCAGCCTCGATATGTTTCTTGGCATTATCCCATGCTCCACCGGAGTTGGACATGAAGATGGCCAGAAGGAAACCTGTTGCAGTAGAACCCGTCAGCATACCGATAACACCGTTGTAGCCAAGGATCAGACCAACAACGATCGGAGTAACGATAGCCAGTACGGACGGCAGGATCATTTCATGCAGAGAAGATGATGTACATTTCTCAACACAGGTAGCATAGTCCGGATCTGCCTTGTATTCCATGATACCGGCGATCTCTTTGAACTGACGACGAACCTCGATAACGATACTCTGTGCGGCACGGCCTACAGAATTCATAGTCAGAGCTGCAAATACAAACGGCAGACAGGCACCCACGAAGATACCGACCAGAACTGCCGGGTTCATGACCTGCAGATCCAGCTGAATGTCCGGACCGCCTACCAGCTGTACCTGCTGTACGTAGGAAGCGATCAGAGCCAGAGCAGTCAGCGCAGCAGAACCGATAGCGAAACCTTTACCTGTAGCTGCTGTGGTGTTGCCCAGAGAATCCAGAGCATCTGTACGCTCTCTTACTTCCGGATCAAGACCTGCCATCTCGGCAATACCGCCGGCATTATCAGCGATAGGACCATAAGCATCTGTTGCCAGAGTGATACCCAGTGTAGACAGCATACCAACAGCTGCCAGAGCAATACCATACAGACCCATGTTGGCATCAGCAAATCCACCGGTGAACCCGAAAGCACACATGATACAGATACCGATGATGATCACCGGAGCCATAGTGGACATCATACCAAGACCGATACCGCCGATGATGATGGTAGCAGCACCTGTCTGGGACTCAGCGGCCAGATTCTGGGTGGGTTTGTAAGTATCAGAAGTATAATATTCTGTAAAATGTCCGATCAGCACACCGGCAAGAAGACCGGAAACGATAGCTCCGTAAATACCAAGATTTCCGGATCCGAATACGAAGTATACCATCGGGATAGCCAGAATGGCGATCAGGATAGCACTGGTGTTGGTACCGCGGCTCAGGGCCTTCAGAAGCTCTGTCTGTGCGGTGCTCTCTCCCGTCTTAACCAGGAATGTACAGATCATGGAGCAGATGATACCTACGGCAGCCAGAAGCAGCGGGAAGGTAACAGCAGCCGGAGCAGATACGGTAGCAGAACCGGCAAATGCAGTGTAGCCCAGAGCACATGCAGAAATAATGGATCCTACATAGGACTCATAAAGATCGGCACCCATACCGGCAACGTCACCTACGTTATCACCTACGTTATCGGCGATAACTGCCGGGTTACGCGGATCATCCTCCGGAATACCGGCTTCAACCTTACCTACCAGGTCAGCACCAACGTCAGCAGCTTTGGTATAAATACCACCGCCGACACGGGCAAACAGCGCCATGGCAGATGCACCCATACCGAAAGTCAGCATAGCACTGGTGATAGCGCCTTCATCCATACCAAATACAACTTTAAGCAGCAGATACCATACGGAAATGTAAAGAAGGCCGAGACCAACTACAGTAAATCCCATAACGGAACCTGCGGAGAATGCGATGCGAAGACCTTTGTTCAGGCCTGTCTGACATGCGTTTGCAGTTCTTGCGTTAGCTCTTGTGGCAATAGACATGCCCACATATCCGGACAATCCGGAGAAAAATCCGCCGACAACGAAAGCTACCGGAACAAACCAGGTAAGCATGCCGAAGGATGCCATGATTGACAGAATCACAAACATGGCAATAAAAAAGATGATCAGTACCTTGTACTGACGTTTGAGGTATGCCATGGCTCCTTCACGGATGGAGGCAGACAGTTTCCTCATTTTGTCATTACCCTCATCAAAAGCCAGGACACCTTTAGCCTTGACTACGGCTGTCTCTTATACACATCTGACGCTGCCGACGATAC